>NZ_CP059903.1:946500-1262000 GCF_014127485.1 Nocardioides dongkuii | reverse complement strand
GCGCCGTTCGTGCGGGGTCGGCGCGCCGCCTGACGGCGCTCGGGGTCGGCTGGTGTCGCAGGAGGAGGCGGCCGACGCGTTCCAGGACGCGCTGGCGGAGGACGACCCGGTCCAGCTCTACGAGCGCGCGCCCTGCGGCTACCTCTCGACGACGCCCGACGGCCGGATCATCAAGGCCAACGAGACCTTCCTGACCTGGACCGGCTTCACGTTCGAGGAGCTGCGGAGCCGCACGTTCGCCGACCTGCTCACGGTCGGCGGGCGGATCTTCCACGAGACGCACTACGCGCCGATGCTGCGGATGCAGGGCACGGTCCGCGAGATCGCCGTCGACGTGCGCCGCCGAGACGGCAGCCGGCTGCCGGTGCTGGTCAACGCGACCCTCGACCGGTTCGAGGACGGCACGCCCCGGGTGGTCCGGATCGCCCTCTTCGACGCGACCGAGCGGCGCGGGTACGAGCGCGAGCTGGTGGCGGCCAAGGAGCGCGCGGAGAGCTCGGAGGCGCACGCCCGGACGCTGGCGCGCACCCTGCAGCAGACGCTCATCCCGCCGTTGCCGCCGCGCATCCCCGGCCTCGACGTGGCGGCGGCGTACCGCCCCGCGGGCGACGGCTCGGTGGTGGGCGGCGACTTCTACGACGTCTTCGCGCTCCCGGACGGCGAGTGGGTCGTCGTCCTCGGCGACGTGTGCGGCAAGGGCGTCGACGCGGCGGTGGTCACCGCGCTGGCGCGGTACTCCCTGCGCGCCCTCGCCCCCGCTCCGATGCCGCTGCGCGACGTCCTGAGCCACCTCAACGAGACGGTGCTCGCACACGAGACCGACCGGTTCTGCACCGTCCTGCTCGCGCGGCTGCGCCCCGACGCGGACGGCTGGCGGGTCACGCTGACCACGGGCGGACACCCGCCGGCGGTGCTGCTGCGCCCGGACGCGGCGCCGGCCCGGGTCGAGCTCGTGGGTCCGCTGGTGGGGGCGTTCGACCACGCCGTCTACCCCGAGCACGAGCTCGTGCTGCGGTCGGGCGAGGCCCTGGTGCTCTACACCGACGGCGTCACCGAGGCCAAGGGCGCCGAGTCCTGGTTCGGCGAGGACCGGCTGCTGGACACGCTCGGCGGGCTCTTCCCCGCCAGCAGCGACCACCTCGTCCCCGGCCTCGTCGAGCACGTCCTGGACTTCCAGGGCGGGGTCGCCCGCGATGACATCGCGGTGCTTGCGGTGCGGGTGCCGTGAGGCCGACCGGGGGGACGATTCACCGGTCGACCGGTGAAACTTCCCCTTGACCGACGGAGCTTCGTCGGTCAAGCGACAGGTTCTTCGGTCCAGTCGCTGCGAGCCCCGCGTCCCGACCGTTCCGCGTCACTCGCCGGAAGGCGGGTGTGTGAGGCTGGGGGCGTGCGACTGCTCTCGACCCTGCTGGTCCTGCCCCTGCTGCTCGTCCTCGCGCCGGCGGTGCCGGCCGCGGCGGAGCCGGACCCACGGTGGGAGTTCTTCACCGAGGACCGCACCCGCTACACCTCGCCCTGGTACGGCCGGGCGCACCGGATCATGATCCCCTTCGGCTGCACGAGCGCGCCGTACTACTCCCCCGACCCGCGCTGCCGGGGCGGCCGCGGCTTCCACCACGGCATCGACGTCGCCATGCCGTGCGGCACCCGGCTGTTCGCGCGGCGGGGGGTGCGGGTCGTCGACAACGGCTCGCTCGGGCCGGCGTACGGCCGCAACCCGCTGCTGCTGCGCAACCGCAAGCTCGGCTTCGACCTGGTCATCGGGCACACCCGACGCGTGTACGTCGAGCCCGGCGACCGGGTCAAGAAGGGCACGCTGATCGCCCGCGCGTCCGACGACGGCGCCCCCGACGGCTGCCACCTGCACTTCGAGCAGCGCGCGGTCGGCGGTGGCCTGTCCACCGCTGTCTGGCCGCGCAAGCTGCTCAAGCTGAGGCCGCGATGACGGTGCGCGAGCTCGACGGCGGCGAGGTCCGCAGCGAGGACTGGTACGGCGAGGACCTCGGCGCCGCGGTCTTCCGCGGGGTCACCTTCATCGACGTGGACCTCAGCGAGTGCACGACCGCGGGCGCGCTGTTCCAGGAGTGCGTCTTCGCGAGCTGCCGGCTCAACTCCTCGACCCACCGCGCGAGCGCGTTCATCGCCTGCGAGTTCCGCCGGACCAGCCTCTTCGACGTCACCCTGGACGGCTGCAAGCTCGACGGCTCGGTGCTGACCGAGTGCGCGCTGCGGGCGCTGACGGTCCGCGGCGGGCGGTGGCGCGGGGTGACGGCGCGGGGCGCGAAGCTGGCCGGGATCGACCTTGCCGACGTCGACCTCGGCGAGTCCGACCTGTCGATGGCCGACCTCAGCCGCGCGAACCTACGCGGCGCCCGGCTCTCCGGCGCGACGGTCCGCGGCACCAACCTGACCGGCGCCGACCTGCGCGGCGCCACGCTCGACGGCGTCGACCTGACCGCGGCCACCCTGCGCGACACCCGGCTCGACCTCGCCGGCGCCGTCTGGCTGGCCGAGCTCAGCGGCGCGGTCGTGGACCCGGGCTGAGCTCGCCCGCCCGCACCCGGATCCCGTCGACCACGATCCCCAGCCCCAGGGTGAAGTCGGACGTCTCCCGGGGCCCGTCGCCGATCGCGCCGGCGCTCCCCGCCTGCAGGTGCGTCTGCTCGTCGGAGACGTGGCCGAGCACGAAGTGCACCAGGGTCCGGGCCGCGACCGGCACCAGCCCGTCGTCCAGCCCGCCGTGCCGCAGGGCGGCGACCAGGTCGTCGTACGGCGCCCGCGCGCCGAGGCCGAAGGCGTGCACCGTCGCGACCAGCTCGGCGCCGTCGCGGTAGGCCAGCACCGCCTCGCGCAGGCCGCTGCAGACCGCGGCGACCCGCTCGTCCCACGTGCCCTCCGCGGGCGGGCGGGGCCCGCGGGCCAGGACCTCGTCGGCGACCGCCGCGAGGAGCAGCTGCTTGTTGGCGAAGTGGTGGTAGAGCGCGCTGGGCTGCACGCCCAGCTCGGCCCCCAGCCGGCGCATCGAGAGGTCGGCGAGGCCGTAGGCGTCGAGCACGGCCAGGGCCCGCTCGACGACGTCGGCGCGGTGATGGCGCACGGCGCACCTCCCTCGGCCGTCCCGTTGACGCCCGGTCCCCGCCAGCCTAACCTGAACGCCGTTCACCTGACCACCGTTCAGGTCCGCTCCGCGAAGGACTGCGCATGACCACCACCGAGGACGCCGCGGCGCCCGTCGACGCCCGCCGTCGCCTCAGCACCACCGACCTGGCGCTGGTCGCCGCCTTCGCCGCGCTGATCTCGGCGTGCGCGTACGTCGGGGCGATCCCGGTCGGCGGCGCCGGCGTGCCGATCACCCTGCAGACCTTCGCGGTGATGCTCAGCGGGTGCCTGCTCGGCCCGGTCCGCGGGTTCCTGGCGGTCGCTCTCTACCTCGGGCTCGGCGCGATCGGCCTGCCGGTCTTCGCCGAGCACTCCGCCGGCACCGGCGTCTTCGCCGGCCCGAGCGGCGGGTACCTGCTCTCCTTCCCCCTCGCCGCGCTGCTGGCCGGGCTGCTGGTCAAGCACCTGGCCGGCGACCGCGGCAAGACCCGCGCGCTGGTCGTCTTCGGCTGCTCCCTCGCTGCCAGCGTCCTGGTCGTCCACCCGCTCGGCGTCGCCGGGATGAAGCTGCACTTCGACGTGACCTGGTCGCAGGCGCTGACCTACGACACGCCGTTCTGGATCGGCGACCTGCTCAAGACCACGGTGGTCGCGCTCGTCGCCGCCGAGGTGCACCGGGCGTTCCCCCAGCTCCTCCGCGGCCGTCGCTGAGCGTGCCCACCATCGAGCTCGTCGACGCGGGCGTCACGGTCGCCACCCCCTCGGGCGACCGGGTCGTGCTCGCGCCGACCACCCTGACCCTCACCGAGCGCCGGATCGGCGTCGTCGGCGCCAACGGGTCCGGCAAGTCCACGCTGGCCCGGCTGCTCAACGGCCTGGTGACACCGACCAGCGGCCGGGTCCTCGTCGACGACCTGGACGTCGCCCGCCGCGGCGCCGACGTACGCCGTCGGGTGGCGTTCGTGTTCACCGACCCGGCCGCCCAGCTGGTGATGCCGACCTGCGTCGAGGACGTCGAGCTGTCCCTGCGGCGGCACGAGAAGCACGCCGGCCGGCGGCGCGAGCGGGCGCTGGCCCTGCTCGCGGCGTACGGCCTCGGCGCCCACGCGCACGACAGCGTGCACAGCCTCTCCGGCGGCCAGAAGCAGCTGCTCGCGCTCGCCGGCGTGCTCGCCACCGAGCCGTCGGTGGTCGTCGCCGACGAGCCCACGACGCTGCTCGACCTCGCCAACACCCGTCGCGTCGGCGACCTGCTCCTCGCCCTCGAGCAGCAGCTGGTCCTGGTCACCCACGACCTCGACCTGGCCCGCCGCTGCGACCGGGTGCTCGTGGTCGAGGACGGCCGGGTGCGCTTCGACGGGCCGGCGGACCGGGCCGTCGACGAGTACGTCGCGTCGGCGCTGCCGTGAGCACCGCGATCCTGGTCGGCGTCCACCAGCCCGGGGACACGCCGCTCCACCGGGCCCGCGTCGGCGTCAAGCTCGCGCTGCTCGCGGCGTACTGCCTCTGCGTCGTCGTGGTCCGCAGCGTGGAGTGGTCGTGGGTCTTCCTGGCCACCGCGCTCGCCCTCCCGCTGGTCGGCCGGGTGCGGCTGCGCACGCTCGTGCGGGCGACGCGGGTGGTGCTCTACTTCGCGGTCTTCGCGGCGGCGCTGCAGTGGTGGTGGTACGGCCGCGACAAGGCGGTCGAGACCCTCGTCGACCTGATCAGCCTCTCGCTCGCGGCGATCGTGCTCAGCGCCACCACGCCGGTCAACGCGATGCTCGACGCGCTGGTGCGGGCGATGCGGCCGCTGCGCCGGTTCGGGGTGGACCCCGACCGGGTCGCCCTGACGTTCGGGCTGGCGATCCAGGCGCTGCCGGGCACCGTCGCGCTGGCGCTGGAGACCCGGGACGCCGCCCGCGCACGCGGCCTCGGCCGGCACCCGCGGGCCCTGCTCACGCCGTTCGTCGTCCGCGTCGTCGCCCGCGCGCACGAGACCGGCGACGCGCTGCAGGCGCGCGGCATCGGCGACTGAGCGCGTCGGGATGGGCGGGGCGACTGGCAGCATGTGCGGGCATGGAAGCCGCCATCTCTGTCGTCCCCGCCAACCAGGCTCGGGCCGAGGACCTGCAGGCCGTCTTCGGGTCGCGCGGTCCGTCCTCGCGGTGCCAGTGCCAGCGGTACAAGCTCGCGGCGGGCGAGACCTTCGCGGGCGTCCCGAGCGAGGTCCGGGCGGACCGGCTCTACCGGCAGACCGACTGCGGCGACCCCGCCGCTCCGACGACCAGCGGCCTGGTCGCCTACCTGGACGCTGAGCCCGTCGGGTGGTGCGCGGTCGAGCCCCGCCCCCACTACGGCGGACTGGTCCGGGTCTACAAGGTGCCGTGGCTGGGGCGCGCCGAGGACCCGGCGGACGAGAGCGTCTGGGCCGTGACCTGCCTGCTGACCCGGGCCGAGTTCCGGAAGCGCGGCGTCAGTCGCGCGCTGGCACGCGCCGCGGTCGGCTTCGCCCGTGACCGAGGCGCCCGCGCGCTCGAGGCGTACCCCATGACGACGACCGCGGCCATCACCGAGGAGCTGCACGTCGGCAGCCTCGCGACGTACGCCGCCGCCGGCTTCCGGGAGGTGAGCCGGCCGACCCCGCGCCGAGCCGTGATGCGGATCGACTTCGGGCCGGGCTGAGCCGCTGAGCGCTCGCCGCGTCGCGCAGCAGACGGGTAGGTCCAAGCGATCCAGGAGGCGGGCCACCTCCGGGCTGGTGCGGCACGTCGGGTCGGTCCGGTAGGCAACCACGTAGGTGATGTTGCGGTACCGCCCGTCCCGGGTGTCGCTGACGTTCAGGGTCGCCGTCCCTGTCGTGAGGTCGGCACCGAAGTCGCCCTCGCCGAAGCCGCCAGCAGGGGGTACGACGTCGCTGCACCGCGTGAGGGGTGGGACATCGGGACTCGGGGGCGCCGAGGCGACGTCTGGAGTCTCGGTCGGGGCGGCGGTGCGGCTCTCGGGAACGGTGGAGCCGCTCTCGGGCGAGGCGCACGCGGAGGTCAAGGAACACGCAGCGACCAGGGCGGCCGCAAGGCCGCCACGTCGGACCGACGGAGAGGTCATCCTCAGGAGACGCCGGGTCGCACTGATGAGTTGCGAACTGCTCTGTCGGACCAGACCGCGCGTACGGCGGCCTTTCGAGGGCGACCAGCCCTCAGGGCAACGGCTGCTCGAGGAACCAGCGGTGACCGAACGGGTCGCGGAAGACGGCCACCCGCCCGGCCGGTGGGCTGTCCTCCGGGCCGCGGTCGAGCGTGGTGCCGGCCGCGACGACGCGGGCGCAGGTGGCGTCGACGTCGCCGACGGTGAGGTGGAGGCTGACGGCGCTCCCGCGCCCGGGGTCGGGCGGCGCGACGCCGGCCTCCTCGAACGGGTCCGACATCATCCAGCGGGCGCCGCCGGCGGAGAGCTCGACGTGGCCGACCCGTCCGTCGGGCATCTCGATCGGGGCCAGGTCCACCGTCGCCCCCAGCACGTCGACGTACCAGCCGACCGCGGCGTGGGCGTCGGAGACGCAGAGGTACGGCGTGAGCTCGCTACCAGACATCGCCGTCCCTCCAGTCGCAGCCGATCGGGCTGTCGAGGTCGACGCTACCGCCGAGCACGTACACCGAGCCGTCGTCCTCGGGCGTCCGCACGAGCCCGGTGGGCGTGAGCACCGACGTGGGCCCGCGCCAGCACTGCCAGCCGCGCGCCTCGTACAACGGGACGCCCGCGTCGGAGGCGCTCAGCGCCAGCAGGTCGTACGCCGGGGCGAGGGCCTCGAGGGCGGCCATCACCGCGCCGCCGTGGCCGCGGCGGCGCCGGTCGGGGCGGACCGCGACCGCCTCGACGTACCCGGTCCGCAGGGAACGGCCGCCGGCGAGCAGCCGTCGCGGCACCAGCGAGCCGTGCGCGACCAGGACGCCGTCCTCGTGGACCAGGGCGTGCCGGCCGCCGAGTGCGTGCCGCCAGTCGTCGTCGGAGAAGTCGCCGAAGGCGTCGTCGAGGAACGCGCGCACCTCGTCCAGCTGGGCGGGCACCAGCTCGGCGGTGCGGCGCAGGGTCACCACCCCGGCGGCCTCCGGTCCGACCAGGGTGCGGCGACCTCCACCTGCGCGGCGAGCCCGAGCAGCAGCTCCTCCTCGGCGGGCCGGGCGGCCAGCATCACGCCGACCGGGAGGCCGTCGGGGGTCTGGTGGAGCGGGAGCGAGACCGCGGGCATGCCGGTGACGTTCCAGGCCGAGGTGTACGGCGAGAACTCCTTCTGCCGCGCGAAGTCGGCGGCGGGGTCGGCGTCGTCGCGGATCGCGCCGACCGGCAGCGGCGGGCTGGCCAGCGTGGGCGTGAGGACGGCGTCGTACGGCGCGAGCGCGGCCAGCGCGTCCGCGGCGTACCTCCGCATCGCGCCGATCGCCAGCCCGAAGTCGGGCCCGCTGACCGCCCGGCCGCGCTCGGCGAGCCAACGGGTGAGCGGCCGGAGCAGTGACTCCCGCTCCGGCGGCACCTCGGTGAGCGCGGTCAGCACCGCCCAGCAGGTCTCGAAGACCGGCACCGCCTCCCGGGGCAGCGGCACCTCCACGTCGACCACGTCGTGCCCGAGGCGCTCCAGGAGGTGCGACGCGTCCTCCCAGGCCCGCCGGCACTCCGGGTCGAGCGGACTGTCGGCGAGCACCGGTTCACTGAAGCGCGCCACCCGCAGCCGGCGGGGCTCGCGGTCGCAGGAGGCCAGGAACGACTCGGAGGGAGGCGGCGCCCAGGAAGGATCCCCCACCCGACGACCGGCGAGCACGTCCAGCATCGCCGCCGCGTCGCGCACGGTCCGGGCGATCGGCCCGGCCGTCGCCAAACCCACCGGGTCCCCGTGCATCGGGAACCCCGAGATCCGGCCCCGGGTCGGCTTCAGCCCGACCAGCCCGCAGCAGGACGCCGGGATCCGGATCGACCCGCCCCCGTCGGAGCCCTGCGCGAAGGGCACCAGCCCGGCGGCGACCGCCGCTGCCGCTCCCCCGGACGAGCCGCCCGCCATCCGGGTGCGGTCCCACGGCGTCACCGCCGGCGGCAGGCCCTCCGGCTCGGTGTAGCAGGGCGAGCCGACCTCGGGCGTGCTGGTCTTGCCGAGACTGACCGTGCCGGCGGCCTCGAGGGCGAGCACGACGCCGTCGCTGACCTCGGGCACGAAGTCCGCGAAGGCCGCCGAGCCGAACGTCGTGCGCACCCCGGCGGTGAGGTTGAGGTCCTTCACCGCCGTCGGTACGCCGTGCAGCGGGCCGGCGTCCTCCGGGACGTCGGCCAGCGCCGCCGCCCGGGCCCGGGCGAGGTCGGGCGTCAACGTGACGAACGCGCCGACCGTGTCGAGACGGTCGGCGCGTTCGAGGTAGTGATCGACGAGCTCGAGCGGCGACACCTCGCGGCGTCGGACGAGCGCGCCCTGCTCCAGCGCGGTCAGGTCGTGGAGGTCGCTCACGACCTCGAACCTAGCCGCCGGAGGGGACCCGGGTCAGGCCGCCGAGGAGGGGGCGGGGTCGTACTCGACGAGGGAGCGCAGCGCCTCCTGCATGCGGGCCTGGACCTCGGGGTCCTCGAGGACGTCGACGTCGACGCCGGGCTGGGAGACGGTCACGTCCTCGAGCACCACGGCGCCCGCGATGTTCGCGGAGCGGTTGGCGTCGGCGTGCGCCCAGCGGCCGCCGTACGGCGTGGGGGTGGTGCCGATGACCGCGAACGGCTTGGCGGTCAGGGCGCCGGCGCCGTACGGGCGGGAGAGCCAGTCGATGGCGTTGTTGAGCGCGGCCGGCATGGTGCCGTTGTACTCGGGGGTGACCACGAGGACGCGGTCGGCGGCGGCGACCTGCGAGCGGAGCCGGGCAGCAGCCTCGGGGACCTGCTCGCCGTCGATCTCCTCGTTGTAGAACGGGAGGTCGGCGAGGCCCTCGGCGATCTCGAGGGTCACGCCCTCGGGGGCCTGGTCGCGGAGCTTCTCGGCGATCCGTCGGTTGACGGAGTCGGCGCGCAGGCTGCCGACGAGGACGATGACACGGGTGTCGGACATGGGGTTCCTCCTGGAACATGGGGCGTGGTGGTCACGGGGCAAAACGGACCGTGGTCCGGTTGTATTCCCGGTCTGGACCTCGAACCGGTGAGGCGTTGCTCTCTACAGTGGGCAGGCCATGTCCGAGCGCCGCATCCTCCCCCTGCTCGACGCCCCGCCGCTGGAGCGTCGCGATGCGGCGCGCAACCGCGAGGCGCTGCTCCGCGCGGCCGACGAGCTGGTCGAGGAGCACGGCCTGCGCGCGGTGACGATGGAGGCCGTGGCGGCGCGCGCCGGCGTCGGCAAGGGCACCGTCTTCCGCCGCTTCGAGTCTCGCGAAGGGCTGATGGCCGCGCTGCTGAACCGGTCCGAGACCGAGTGGCAGGCCGCGGTGATCTCCGGTCCCCCGCCGCTCGGACCGGGCGCCCCGCCGCTGGACCGGCTGCTCGCGTTCGGCTGCTCGCGGCTCGAGGCGACGCTGCGCCACGGCGACCTGATCCGCGAGGCCGGAGCGGCCGGCACCCGCTCGTACGCGGCGTACTCCTTCACGATGATGCACGTGCGCCACCTGCTCGCCGAGCTCGGCGTCCACGGCGACCTGCCGCTGCTCGCGACCGCGCTGCTCGCGCCGCTGGAGCTGCCGATCCTCGACCAGCAGGTGCGCGTCGAGGAGTTCCCGGTCGACCGGGTGCTCGCCGGGTGGGACGACCTGGTCTCCCGCGTCGTCGGGATCCCGGTGCCGCCCCGCTCCTGACGGCGTCGCGTCTAGACCCCCTGGCGCCGCAGCCCGAACGTCAGCCCGTCCACCAGCGCCCCCCACGACGCCTCGATCACGTTGTGGCCGACGCCGACCGTGACCCAGGACGACTCGCCGTCGGAGGTCTCGATGAGCACGCGGGTGATCGCGTCGGTGCCGTGCCCCTGGTCGAGGATCCGCACCTTGTAGTCGATCAGCTCGAACTTCGCGACCTCCGGGAACGCCTGGCCGATCGCGCTGCGCAGCGCCTGGTCCAGGGCGTTCACCGGGCCGTTGCCCTCGCCGGTGACCACGTAGCGCACGCCCGCCGACTGCAGCTTCACGGTGGCCTCGGAGACCGCCTCCTCGCCGGGCCGGGCGTGGTGCAGCGTCTCGGTGATCACCCGCCACGACTCGACCTCGAAGTACGACGGCCGTTGGCCCTCGACCTCCTCGAGGAGCAGCAGCTCGAAGGACGCGTCGGCGGCCTCGAAGGTGTGGCCCCGCGCCTCCAGCACCTTGACCCGGTCGGTGATCCGGCCGAGCAGGTCCTTGTCCCCGGACAGGTCGAAGCCGAGCTCGCGGCCCTTGAGCTCGATCGAGGCCCGGCCGGCCATGTCGGAGACCAGCAGCCGCATGTCGTTGCCGACCTGCACGGGGTCGAGGTGCTGGTAGAGGTTCGGGTCCACCTTGATCGCGCTGGCGTGCAGGCCGGCCTTGTGCGCGAACGCCGAGGTGCCGACGTACGGCTGCCGGCTCGCGGGCGGGAAGTTGGTGACCTCGGCGACCGCGTGGGCGATCCGGGTGGCGTCGCGCAGCAGCCCGGCCGGGAGCACCTGCCGGTCCAGCTTGAGCTCGAGGTTGGCCACGACGGTGACCAGGTCGGCGTTGCCGGTGCGCTCGCCGTACCCGTTGATGCAGCCCTGGACGTGCGTGGCGCCGGCGGCGACCGCGGCCAGCGAGTTCGCGACCGCGCAGCCGCTGTCGTTGTGGGCGTGGATGCCGACGCGCACCCCGGTGGTGTCGACGACGTCGTGGACCACGTCGCCGACCCAGGTGGGGAGCATGCCGCCGTTGGTGTCGCACAGGGCGACGACCTCGGCGCCCGCGTCGTACGCCGTGCGCAGCACCTCGAGGGCGTAGTCGCGGTTGGCGCGGTAGCCGTCGAAGAAGTGCTCGGCGTCGAGGAAGACCTGCTGCCCCTCGGCGCGGAGGTGGGAGACGGTGTCGCGGACCATCGCGAGGTTCTCCTCGAGCGTGGTGCGCAGCGCGAGCTCGACGTGCCGGTCGTGCGACTTCGCCACCAGCGTGACCACGCCGGCGCCGCTGTCGCGGAGCGCCGCGACCTGCGGGTCGTCGGCCGCGCGCACCCCGGCGCGGCGGGTCGCGCCGAACGCCGCGAGCCGCGCGTGCTTGAGGTCGAGCTCCTCGGACGCGCGGCGGAAGAACTCGGTGTCCTTGGGGTTCGCCCCCGGCCACCCGCCCTCGATGAACCCGACGCCGAGGTCGTCGAGCTGCCGCGCGATCGACAGCTTGTCGGCGACCGAGAGGGTCAGCCCCTCCTGCTGCGCGCCGTCGCGCAGGGTGGTGTCGTAGACGTGGAACGAGCCGTGCAGGTCCATCGGTTCTCTCTCGTCGATCTCGGGGCACAAAAAAACCTCCCGTGGGTGCGAGAGGTCGGCGCGTCGAAGGTGCTCGACGCGCTAGGGAATGCGGATGCGGTGCTGCATGTCACCCATGGTGCCACGACCCGCCCCGCGACGGGCGGGCGTCTCCCGATCCGGGCACCCCTTACCCCACCGACGACAGCGGCCGGGAGTCGGCGGGCGACCAGTCGGGGCCGCGCTCGGCGAACGCGCCCAGCCCGAGCGCGAGGACCGCGAGGACGACGACCGCGGCGACCCAGCGGCGCGGGTCGGCGGCGAGCGGGTGGACGGCGCGGGCGATCGGCGAGCGCACCCGGGAGCCGCCGGGTCCGGTCCACAGCGACGCGGCCAGCACCGTGCCGGAGACGAAGAGCGTCACCGGCGCGGTGGCCGCCGCGGCGTAGCAGACCAGGGCGCCGGCCACCGCCAGCCCCGCGCTCCACAGCACCAGCACCAGCGTGGCGGGGATCGAGCGCACCATGTGCCAGGGGGCGGCGAGCAGGAACCGCGCCCCGTCGTACCACCGCCGGCCGCGCAGCCGGCGCCGGTCGCCGGCGGCGCTGGCGGCCAGGGAGCCGCTGCGCAGCAGCCAGACGAGCACGACGAGGACGGCGATCACCCACCAGGGGTACGCCGCGGTGCCGGCGCCGACGGCCAGCGCGGCGCCGACGAGGAGGACGCCGCGCCGCGCACGCTCGCCCCAGCTCGGCGGGGGCGGGGCGAGGGGGAACGCGAGGGGGTGTTCGGCAGGGAATGCGTCCGCGCCGTCGTCCCAGGTCGGGATCGCGGTCGTGACGTGCTCGGTCTCCAGCCGCGTGGCCGGCGCCCCGAGGTCGGAGCCGGCGGGCACCCGGTCGGTGGGCGCGTCGGCCAGCGCGCTCGGCGACGCCAGCGCGAGCGGGAGCGTGAAGACGTCCTCGGTGGCCACCGGGGGCGGCGGCACCGGGCGACGCGAGCCGGCCTGCGTCGTCTGCGGGCGCAGCCAGGCGAGCAGCTGCCCCAGCGTGGGCCGGCGCAGCGGGTCCGGGTCGAGCGTGGCCTCGACCACCCGGCGCAGGTCCGGGGGCAGACCGGTCAGGTCGTGCTCGCCGCGGCGGACCCGGTCCATGATCGCCATCGACGGGCCCCGGCCGAACGGCGCGCGCCCGGTGCCGGCGTACGCCACCGTCGCGGCCCAGGAGTGCAGGTCGGAGGCGGCGGTCGCGTCCTCGCCGTACAGGATCTCGGGGGCGAGGTAGCCCGGCGTGCCGAGCAGCCACCCGGCGTGGGTGAGCTTCGGGTCGTCGGCGACCCGCGCCAGGCCGAAGTCGATGAGGATCGGCGTGCGGCCCTCCATCAGCACGTTCGACGGCTTGACGTCGCGGTGCAGGACGCCGGCGCCGTGCACGGAGGCGAGCCCCTCGGCCAGGCACCCGGCGAACCACATCAGGTCGTGGCCGGTGATCGGCCCCTCGTCGACCACGTGGTCGTGCAGGGAGAGGCCGGGGACGTAGCGGGTGGCGACGTACGGCACCGGCGCCCAGGGGTCGGCGTCGACGATCTCGGCGACCCAGCGGCTGCGGATCCGGCGCAGCGACCCGACCTCGCGGGCCAGCCGGGCGCGCGCCTCGTCGTCACCGACGATGTGGGTGCGCAGCACCTTGAGCGCGACGCGCTGCCCGTCGGGACGCCGGGCGAGGTGGACCACGCCCATCCCGCCCTCGCCGATCTTGGCGAGCAGGGTGTAGTCACCCACCACCGTCTGCGTCGTCGTCACGGACGAAATGTACTCGCGCGACCCGGCGTACCCGCTCCGGACGCACCACCGCCCCGCGACCGGGCGGGTCGCGGGGCGATGGGTCGGGGCGCGTGCGCGCGCACCGCGGCAGTGCTCAGTTGGACGCGGCGACGGCGGGCTCGAGCGCCGCGATCAGCTCGTCCATGCCCCAGGTCAGCGAGAGCGCCGTCGGCGGGGAGACCGACGAGACGAGGTCCTCGCCCACGAGGTGGGCGACCGTGCCGTCCTGGAACTGGCTCATCGCCTGGTAGGTCTTGTCCTCGGCGATCTCGGCCACCCGCTCCTCGGTCGGGACGTAGGAGAGCAGCACGTCGGAGGTCAGCTTGTCGACCTCCTCGGTGCTGATCGTGTAGTAGAACGTCGTCTCCTCGGTGTCCAGCTCGCCCACGCTCGGGGCGAGGGTGAAGCCGAGGTCCTCGAGGTACTGCACGCGCGGGTCGGCGCCGCGGTAGACGTAGAAGGCGGCCGGGTCGATCGCGACGGCCGCGATCGTCTTGCCCTCGAACTCCGGGTGCTCCTCGGCGGCCGCGGCGACCTCGGCGTCGATGTCCTCGAGCACCTGCTCGGCCTCGTCGGTCTGGCCGAGCACCTCGCCGACGGTGGTGATCACGTCGCGCCACGGGGTGGCCCAGGGCTCGTCGGGGTAGGCGACGGTCGGCGCGATCTGCGTGAGCTTCTCGTAGTCGGCCTCGGTGATCCCCGAGTAGTTGGCGATGATGACCTCGGGCGCGGCCGCGGCGATCTCCTCGAACGGCGGCGCCTCCGCCTCGGCCAGCAGCACCGGCTCCTCGGCCCCAGAGGCCTCGATCGCCTCCTGCTGCCAGGGCATGTAGCCCTCCTCGGTGGCTCCGTAGCTGTTCTTCGGCATCGCGACCGGTACGACGCCGAGCGCGATGGCGGCGTCGCTGGAGGCCCAGCCCCAGGTGGCGACGCGCTCGGGCCGCTCCTCGATCGTGGTCTCGCCGAAGGCGTGCTCGATGGTGACCGGCTCGAAGGCCTCGGCAGAGCTCTCGCCGGAGCCGGCGGTGCTCTCGTCCTCGGAGTCGTCGTCGGAGCCGCAGGCGGCGAGCGGGAGCGCGAGCAGCAGTGCGGCGAGCGGCAGGGCGCGCCGCAGCGAGCGGCGGGCACGGATGGGACGAAGGGACGTCACGTCCACTCCTCAGGGGTGCGGGGACCAGCAGGTCCAGCGGATCAAGTCAGGTAAGGCTTACCTTACATGATTCCCGCAGGCCCGGGACCTGGACCAGACCGCGCGGCCGCGGGCCGCCGTACTGGACCGACGAACCTTCCGCTGGACCGATGAAGCTCCGTCGGTCAAGCGGAAGATTCACCGGTCGACCGGTGAATCTTCCCCCCGCCGACCGTGCCGCCCCAGCGGCACCACCATCGGCGAGCCGGTGACGGGGTCGGGGACGATCCGGGCGTCGAGGCCGAAGGCCTCGCGCACGCAGTCGGCGTCGAGCACCTCCCCCGGCGCGCCCTCGCGCAGCACCCGCCCCTCGCACATGACGACGAGGTGGTCGGCGTACCGGGCGGCGAGGTTGAGCTCGTGCAGCACCATCACGACCGTGGTTCCGCGCGCCTGGTTGAGCTCGTGCAGCAGGTCGAGCACGTCGACCTGGTGGGCGATGTCGAGGTACGTCGTGGGCTCGTCGAGCAGCATGATCCGCGGGTCCTGCGCGAGCATCATCGCGATCCAGACCCGCTGCCGCTGCCCGCCGGAGAGCTCCTCGACCCGGCGGCCGGTGAGGTCGTGGAGGTCGGTGAGCGCCAGCGCCCGGACGACGGCCTCGCTGTCGGCCGCGCTCCACCGGCGGAAGGCGCCCTGGTGCGGGTGCCGGCCGCGGCCGACCAGGTCGGCGACGGTGATCCCCTCCGGCGCGAGCGGCTGCTGGGGCAGCAGGCCGAGCACGGCGGCGACGTCCTTCGGACGCATCCGGCGTACGTCGGTGCCGCCGAGCTCGACGTGACCGGCGACCGGCTTGAGCACCCGCGCCAGCCCGCGCAGCAGGGTCGACTTGCCGCAGCCGTTGGCGCCGACGATCGCGGTCACCTTGCCGGGCGGCACCTCGAGGTCGACCTCGTGCACGACCGTCCGGTCGTCGTAGCCCAGGCTCAGCCCGCACGCGGCCAGCGAGACCACCCCGGGCGCGGCCGTCCCGTCCGGCTCGGCCGTCACCGGGTCCAGGATCGTGGTCAACGCACTCCTCCTCCTCACGAGGTCGTCACGAGGTCGCCGCGGCTCGGCCGCGGGCGAGCAGCCAGATCAGGTAGGGGCCGCCGACGGCGCCGGTGATCACCCCGACCGGGA
This sequence comes from Nocardioides dongkuii, assembly GCF_014127485.1. NCBI lineage: Bacteria > Bacillati > Actinomycetota > Actinomycetes > Propionibacteriales > Nocardioidaceae > Nocardioides > Nocardioides dongkuii. The sequence continues at coordinate 1,246,394 of NZ_CP059903.1, read as the reverse complement.
CGGACATGTCGGCGGGCAGCAGGTGCTGGGCCACGATGTCGGCGCCGACCACCGTGACCACGCCGACCAGGGCCGACTGCACGAGCGCCAGCGAGCCGTCGCCGAGCAGCCGGCGGGCGACCGGGGCCGCGGTGAACGCGACGAAGGCCACGGGTCCGGCGGCCGCGGTCGCCGCGCAGGTCAGCCCGACGCCGAGCGCGATCACCGCGAGCCGGGTCAGCTCGGGCCGCAGCCCGAGGCCGCCCGCCTGCTCGTCGCCGAGCAGCAGCAGGTCCAGCCCGCGCGCGACCAGCGCGACCAGCGGCAGCAGCACGACCAGGACGATGGCGAGCACCCGCACCAGCTCGGTGGTGGCCTGCGCCAGGCTGCCGGTCATCCACACCAGCGCGCCCTGCGCCTCGTCGAGCCCGCTCCGGGTCAGCAGGTAGCCGATCAGGCTGGTGCCGAGGTAGGAGACGCCGACGCCACAGAGCACGAACCGGTGCCCGGTCACGCCCTGCCGCCACGCCACGGCGTACAGCGTGGCGCCGACGAGCACGCCGCCGGCGAGCGCGGACGCCGAGACCCACCATCCGGACAGGCCCGCCAGCAGCAGCGCCGCGACCGCGCCCGCGCTCGCGCCCTGCGAGATGCCGATGACGTCGGGGCTCGCGAGCGGGTTGCGCAGCACCGACTGGAAGAGCGCGCCGGCGAGCCCGAACGCCAGGCCGACGAGGATCCCGAGCAGCAGGCGGGGCAGCCGCAGCTCGGTGACGATGAAGTGGGCCGGCCGCGCCTCGTCGCCCGCGAGGGCGGCGAGCACCTGGCCGGCGGTGAGCCGGTAGTCCCCCAGCATCAGCGCGGCGACCGAGAGGACCGCGACGAGCACGAGCAGCGCCACCGTGACGGTGGTACGCCGGGCGGCGCGGCGCCGGCGGGTGGCCCGCAGGCCGTGCGCGGCGACGTCGTGGGCGGAGCGGGGCACCTCGAGGGCGGGGGCGCTCACGCCGAGACCCCCTTCGAGCGGCGGACGATGGCCAGCAGCACCGGCGCGCCGAGGACCGCGACCACCAGCCCGGCCTCGACCTCCGCCGGACGCGCGACGAGGCGCCCGGCGATGTCGGCCCCGAGGAGCAGGACCGGGCCGAGGAGCATGGAGAGCGGGAGGATCCAGCGGTAGTCGGGCCCCACGACCATCCGTGCCGCGTGCGGCACGGCCAGCCCGACGAAGGCGATCGGCCCGACCAGCGAGACCGCCGAGCCGCACAGCAGCACCACGGCGGTGACCACCAGGAGCCGGCCGCGGACCAGGTCCTGGCCGAGGCCGCGCGCGACGTCGTCGCCGAGCGCCAGCGCGTTCAGCACCCGGCCGGCGGCCAGCGCGAGCAGCAGGCCGACCACGAGGAACGGCAGCACCGTGCCGAGGACGTCGAGGGGGCGGTTGGCCAGCGACCCGACCTGCCAGAAGCGGTACTCCTGCAGCGTGTGCCGGTCGGTCAGCAGCACCACGGTCACCGCGGACGTCGCGGTGGCGGTGAAGGCGGCGCCGACCAGGGCCAGCTTCACCGGCGTGACGCCCTCCCAGCCGAGCGAGGCGGCGCCGTACACGACCACGGCGGCGACGGCCGCCCCGAGGAACGCGAACCAGAGGTAGCCGCCGACGGAGGCGACGCCGAAGCCGGCGATCGCCACGATCACCGCGAGCGAGGCACCGGAGTTGATGCCCAGCAGGCCGGGGTCGGCGATCGGGTTGCGGGTGACGCCCTGCATCAGCGCGCCGGACGCGCCGAGGGCGGCGCCGGCGGCCAGGCCGATCAGCGTGCGCGGCAGCCGGATGTCGCGGACGACGTGGTGGTCGTTGTCGCCGGTGACCGGGTGGAACAGCCCGTCCCAGACGGCGCCGGGCGCGATGTCGCGGGCGCCCCACATCAGGCTGGCCAGCGCGGCCAGGGCGACGAGCACCAGCAGGACGACGGTGGCCAGCAGGCCCCGCGACGCGGTCGAGCCCCGGCGTACGACGGGGGCCGGGGTCGCTGCGGCTCCGGGGGTCCCCCGGTCGAGCAGCGAGCTCACGACGTCCACCTCACCAGGTAAGGGTACCCTCACCTGTCGCGGAGGTCACACCTCCGGGCGCCCCGGAGCGGATCAGACCAGGCGCTTCATCCAGCCGAAGTCGTCGGCGGCCCGGCCGTACTGGACGTCGACCAGGGCCTGGCGCAGCCGGGACCACAGCCCGCCGCCCTCGGGCGTCGCGACCTCCCCGCCGTCCCAGCGCAGCGCGCCGACCGGGGTGACCACGGCGGCGGTGCCGCAGGCGAAGATCTCGGTGATCTCGCCGGAGGCGACGCCGTCCTTCCACTCCTGGATCGAGAACTTCCGCTCCTCGACCGGGTGGCCCAGCTTCTCGGCCAGCTCCTTGATCGAGGCGCGGGTGATGCCCTCGAGGATGGTGCCGGTCTCGGGGGTGACGATCCGGCCGTCGGCGTGCACGAAGTACATGTTCATGCCGCCGAGCTCCTCGACGTACTTCCCCTCCTGGGCGTCGAGGAAGACGACCTGGTCGCAGCCGTGGGCGGTGGCCTCCTGCTGGGCGACCAGCGAGCTGGCGTAGTTGCCGCCGGTCTTGGCCGCGCCCATGCCGCCGCGGCCGGCGCGGGTGTACTCCTCGGTGAGCCACAGGCTGACCGGGTGCACGCCGCCCTTGAAGTAGGAGCCGGCGGGGCTGGCGATCACCATGAAGGTGACGTGCTGGGCGGGCCGGACGCCCAGGAACGCCTCGGAGGCGAACATGAACGGGCGCAGGTAGAGGCTCTTCTCCCCCGCCGGGTCGGGCACCCAGCGCTCGTCGACCTCGACGAGCGCCTGCACGGCCTGGACGAAGTCGTCGACCTCCAGCACCGGCAGCGCCAGGCGCTGGCTGGAGCGCGCCATCCGGGCGGCGTTCTCCTCGGGGCGGAACGACCACACCGAGCCGTCGGCGTGGCGGTAGGCCTTCATCCCCTCGAAGGTCTCCTGCGCGTAGTGCAGCACCGCGGTCGCCGGGTCGAGGGTCAGCGGGCCGTACGGCTCGATCCGGGCGCCGTGCCACCCGGCGTCGGGGGTCCACTCCACCCGGAACATGTGGTCGGTGAAGTGGACGCCGAAGCCGGGGTCCGCCAGGACCTCGGCGAGCCGCTCGTCGCTGACGGTCTCCGTCGACCGCGTGGTGCTGATCTGCATGGACATCAAAGTACCGTTCTTCGGACCCACCCGGCTGCGCGGGTGGAGGGCGTCAGCCGGCCACGCGGGCGGCGATCGCGTCGCCGACCTCGGGAGTGCGCCGGGTGGTGCCGGGCTCGCGGGCGGCGAGGTCGGCGATGACCGCGTCCTCGACCACGGCCGCCGCCTCGGGGTGGCCGAGGTGGTCCAGCAGCAGCGACGCGGACAGGATCGCCGCGGTCGGGTCGGCCTTCTGCTGGCCGGCGATGTCGGGGGCGGAGCCGTGGACCGGCTCGAACATGCTCGGCGCCGTGCGGTCGGGGTTGATGTTCCCGGACGCCGCCAGGCCGATGCCGCCGGTGATCGCGGCGGCGAGGTCGGTGATGATGTCGCCGAAGAGGTTGTCGGTGACGATCACGTCGAAGCGAGACGGGTCGGTGGTCATGAAGATCATCGCCGCGTCGATGTGCATGTAGTCGGTGGTCACGTCGGGGTGCTCCGCGGCCACCTCCTGGAACAGCCGCCACCACACCGAGCCGGCGTTCACCAGCACGTTGGTCTTGTGGACCAGGGTGAGCTTCTTGCGCGGTCGCCGCTCGGCGCGGGCGAAGGCGTCACGGACCACCCGCTCCACGCCGTACGCCGTGTTCACCGAGACCTCGGTGGCGACCTCGGCCGGCGTACCGACCCGCAGCGCGCCGCCGTTGCCGGTGTAGGGGCCCTCGGTGCCCTCGCGGACGACCACGAAGTCGACCTCGCCCGGGGCGGCGAGCGGCGAGGTCACGCCCGGGAAGATCCGGGACGGGCGCAGGTTGACGTAGTGGTCGAGCTCGAAGCGCAGCCGGAGCAGCAGCCCCCGCTCGAGGATGCCGGGCGGCAGGTTCGGGTCGTTGGGCTTGCCGCCGACGGCCCCGAGCAGGATCGCGTCGTGGTCGCGGATCTCGGCGAGCACCGAGTCGGGGAGCACCTCGCCGGTCGCGAGGTAGCGCTCCGCGCCGAGGTCGTAGCGGGTCTGCTCGAACTTCACGCCGGCGGGAGCCGCCACCTCGAGGACCTTGAGGGCCTCGGCGGTGACCTCCTGCCCGATGCCGTCGCCGGGGATGACCGCGAGCTGCAGCGTGGTGCTGGTGGGGTTCGAGTCGCTCATGGGGTGAACGCTAGTTGTCGTCGGGACGCTGGCCGCCGCCGTCCCGCAGGTCGAGCGAGCGCTGCAGCGCGGCGTACGCGTTCTCCTGGCTGGCGGGATTCTCGGGGTGGTGGCTCGCCGGGCCCCAGTCGGGATACATGTCGTACATCGTCGTTCTCCTCGCAGGTCGGTCGTCGGGATCGGCCCGGCACACCCGGATCGAAGACGCTCCGGACAGGAGAGTCCCGGACTCGTGGATCGCACGAGGAGGAGAGGACCACGCGGTGCGGATCGCGCGACGCTGGTGGCGTCCCGCCCGGGGGCGTCTTCGATCGAGGTGTGCCGGACCGGCACGCTTCTCGAGAGGCCCGCAACGCCGAACTCCGCGGCGAGGTGGCCTCTCTGTCAGGCCCCGCCGCGGCAGTCGATGAGTACGTAGACGCTCCGCATGGTGATCCGACGGTAACCGCGCTCACCGGACGACGGCCACCGCATTCCGGAATGTGTCCGCGATGCGGGACGGCCGTCCCACGGTGAGAGACTCGCAGGATGAGTGCGCCGCCCGAGCTCCCCGACGTCGTGTCCCGGGCGTTCGCCGTCTCCCGCAAGGCGGGGTACGTCTCCTTCTGCCGCAACGAGACCGGCCGGCTGCTCGCCACCCTCGCCGCCACCCGCGGCGGGACGATGGCGGAGTTCGGCACCGGGTGCGGGGTCGGGACCGCCTGGCTGCGCTCCGGCGTACGCGGGACCGGCACCCGGATCATCACCGCCGAGCTGGACCCGAAGCTGGCCCGCGCCGCGGCCGAGATCTTCGTCGACGACCCGCAGGTCGAGGTGCTCGCCGCGGACTGGTCGACCCTGCTGACCCAGGGCCCCTTCTCGCTGCTCTTCCTCGACTCCGGCGAGCCCACCGAGGTGGGCGTCGACGCCGTCGCCGACCTCGTCGAGGAGGGCGGCATCGTCGTCCTCGACGACTTCACCCCGTGCGAGGTCTGGCCCCCCATCGCCTACGGCCGCGTCGACGTCCTCCGCGAGCAGTGGCTCACCGACGAGCGCTTCACCGCCGTCGAGGTGATGGTCGCCTCCGACGCCTCCACGATCATCGCCACCAAGCGCTGACCTGTGGAGAGATCCGCCGAGTCGGCGCACATGTGCGCCGACTCGGCGTGAGTTGCGCGTCCAGTCGGCGTGAGTTGCGGGGTTGACCCGTCAATTCACGCCGACTCGGGGTCAGATCTCGCCGGGGGTGGCGCGGCGCAGCACGATCCGGGTCCAGGCGCCGAGGTAGATCCGCTCGTCGGGGAGGACCTCCTGCTTCTGGCCGGGGGTCACGGGCGAGGTGGGAAGGGCGCCGACCGCGCCGCCGACGTACGTGCCGTTGGAGGAGCCGAGGTCCTCGACGAACCAGCGGGTGCCGTCGGTGGTGAGCTGGGCGTGCCGGCGGCTGATGCCGTTGTCCGAGGACAGGTCGATGTCGGGGGTGATCCCGCGGCTGCGCGAGGCCCGGCCGACGAGCACCGAGGTGTGCCGCAGCGCGACGACCAGCGGCAGCCCGGGCGAGGGCAGCGGGTCGGTCGACTTCTGGTCGGCGTACCAGTCGGGGTCGATCCAGACCTCCGCGACCCACTCGTCGCTCAGCGCCGGGGAGAGGTTGCCCTCCGCCGACGTAGGAGCCGGCGCCGCCGGCAGGTCGGGTACGACGGGCGCGGCGACCGTGTCGGTGTCGGCCTGCTCGGCGGGCGGAGTGGGCGGGGTGAGCGGGCGCGGCATCGACCCGGTGGTGAAGTCGTAGCCGCACGCCTCGCAGAACAGCGCGTTGGGCGGGTTGACCGAGGAGCACGCCGGGCAGATCCCGCTGTCCCCGGCGTCCCCACCGGACGCGGGGTCGGCGGCGTCGGGCGCGCCGGACGCCCCGGCGCCGGCGGGCGGGGCGGCGCCCATTGCCAACCCGCAGACGTCGCAGTAGTCGGTCGCGGTGGTGTCGTGCCCGGCGGGGCAGGTGCTCACGGTCGACGCCTCACTTCTTGATGCGGGTGGTCTTGGTGGACGCGGTGTCCAGCGCCATCTCGTCGGCCTTGTCCACGGTCCGCTTCAGCCGGACGGTGCCCTCGCGCTCGTCGGTGATGTCGACGACCTTGCGCAGCTTGGAGGTGGCCTCGCCGTTGCCGGTCTCGGCGGCGAGCTGGACCGCGCGGCCCAGCTTGGTCGTCGCGGTGGCCTCGTCGCCGGAGGCCTTCGCCGCCAGCCCCTCCTGGATCATCGCGGCCAGCTCGGTCTGCCCGGTGTAGTGGGCGACCTGCTGGTCGATGCGCGCGGTGAGGCCGGAGTCGCTGGACCAGGTCGCCTTGACCAGCCCCTGCGCCATCACCTCGTCGCCGATGACCAGCTGGACCCGCGCCGCGAGCTGCTCCTGGCCGATCGCCTTGGCCGCCACCCGCACCGCGACGTGGTAGTCGCGGGACTCGTCCGACCACGCGCCCGTCGGGTACGCGCCGGTGAGCGGGTTGACGTCGGTGCGCCGCGCGGTGAGGTCCTCGACCGCCGGGGAGACCTGCCGGACGAAGAGCACCTGCGCGCCCTGCGGCGTCCACACCCGCAGCTGGGCGTCGGCGACGCCGCGCGCCATCGAGGCGCGCATGATCTCCTCGAACTGCGCCCGCATCTGGTCGGGCCTGGCGATGATGTCGACGGTGCCGAGCAGCGCCTGGGCGATCCGCCGGATCTCCTCGACCTGCCAGTCGGTGCCCGCGCCGCGGCAGTCGCACTGGAAGTAGCCGGTGGCGCGCTTGATCGCCGCGTCGAGCAGGCCGGGCTGCTCGCGGTTCTCGCCGTCGGTCAGCAGGATCGCGTGCCGCTGGGTGACCTCGGGGACCGACGCGAAGAGCGTGCCGGCGAGGTCGAGCCAGGTGCTGATCGCGGTGCCGCCGTGCCCGTGGAACCGGTTGATCGCCGCGCTGGCGCCGGCGCGGGCCTGGGGGTCCATCCGCACCAGCCCCGGCCCGGTGGAGACCTCGGGGTAGGCCAGCATCGCGCGGTCCGAGCCGGCGACGACCGCGAAGTAGGTGCCGTCGACGATCTCGGCGAGCGCCGCCTGGGCCGCCTGCTTCGCGGCCGCCATCGTCTGCGGGCCCATCGAGCCGGACGTGTCGACGATGACGATCTCGCCGGCGGAGCCCGCACCGGTCCGCCCGGCGGTGCCGGCGCCGGTGCAGGTCACGGTGACGATCGCGTTCACGTCGGTGCCGCCGTCGGGAAGGAACTCGTTCTGGTAGACGGCGGCGGTGAACTCAGCCATGGGACTCCCCTGCGTCGGTGGAAACGGCGGTCGGTACGGCGGTCGGTACGGCGATGCTTGCCGCGATCGGTACGTCGAGCGGTACCTCGGCATTCTGCACCGCCGCGACGGGCTCGACACGGGCGATCGCGGCGGTGATGTTGTCCTGCCCGCCCTGGGCGTTGGCGAACGCCACCAGCCCGAGCGCGATCTCGGCCGGGTCGGCGGAGCCCACCGCCACCACCTGCGCGGCGAGCGCGTCCGGCTCGGAGGCGTAGTTCCACAGCCCGTCGGAGCAGACCAGCAGCCATCCGGCGGCGTCCACCTCGAGCACGCCGACGCGCGGGGCCAGGTCGGGCGCGTCGCGCCCCAGCCACCGGGTGATCGCGTGCGCCTGCGGACCCCGCTCGGCCTCCTCGCGTGGCATGCCCCCCTCGATCTGCGCCTGGGCGGCCGAGTCGTCGACGCTGAGCTGGCGGCCCGGTCCCCCGTCGGGCAGCCAGTAGATCCGCGAGTCGCCGATGTTGCCGTAGACGAGCGTGCTGCCCTCCAGCACGGCCGCGCAGTACGTCGCGGACGCCGGGTTGGTCGACGCCTCGGCGGTGTGCCCGACGATCGCGGCGTTCGCGGCGGTCACGGCGTCCGCCATCACCTTGGCGATCGCGGCCGACCGGCTCCCCGGCGTACCCATCCCCCGCGGCAGCGGCGTGCGCAGCACCTCGCGCGCGGCCCGCGCACCGGCGAGCGAGGCGAGGTGGGAGTCGTCGGTGTTGGAGACCCCGTCGAGGACGACGAGCACGGCCCGCTCCCCCGGCGCCGAGGAGGCGAGCAGCGCCATCGCGTCCTCGTTGCGGTGGTGCCGGATGCCGCGGTCGCACACCCCGGCCACCCAGGACGCCGGGTGCTCGCGGAAGTGGTCGCGCTCGCTGGGTGCCTTGGTGCCGCACACCTCGCAGTAGCCGTCGGGGCCCACCGGGCCCTGGCAGGACAGGCAGGCGCGGACCGGGGTCGGCGGCGGCGCGGCCGGCGCGCGGTGGGTCGGCGCGCTGATCGGCGCCAGGGCGTCGACCTCGGCCGCGGTGGGCGCGGCGGGCACGTCCCCGCCGAGGGCGGTCCCGCAGCCCTCGCAGAACCGCGCCTCCGGAGGTACGGCGCTCCCGCAGGTGGGGCAGGTCCCGGACCCGCCCGGGGTGGTGGCGTCGAACTCGCTCACGTCAGTGTCCAGCTCCTCACGGCGTTCGCCTGGTTGACCAGGCGGACCCGGTCCTCGAGCAACGGCGCCTCCCGGGCCAGCGCCCGGTAGGCCTTCTCCAGCCCGGCGCGCAGCCCGGTCTCGGTGGCCACGTGCTCGCCCACCGTGACGTCGTGCTGCCCGTTGCCCGGAGCGGCGGTGACCACACCGAGCGCCTCGGTGAGGATGCGCACGGTGTAGCGCTGGCGCGCCGCGGGGTCCATCGGCACCGACTCGATGCTGCGCATCGCCTGGTCGAGCACCGCGAGCCGCGGGCCGGGGCTCGCCGCGGGCGCGGCGCCGGCGTCGGAGAGCAGCACCTCCGCGCGCAGCTGGCGGCTCTCGGGGTAGCCGCGGCTGGTCGAGGGCACCATGTCCAGCGCTGCGACGGCGCCGGCGGTGTCGCCGCGGTCGGCCCGGACCCGCGCCATGCCGAACGCCGCGGGGGCGACGTACGTCGCGTCGGTCGCGGCGCAGGTGGCGTAGAGCCCCTCGGCCACCTCGGGCAGCCCGCCGCGCTCGCACGCGACCGCGAGCGCCAGCTTGGGCGCGAGCTCGCCCGGCACCTGCTGGTAGACCGCGCTGAACGCCGCCTGCGCGGCGCTCCAGTCGCGCTCCTGGAGCGCGGCGAGCCCGTCGACCCACAGCGCCCGCCAGTCCCAGGGGTCGGCGGCGAGCAGCTCCGCGGCGTGCGCGTGGGCGCGGGCGGGCTCCTCCAGCTCCAGCGCGGCGTGCGCCCGGGCCAGCAGCACCTCCGCCGAGTCCTCCGGCGCCTGGGCCAGGTTGGTGAGCCGCTCCGCGGGGTCGGTGGCGCTGACGGTCGTCAGCCAGGCGTGCTGCGGGTCGGTCGTGTCGGGACGCAGCGACGGCAGCGCCGACCAGGTCAGCACCGACGTGGCGGTGGCGGGCGACTCGAAGAGCACCGACGCGGCCGAGGTGAGGGCGGTGCCGCGGGTGCGGGCGGCGACCACCTCGCGCAGCACGCCGATCAGCTGGGCGCGCAGCTCGTCGGCCGACGCGAACCGGTCGGCCGGGTCGGCGGCGCAGCACTTCGCGACCAGCCAGTACAGCGAGTCGTGCTCGCGGAACAGCGGGGTCGTCTCGGGCGGCGGCAGCGTGTGCAGGTAGGTGCCCTGGTAGCCGCGGAACTCCATGCAGAGCACGACCAGGGTGCGGCCGATCGTGTAGATGTCCGAGGCCACGCTCGGCCCGACCTCGGCGACCTCGGGCGCCTGGTAGCCGACGGTGCCGTAGATCGCGGAGTCCTCGTCGTCGATCCGGCGCACCCCGCCGAGGTCGATCAGCTTCACCGCGTCGCCGACCTGGATCAGGTTGTCGGGCTTGAAGTCGCAGTAGACCAGGCCGAGGTCGTGGAGGTACTGGAACGCCGGCAGCACCTCGAGGACGTAGGCGAGCGCCTGGTCGACGGGCAGCGGGTCGTACTCCCCGTTGTTCTCGCCCATCCGCGCCTTGAGGATCTGCTTGAGCGACTTGCCGCCGACGTACTCCATGACGATGTAGCCCGCGCCCTCGTGGGTCACGAAGTTGTAGATCTCGACGATCAGCGGGTGCTCGACCTGGGCCAGGAACTGCTGCTCGGCGATCGCGGCCGCCAGCGCGTCGGGGTCGCCGGAGTTCAGCAGGCCCTTGAGCACGACCCAGCGGTTGGAGACGTTGCGGTCGCGGGCGAGGTAGATCCACCCGAGGCCGCCGTGGGCGATCGCGCCCGCGACCTCGTACTGGCCCGCGACCAGGTCGCCGGGATGGAGCTTGGGCGAGAACGAGAACTGCTGGCCGCACTGGGGGCAGAAGCCCTCGGTGCGCCCGGGGCGGCCGTCGACGGTGCGGCCGATCGCGGCCCCGCACTTGCTGCAGACCCGCTTGTCCTCGGGCACCTGCGGGTCGGGGTTGATCGCCTTGCTCGCGTCGACCGGCGGCGCGGGAGGTACGGCGGTCAGGCCGGCGCCGAGGCGGGCCGCGCGCATCCGCTGCGACCCGGTGCGGGTACGCCGACTCACGCTGCCGGTCGCGCGGGCCAGCCGCGACCCGATCGCCGCCGAGCGGACGCTGCTGGCCGCGGTCGCGACCGAGGCGTCGCCGCCGGAGAGCGGCTGGGTCTCCGCGGCCACGCTCGGGGCGACCGTCACCGACGCCGGCGGCGAGCCGCAGACGTCGCAGTAGCCGTCGAGGACCTTGCCCGTGCAGCCGGGCTGGGTGCACGGCGTGCCGTCGACGGCGGCGGCCACCGGCGCGGTGGTGGCCGGCGTGGGGTGGGTCGGGCCGGCGGGTGCGGTCGCCGCACTGCCGCCCGGCTCCGCGGCCATGCCGCAGACGTCGCAGTAGCCGTCGACGACGGTGCCGGTGCACCCGGGTTGCGCGCACTTCATGCGGACTCCTTGCTGAGGAGCTGGTCGAGCCAGGTCTGGTAGGTGCCGACGAGCGAGCGGCCCACGGGCACCGGCGCGGGCTCGCGGGCGAGCACCTCGCGGGCCCGCTGCTCGCTGGCGAGCAGGTCGGGCTGGTCGGCGAGGCCGTGGGCGGCCGCCTTCGCCGCCAGCACGTCGAGGAGGTCGACGAGCCCGGAGAGCTCGGCCAGCGCCGCGGCGTACCGCTCCTCGGCGAGCGCGAGGGCCTGCTCCACCCGGCCGAGCCGGGCGACGTACGCCTGGATCCGCTCGGGGGTGTTGGGGACGGGGCCGAGCGCGGAGACGTCGGGGACGGCGAGCCGCGGCGCGGGGTCGACGGCGCGCACGCAGCGGTCGGCGAGGGTGCGCAGCGCGGTCTCGCGGTGCTCGAGGTCGGCGACCCGCTCGCGGGCGTCCTCGAGCAGGCCGCGCGCCTCGCGGCGGCGGGCGTTGCCGACGATCAGGTCGCGCTCGAACGTGGCGGCGTCCTGCTCGAGCGGGCCGAGCAGGCCCCCCACGTCGGCGCCGCGCCGCGCGCGCTCGGTCACGTCGTTCTGGCGAGCCATCAGGCCGGCGAGCCGGTCGACGGCGCGGTCGCGGGTGACCGCCGGCTCCAGGCCGACCTGGTCGCGGAGCCGCTCGAGCTGGGCGCGCAGGTCCCGGACCCGGCCGGCGGTGGCCTCGGCGCCGGGCGCGAGCGCGAGCGCGGCCTTGAGCTGACCGACGAGCGCGTCGGAGAGCCGGCACGCCTCGGGCAGGGAGGTGCCGCCGCCGCTCGTGCCGACGGTGCTGTCCAGGCGCCCCCAGACCAGCGCGGTGATCCGCTGCCGCTCGGGCTCGCCGACCCGGCCGCCGTCCCAGGTGGCCCACATCAGCTGCCAGCGGTCGGCGACGGCCTTCCACAGCGACAGCGCGAGCGCCATGTCGGAGGCGACGTCGGCGCCGCGCTGCGCGGCGATCGCGGCGGCGTCGAGCTCGGCGAGCTCCGCGCGGCGGTCGCGCACCCAGGCGTCGAGGTCCTGGAGGTAGGCCTGCAGGACCGCGGGCGCCGGGGCGGAGCCGAGCGGGCCGGGGGGCGTGGGGGCGGTGCTCACCGGAGCCTCATCCCGTGCGCCCGTACTGCGGCTGCGGCTGGCTGCCGGGGCCGAGCACCGGGGCGAGCCACTCGTCGTAGGACTCCTGCCACGACCCGTCGGCGCGCATCTCCTCGAGGACGCGGTTGACGAACCGGGCCAGGTCGACGTTCTCGGCGTTGACGCCGATGCCGTACGGCTCGTCGGTGATCTTCGGCTGGTCCTTCGGGACCACGGCGTACGGGTCCTGGGCCGCGAGGCCCGCGAGCACCGTGTCGTCGCCGGTGATCGCGTCGACCTCGCCGTCCTGGAACTTCACCAGGCAGCCGGTGTGGTTGGTCGCGGCGACCGGCACCGCGTCGGGCACCCGCGTGACGATGTTGGTGATCGAGGTCGAGCCCGCGGGCGCGCAGACGCGGAGCCCGGCGAGGTCCTCCGGCTCGTCGTACGGCGTGCCCTTGGTGACCAGGACCTTCTGGCTGGCCGCGTAGTACTGCGCCGAGAACGCGATCTCCTCCCAGCGCTCGCAGTTCATCGTCATGTTCCGGGTGACGATGTCGACGGTGCCGTCCTCGAGCGTCTCGATCCGCTGCGCTGCGGTGATCACCCGCAGCTCGAGGTGCCCGGTCTCGCCGAAGATCTCCTCGGCGACCCGGGTGGCGACGTCGACGTCGAAGCCCTCGATCGGGCCGCCGGGCTTGAGCGGGTTCCGGGCGCCGAGGAGCCGGGTGTCGCCGGAGACGCCGACGACGAGCCGGCCCCTCTCCCGGATCGCCTGGAGGGAGGGACCCGTCGTGGTGCCCTGGGGCGCGTAGGACTGCAGCGCGTCCTGGCAGGTCGGCTCGGACGCGGCGGACGGGACGGCGGCCTCGGTCGAGGGGGCGGGCGGCACCTCGGTGGTGTCGTACCCGCACCCGGCCAGCAGGACGCCGGCGGCGAGGAGCGCGGCGGTGGTCGAGCGGACGCGGCTCATGCGTACTCCTTCCGGCGCTCGGCGATGCCGCGCGCCGCGGACCCCGAGGCGACGAGGCCGGCCAGCAGCGTCAGCACGGCGAGGATGATGGCGGGCACCCGGCTGGCGCGCAGGTCGTCCGTGGCGGCCGCGCCGGCCTCGTCGACGACCTCCGTGGCGGCCTCGTCGAAGGCGTCGAGCGCCTCGGTGGCCTTGGCCCCGGTGGCCAGCCGCACCGCCGCGTCCCAGTCGCCGCTGTCGTCGGCCTCGACGACCTGCCGGTGCACGTCGGCGTAGCGGCGCCAGGCGGGGAGGGTCTCCGGGGAGGCTTCCTTCTCCACCGTGGCAGCGGCCGTCGCCCAGGCGTCGTCGGCGCCCTCCCCCGAGCTGCGGGCGATCAGCCGCCGCGCCTCGGCGGCCTGGGCGGCGTTGGCCGCGGACCGGGCGTCGGCCTCGTCGAACGCGAGCTGGAAGCTGCTGTCCCGGACCTCCTCGTGCCGACCGTTGACCACGGCGCTGAACGCCGCCGCGACGAGCGTGGTGGCCAGCACGATCACCCCGGCGACCGCCAGCCCGACGTTGACGTAGCGGTGGAACCGCTGCGCGACCTGGCGGTTGAGCCACCACAGCGCGGCCAGCGCGGCCAGGCCGGTGAGCAGGATCGGCAGCGTGTTCTGGCCGTCCATCTCGTCCTCGGCGCGCTGGGTGTTGGCCTCGACCAGCGCGTCCAGCGGCCGGGTGAGGGCGCCGTCCGCCGCGAGCGCGGCCCCCGCGGTCCGCAGGTGCTCCGCGCCGACCTGGTGGCCCTGCCGGTTGGCCTCCCGCGCCTGCGTGACGTCGGCGGCGTACGCCGCGAGCGCGGTGTTGAGCTGCGCGAGCGCCTCGGTGTCGGCGGTCTGCGCCTCAGCCGCCTCGGCGACCAGCCGGACCGCCTCCCCCAGCGCCTCGTCGTACGCCGCCCGCTGCTCGGCCGACTCCAGGCCGCCCTCGAGGTACGCCGTGGCGGCGAGGGCGTCGGCGCGGAACAGCGACGAGCGCACGTCCTGGATCCGCACCAGCTGCTCGGTGTCGTCGGCGGCCCGGCCGCTGGCCTGCCACGCGAGCACCTGCCACAGCGCCGCGAGCACGCCGAAGAGCACGCACGCAGCCACCGCGGCGACCTGCCAGCGGTTCAGCAGGCGCGGGACGTCCTCGGTGCGGGCCGGCGCCGGCGTCGCGCCGGGAGCCGCCGGCGCGGTCGCCGTCGCTCCGGTGCGCCGCGCCGGTGCCGGCGCTGCCTGGGTCTGGGTCACGACTCCTCCTCGGGCTCGACGCGGGGCTCGGGGTCGGGCCCGGGCGCCGGCTCCCACTCCACGGGCTCGGCGGGACCGGTCCGCGGCTCGGTGGCCGTGCCGGTCGCCAGGTCCTCGGCGACCAGCGTGCGCAGCTGCTCGACGGTGGGCGCCTCGACCTCGCGCAGCCGCCAGGCGTGGTGGCCGATCGCCGCCTCCAGCACGTTGCGGACGTAGCGCGCGTTGCCGAACGTCGGCCCGCGCTCCACCCCCGCGAGGATCTCGCGCAGCGCGTCGAGGACGGCGTCGTCGACGTCGTACTCCGCCGAGCGCGCGAGCACCCCGAAGATGTCGGCGAGCTCGTCGTCGGTGTAGTCGGCGAAGTCGATGGTGGTGCGGAACCTGCTCTCCAGGCCCGGGTTCTGCGCGATGAAGACCTGCATCGGGACCGGGTAGCCGGCGACGATCACGACCAGGTCGTCGCGCTTGTCCTCCATCTCCTTGACCAGCGTGTCGACGGCCTCCTGGCCGTACTGGTCGCCGGCCAGCGCGTAGGCCTCGTCGATGAACAGCACGCCGCCGGTCGCCGAGGCGACCACCTCCGCGGTCTTCATCGCGGTCTGCCCCAGGTAGCCCGCGACCAGCTCGGAGCGGTCCACCTCGACCAGCTGGCCCTTCGAGAGCAGCCCGAGCGCGCGGTAGATGCCGGCCACCAGGCGCGCGACCGTGGTCTTGCCGGTGCCGGGGTTGCCGTTGAAGATCATGTGCCGCGTGATCGTCGGCGCCTTGAGCCCGGCCTGCTGGCGCAGCCCCTCGACGCGCAGCACCGCGGCCTGCCGGTGGATCTCCGCCTTCACGTCGGCCAGGCCGACGAGCTCGTCGAGCTCGGCGAGCAGCTCCTCGACCGACTTCGGCTCGGGCTCCGGCTCCGCCGGCTCCTCGGCCTCGGCCGCGGGCTCGGCGGGCGCGGCCTGCACCGGCTGGCCGGCGCCGGGCTCCGTCCCGGACGGCTCGGTGCCGGCCGGGCCGGGGACGCGCAGGCCGGAGAGGTCCAGGGTGCCGGCCAGCTTGCGCTGGATGGTGCCGAGCTGGGCGAGCAGGCTCTGGGCCACCTCGTCGCCGACACCGGGGACCGACTGCCGCTCGGCGCCGGGCAGCGGGGCGGGCCGGCTGCCGTCGCCGAGCTGGGCGGCGGCCGCGGTCGCGGCGTTGCCGACGGTGCGCGGGTTGGCCTCGCCGAGGCCGGTGGCCGCGAAGGCGACGTCCGCCAGCGCCTGGGCGTACGCCGGGGCGTGCGGCGAGCGGGTCAGCTGCAGGTGGCCCATGGTCGGCGTCGGGGCGGCGCGGTGCCGGCGACCGCGCGACGCGGCGTCCATGAACTCCTCGGCCGACGACGGGCGGCCGGTCTGCGCCGACCAGTCGACGTACGCGCCCCGGGCGGCCTCGGCGACCGTCGCGGCGAGCGCCTCGCCCTCGGCGCGCGCGGTCGCGCGGTCGACGCCGGCCGTCGTGGCGGCCGCGTCCAGCGCCGCGAGCGCCTCGGACAGGGTCGGCGAAGTCGTCATGAGGGGGACCCCAACGTCATGTCGGTGCCGCTCGGCGGCCCGAACTTGGCCTGCAGGAACATGCCGTGCGCCACCAGCGCCTGGGCGTCGGCCCGGTTGGCGGCGTCGAAGATCTTGTCCATCGTGGCGGCCAGCAGCTCGAGCTGGTCGATGAGCACCATCAGCGAGGTCTTGTAGCCGTCGACGGGGCGGGTGTCGGCCCAGTCACGAGGCAGCCGGAGGTAGCCGCCGACCGCCTCGGGCAGGTAGTCGGTCGCCGTCGCGACGACCGAGTAGCTGTCCGCCGAGCCCGCGCCCAGGTTGCGCAGCCGCGGCAGCGTGTCGTTGATGGTGCGCGCGATCCGGCGTACCCGGGAGGTCACGACCGGCGGCGCGTTGCCCTCGACGAGCATCGCGTTGACCCGGTTCAGGGCCGCGAGGATGTCCTGCTCGGTCGGCGGCGCCGGGATCACCGGCCGCTCCTCCTCGTCCTGCTGCCGCCGGAACCACGACCTCAGCCCCACGCGACGGTCCTCGGGCTGGTCACCGGGTGGGCAGCGAGGAGAGGTCGAGCGTGCCGGACGCGTTGCGGGCGTCGTGCGCCTGCACGCGGTCCAGGTACTCCTTGGACTTGTCGACCTCGGCCCCGAGCACCCCGATCGTCTGCGCCATCGAGTCGAGCGCCTTGAGCTTGAACTCGTCGATGGAGTCCATGGTGGCGTAGATGTTGGCGAACGCCGCCTGCAGCTGCTCGATGCCGATCGTCGAGGACGCCGCCTGCTCCTGGATCGCCGCGGAGTTCTCGCGCAGCATCTCCGAGGTGCGCTGGATCATCCCGGACGTCGTGGTGTTGAGCGCGGTGATCTGGTCGAGCACCAGCTTCTGGTTGCCGAGCGCCTGCGCGACGATGACCGCCGTACGCAGCGCCGAGACCGTCGTGGTGGAGGCCCGGTCGACGCCCTTGATGAGCTCGATGTTGTTCTTGATGATGATGTCGATCGCGAGGTAGCTCTGGATCGACACCGCGAGCTGGGTCAGCAGGTCCTGGTGCTTCTGGCGCACGTAGAACAGCACGTCCTGGGAGAGCGCCTTCGCGGCGTCGGGGTCGGCGAGCTCGAGCTCGGCGATCCGCGCGGAGAGCTTGGCGTCGAGCCGCTCGGCGACGTAGACGTACTGGTTGAGCCGGCCCATGGTCGCCCACAGGTTGGTCTTCTCCAGGTTGAGCGCGACGTTGTCCTTGGTGAGCTCGTCCTGGCCGTTGCGCAGGCTGTGCAGGATGCCGTTGAGCTGCGACTGGGCGGACTGGTACTTGCGGAAGTAGTCGGTGACCTTGTCACCGAACGGCAGCATGTCCATCCAGCGGCGGGTGCCGGTCGCCTGGCTGGGGTCGAGGTCCTCGACGGTGCGCCGCAGCTCGAGCAGCGTCTTGCCGACCTCCGAGCCCTGGGCGAGGCCGCCCTCCTTGAGCGCCCGCACGGGCTGGTCGAGCATCCGGTTGGAGGTCTCGGCCGCCTTGCGGATGTCGGCGTCGCCCATCGTGCGCACGCTCTCGGCCTGCGCCGCGAACTCGGGGCTGCCGGCCTGCGACGTGGCGAGCGCGGTCATGAACGAGTCGACCTTGGCGTCCAGCGTGGGCAGCGCCTCCGCGGAGACCTGCGGCGCCATCCTCGGGGCCGTCGTCGCGGCCACCGGGGCGGGTGCCTCCGGGGCGGTCAGCGTGAGGGTCGGCTCGGGCGGCGCGAGCGGTGCGACCGCGGCCTCGCCCTGCTGTCCGTCTGTGCTCATCGGTGCCTCCCGGTTCGTGGTGGCGGAAGTCTGTCATGCCTCCGTGCGGCGCGGGAGCAACGCGACCGTGCAGGACGGAAGCAGGGCCTGGGTCAGCGGCCCGATCGCGAGCGCGTAGAGGACCGTGCCCAGGCCGAGCACCCCGCCCAGCGCGAGCCCGAGCAGCACCACGGCGACCTCGAGGGAGGTGCGGACCAGGCGCAGCGACCGGCCGGTACGCCGGTGCAGGCCGGTCATCAGCCCGTCGCGCGGCCCGCGCCCGAGCTGGGAGCCGATGTAGAGCGCGGTCGCGAGCCCGTTGAGCGCCACGCCCGAGACGACCAGCGCGATCCGCACCCAGAGCGCGTCGGGCGCGTCCAGCACCGCGAGGGTCGCGTCGGCGGCGACGCCCACGACCAGCGCGTTCGAGATGGTCCCGAGGCCGGGGACCTCACGCAGCGGGATCCACAGCAGCAGCACCACGAACGAGGTCACGATCAGCACCTCGCCGAGGCTGAGCGGGAAGTACCGCGCCAGCCCGGAGTGCAGCACGTCCCACGGCGCCAGCCCCAGCTCGGAGCGCACCATCAGCGCCAGCGACACCCCGTACAGCCAGAGCCCGGCGTACAGCTGCACCAGCCGGCGGGGCATCCGTCCCGCCCGGAGCTGCTCGACCGGTCCCAGCTCGACGAGGTCCGGTCCCCCTCTCCCCGTCACGTGCGCTCTTCCTGTGGCCCTGACGGGATAGTCCGACACACTCGTGCTGCTGCGACGCCGCGAAACAGCACGGGTGTGTCGGACTACCCCGAGAAGCGGCCCTCAGACCAGGTCGATCGCGCGGACCGAGGCGGCCTCCATGGCCGACTCGATCTCGGCGAGGACCTCGGCGGGGATGGCGGAGTCGACGGAGAGAGCGACCAGCGCCTGGCCGCCCTTGGCGTCGCGGGCGACCTGCATGCCGGCGATGTTGACCTGGGCGTCGCCGAGGATCTGGCCGACGGTGCCGACCATGCCCGGGCGGTCGCTGTAGGTGAAGAACGCGAGGTGGTCGGTGGGCTCGAGGTCGACGTCGAACCCGTTGAGCTCCACGAGCCGCTCGCGCTGGTTGATGCCGACCAGCGTGCCCGAGACCGAGACCTGCGAGCCGTCGGCGAGGGTGCCGCGCAGCGTGATCAGGTTGCGGTGGTCGGGGCTCTCCACGTCGGTGACGAGGCGCACGGCGGTCCCGCGCTCGGCGGCGAGCAGCGGCGCGTTCACGTAGGAGACCTGCTCCTCGACGATGTCGCTGAAGACGCCCTTGAGCGCGGCGAGCTCGAGCACCTTGACGTCGAAGTCGGTGATCTCGCCGCGCACCTCGACGTCGAGCTGCTGGGCGACCTCGCCGGCGAGGCCGGTGAAGACGCGGCCGAGCTTCTCGGTCAGCGGGATGCCGGGGCGGACCTCCTCGGCGATCACGCCGCCCTGGACGTTGACCGCGTCGGGCACGAGCTCGCCGGAGAGCGCGAGCCGCACCGACTTCGCGACCGCGATGCCGGCCTTCTCCTGGGCCTCGTCGGTGGAGGCGCCGAGGTGGGGCGTGGCGACGACGTTCTCGAGCTCGAAGAGCGGGCTGTCGGTGCACGGCTCCTTGGCGAACACGTCGAGGCCGGCGGCGGCGATCCGGCCGGTCTTCAGCGCGTCGTACAGCGCGGCCTCGTCGACGATCCCGCCGCGTGCGGCGTTGACGAGCACCAGCGACGGCTTGGCCTTCGCCAGCTGCTCGGCGCCGATCAGCCCGAGCGTCTCGGGGGTCTTCGGCAGGTGCACCGACATGAGGTCGGCCTCGGCGAGCAGGGTGTCGAGGTCGACGAGGCGCACGCCCATCTGGGCGGCGCGGCCGGCCTGCACGTAGGGGTCGTAGGCGATGACCTTCATGCCGAACGCCGAGAGGCGCTGGGCGACCAGGACGCCGATCCGGCCGAGGCCGACGATGCCGACGGTCTTCTCGTACAGCTCGATGCCGGTGTAGCGCGACCGCTTCCACTCGCCGTTCTTCAGCGCCGCGTGGGCGGGCGAGACGTGGCGGGCGGCGGCGAGCATCAGCGCGACGGCGAGCTCGGCGGCCGAGACGATGTTGGAGGTCGGGGCGTTCACGACCATCACGCCGGACTGGGTCGCGGCCTTGACGTCGACGTTGTCGAGCCCGACGCCCGCGCGGGCGACCACCTTCAGGCGCGTCGCCGCGGCGAGCGCCTCGGCGTCGACCTTGGTGGCCGAGCGGACCAGGATCGCGTCGACGTCGGCGATCGCGGGCAGCAGCTCGGCGCGGTCGGCGCCGTTGCACTGCCGGATCTCGAAGTCCGGTCCGAGCGCCTCGACGGTGGCGGGGCTCAGCTCTTCGGCGATGAGTACGACGGGCTTGCTCACAGCGGAATTCCTCAACTCGAGTCGTTGGTGGGAGGTGTGTGGACCGGCGCGAGAGGCCGGTCGTGCACGACGCTGTGCCGTTCGCCACCGTACCCGAGACACCCCGTCGCCCCGGAATCGTGCGCGGGCCTACGGCGACCCGGCCACAGCCCCTCCCGCCCCGGTGGTCGAGCAGCGAGGAGCGCCAGCGACGAGCGGAGTCGAGACCCCCGCAGCGCCCCCGCCCACCTCAACCCAGGCCACCGGTGGTCGAGCAGCGAGGAGCGCCAGCGACGAGCGGAGTCGAGACCCCCGCAGCGCCCCCGCCCACCTCAACCCAGGCCACCGGTGGTCGAGCAGCGAGGAGCGCCAGCGACGAGCGACGTCGAGACCCCCGCAGCGTCCCCGCGACCTTGGTCGAGGCCCTGCGTCGGGTCACCGGGTTTCGACAACACTCAGGCGCAGAGCGCCTTCGCTCTCAACCACCGGCGGGGCTGAACCACCGGCAGCGCGCGGACACAAGCGCCGACTCGGCGATCCTGACGCTCGGAGCTGCTCAGGCAACGGTCGATCAGCGAGGAGCGCCAGCGACGAGCGATGTCGAGACCCCCGCAGCGTCCCCGCCCATCTCAACGCAGGCCACCGGTCAACCCACCGGGTTTCGACAACGCTCAGGCGCAGAGCGCCTTCGCTGCTCAACCACCGGTGACCGATAGTGCGCCTTCGCTGCTCAACCACCGGTGACGACAGTGAGATCCTCCGGGGGTGCACCTTGCGACCGAACGCCTGCTGATCCGCCCGTGGACCCACTATGAGGCGCCGCGGCTGCTCGACATCCTCAGCCGCGTCGAGGTCGTGAAGTGGCTCGGCGACGGCGAGCCGAAGCTGATGCGCGACCTCGACGAGGCGCACGCCCGCGTCGACACGTACGCCGAGCGCTCGGCGCCGCCGCTCGGCTACTGGGCCGTGGAGGTCATCGCGACCGGGCAGGTCGCCGGCTCGGTGCTGCTGCTGACCCTGCCGAACGCCGAGGCCGGCGAGGTCGAGATCGGCTGGCACCTGCACCCCGACTCCTGGGGCCACGGCTACGCGACCGAGGCGGCCCGCGCGGTCCTGCGGCACGGGTTCGAGGCCGGCCTGCCGGAGATCCTCGCGCTCACGCACACGACCAACGAGCCCTCGCAGGCGGTGATGCGCCGGATCGGCCTGCACCCCCGCGGCGTCGTCGAGAAGTGGTACGCCGGGGAGTCCGCGCTCTTCGGCCTCACCGCGGAGGAGTGGCGCGGGTGACGGCGTCGCTGTTCGCGACCGGTGACCCCGCCGACCGCGTCGACCCGGTGCGTACGCCGGTGCGCGTGGTCACCCTGGCCGACGGGCGGCTGGGGTTCGCGGTCACGGCCGCCGGCGAGCCCTGCCGCCGGGTCACCGACGGCGCCACCGTCACCCTCGAGCCGCCGTCGGGACCCGCGGACATGGTGACCGGCACGGCCGCGGTCGTCCGCTCGGGCCGCTGGTACGACGAGGTCCGCGGCCGGCTGCGCGCCGAGGGCACGCTGCTCGAGCGGTGGCGGCTGCGTCGGGCCGACGCGGTCGTCCTGGTGACGCCCGCGGGGGCTCAGCCGACCGGCGACTGACGACCGCCGAGGTCGGTCAGACGGGGCACCCGTCGGGGCCGCAGACCGCGCCGTCGGCGCCGACGGCCTGGAGCGAGGGGTGCGACTCGGCCCACGCCTGGTCGAGCAGGCGGGAGAAGACCTCGCTGGGCTGGGCGCCGGAGACGCCGTACCGCTGGTCGACGACGAAGAACGGGACGCCGGTGGCGCCGTACGCACGGGCCTGGGCGATGTCGGCGGCGACGGCGTCTGCGTGCTCCTCGGAGCCGAGCACGTCGGCGGCGCGGTCCGGGTCCAGCCCGGCGTCGGTCGCGGTCGCGATGAGGACGGCGTGGTCGCCGATGTCCTGGGCGCGGGTGAAGTACGCCGCGAGCAGCTCCTCCTTGAGCCGCACCTGGAGCTCCGGTCCCCCGGTCTCCAGCGCGTGGTGGAGCAGCCGGTGCGCGTCGACGGTGTTGGTGTGCACGGTGTCGAAGAGGCGCAGCGTCAGCCCCTCCGCCGCCGCGGTGTCGATGAGCTGCTGCTGCATGTCGCGCAGCTCGTCCTCGGTCCGGCCGTACTTGCGGGCGAGCACGCCGGTCGTCGGCTCGTGGCCGTGGTGCGGGGCGGTCGGGTCGAGCTCGAAGGAGCGGTAGACGACCTCGACCTCGTCGCGGTGCTCGAAGCCCGCCAGCGCCTGCTCCAGTCGGCGCTTGCCGACGTAGCACCAGGGGCAGACGACGTCGGACCAGATCTCGATGCGCATGTGGTCCCAACGCAGCGGTGGCCCCGGTCTGTTCCCGGGCCGGTCGCTCAGCCGAGCCGCAGCTCCTCGATCCGCAGCTCCGAGCCCGGCCGCAGCGGCTCCCAGGTCCCGGTCGGCACGAACCCGTGGCCGACGTACAGCCGGCGCGCGGCCTCGTTGCCCTCGGTCACGTGCAGGCGTACGGCGAGGTCGCGGGCGCGGCACCAGTCGAGGAGCTCGCGCAGCAGCCGCCCGGCGTGGCCGCACCCCCGGGCCTCGGGCGCCGTCCACATGCCCCAGATCATCGGGTCCTCCCCGTCGGGCACGAAGACGCCGCCCATCGCGACCGGCCGGTCGTCCTCGAGGACCAGCAGCGCCCGGCCGCGGGCAGCGGCGGCCCGCTCGCGCCAGACCTCGTCGGGGAGCGTCTCGGCCTCGACCAGGGTCGCGCCGAACGCGTCGGGGGCGTCCGCGAGCGCGCGGAGCCGGACCTCCCGGAACGCCCGCCAGTCCTCTGCGGCCGCCAGGATGCGGACCTCGGGCACGTCAGTCCTCGTTCTCCTCGACGGCCGACGCCAGCGCCGCCTCCTGGAGGATCGCCTCGGGCGTACGGCCGAGCTTGATCGCCGCGGCCGCGATCGCGCCCGCGGCGACGCCACCGAGGCCGAGCACCAGCTCGAAGACGTCCTCGGTGGTCTCCACGTCGGAGACGACGCGGTCGATCGCCTCGAGGAACTCGTCGTGGTCGAGCCGCTCGTCGCGGTGCTGCAGGTGGAGGGCGATCACCTCGTAGGCGACCGAGTCGGAGACGGCCATGCCCCCGACGCTAGCGCGGCCCCGGAACGCACGTCGGGGAGGATCCCCGGCACCAGGTGCCGGAGATCCTCCCCGAAGCGGTGCTCAGCGGGTGGCGGTGCCCTCGGTGTAGTCCGAGTCGTGGCTCTTGACCCACGCCATCAGCTTGCGCAGCTCGCGCCCGGTCTGCTCGATCGGGTGCGCCTCGCCCTGCTCGCGGAACTTGGTGAACTCCGGCGAGCCGTTGTCCATGTCGCCGATGAAGCGCTTGGCGAAGGTGCCGTCCTTGATGTCGGCCAGGACGGCCTTCATGTTCTCCTTGACGCTCTCGTCGATGACGCGGGGCCCGGAGACGTAGTCGCCGAACTCGGCGGTGTCGGAGACCGACCAGCGCTGCTTGGCGATGCCGCCCTCGTACATCAGGTCGACGATCAGCTTCAGCTCGTGCAGGCACTCGAAGTAGGCGACCTCCGGCTGGTAGCCGGCCTCGGTGAGCACCTCGAAGCCGTACATCACCAGCTGCGACGCGCCGCCGCAGAGCACGGCCTGCTCGCCGAACAGGTCGGTCTCGGTCTCCTCGGTGAACGTGGTCTTGATGCCGCCGGCGCGCAGGCCGCCGATCGCCTTGGCGTAGGAGAGCGCCAGCGCCCAGGCGTTGCCCGACGCGTCCTTCTCGACGGCGACGAGCACGGGGACGCCGCGGCCGTCGACGTACTCGCGGCGGACCAGGTGACCCGGGCCCTTCGGGGCGATCATCACGACGTCGACGCCCTCGGGCGGGGTGATGAAGCCGAAGCGGATGTTGAAGCCGTGGCCGAAGACCAGGGTGTCGCCCTCGGTGAGGTTCGGCGCGATCTCCTCGGCGTAGAGCTTCCGCTGGTGCTGGTCGGGGGCGAGGATGACGATCACGTCGGACTCCTCGACGGCCTCCGCCGGGGTCAGCACGCGCAGGCCCTCGGCCTCGGCCTTGGCGCGGCTCTTCGAGCCCGGCTGCAGGCCGATGCGGACGTCGACGCCCGAGTCGCGCAGCGACAGCGCGTGGGCGTGGCCCTGGCTGCCGTAGCCGATGACGGCCACGTTCTTCCCCTGGATCAGGGACAGGTCGGCGTCGTCGTCGTAGAACATCTCAGCCACGGTGGGCTTCTCCTTCAGTGGATGGCGGTGTGGGGCAGGTACGTCGGTGGCGGGCGTGGTCAGCCGGCGGCGGGCGGGGCGGGTACGGCGACCGGGCGCAGCGAGCGCTCGGAGATCGACCGGGAGCCGCGCCCGATCGCGACCATGCCGGACTGCACGAGCTCGCGGACGCCGTACGGCTCGAGCACGCGCAGGAAGTCGGCGATCTTGCCGGCGTTGCCGGTGATCTGGATGGTGACCGCGTCGGTCGCCACGTCGACGACCTTCGCGCGGAACAGCTGGACGGTGTCGAGCACCTGGCCGCGGGTCTCCGCGGTGGCGGTGACCTTGACCATCACCAGCTCGCGGTTGACCGAGGCGGTCGGGTCGAGCTCGACGATCTTGATCACCTCGACCAGCTTGTTGAGCTGCTTGGTGACCTGCTCGAGCGGCGACTCCTCGACGTTGACCACGATCGTCATCCGCGAGATCTCGGCGTGCTCGGTCGGGCCGACCGCGAGCGACTCGATGTTGAACCCGCGGCGGCTGAACAGGCCGGCGATCCGGGCCAGGACGCCGGGCTTGTCCTCGACCAGCACGGACAGCGTGTGACGGCTCACAGGGAGACCTCCCAGTCGTCGCTCACGTCGTCGTAGTCGGGCGCGAGGTCACGGGCGTACTTGATGTCGTCGTTGCTGGTGCCGGCGGCGACCATCGGCCAGACCATCGCGTCGCGGTGCACGCGGAAGTCCACGACCACCGGGACGTCGTCGATCGCCATCGCCTTCTCGATGGTGGCGTCGACGTCGTCGGGGTTGTCGCACGCCAGCCCGACGCAGCCGTAGGCGTCGGCGAGCTTGACGAAGTCGGGGATCCGCACCGGACCGCCGTGCCGCTGGAGGTTGGTGTTGGAGTAGCGCTCGTTGTAGAAGAGCGTCTGCCACTGCCGGACCATGCCGAGCGACTCGTTGTTGATGATCGCGACCTTGATCGGGATGCCCTCGATCGCGCAGGTGGCGAGCTCCTGGTTGGTCATCTGGAAGCAGCCGTCGCCGTCGATCGACCAGACGGTCGTGTCGGGCATGCCGACCTTGGCGCCCATCGCGGCCGGCACGGAGAAGCCCATCGTGCCGAGCCCGCCGGAGTTGATCCAGGTGCCGGGCTTCTCGTAGCCGATGAACTGCGCGGCCCACATCTGGTGCTGGCCGACGCCGGAGGTGTAGATCGCGTCGGGGCCGGCGATCGCGCCGAGCCGCTCGATGACGTACTGCGGCGCGAGCGAGCCGTCGCTCGGGGCGTCGTACCCGAGGGCGTAGCGGCGCTTCACGCCGGCGAGGAACTCCACCCAGCCCTCGTAGTCGCCGGTGCGGCCCGCGTCGGCCTCGGCCTTGAGCGCCACGACGAGGTCGCTGATGACCTCGCGGCAGTCGCCCACGATCGGGACGTCGGCGTGCCGGTTCTTGCCGATCTCGGCGGGGTCGATGTCGGCGTGGATCACCTTGGCGCCGGGGGCGAACGAGTCGAGGTTGCCGGTGACCCGGTCGTCGAAGCGCGCGCCCAGGCTGATGATCAGGTCGGCCTTCTGCAGGCCGGCGACCGCGGCGACGGTGCCGTGCATGCCGGGCATGCCGAGGTGCTGCGGGTGGCTGTCGGGGAACGCCCCGCGGGCCATCAGCGTGGTGACGACCGGCATGCCGGTGAGCTCGGCGAGCACCTTGAGCTCGCGGTGCGCGCCGGAGCGGATGGTGCCGCCACCGACGTAGAGCACCGGGCGCCGGGCCTCGAGCACCAGCCGGGCGGCCTCGCGGATCTGCTTGGCGTGCGGGCGGGTCACCGGGCGGTAGCCGGGCAGGTGCAGCTCGGTCGGCCAGGCGTACGTCGTCATCGCCTGGAGCGCCGACTTCGCGACGTCGACCAGCACCGGGCCGGGGCGGCCGGTCGAGGCGATGTAGAAGGCCTCCGCGACCGTGCGCGGGATGTCGGCGGGGTCGGTGACCAGGAAGTTGTGCTTGGTGATCGGCATCGTGATGCCGCGGATGTCGGCCTCCTGGAAGGCGTCGGTGCCGATCGACGCCGCACCCACCTGACCGGTGATCGCGACCATCGGGACGGAGTCCATGTGCGCGTCGGCGAGCGGGGTGACCAGGTTCGTGGCGCCCGGGCCGGAGGTGGCCATGCAGACACCGACCTTGCCGGTGGCCGCGGCGTACCCCTGCGCGGCGTGGCCGGCGCCCTGCTCGTGCCGGACGAGGATGTGTCGGATCGTGGAGTCCATCAGGGGGTCGTACGCCGGGAGGATGGCGCCTCCCGGGATGCCGAAGATGTTCTCGGCGCCCGCTGCCTCCAGCGATGTGATCAGGCTCTGTGCGCCCGTGATCTGCTCGCTCATTCCCTTGCTTTCCTCATCGTTGTGACCCGAACCCTGGCAACAAAAAACCCCTCGGCCGCGTGGGCAACGAGGGGTGACGCGCTGGCTGAGCTGGGTCAGCTGGCGCGTCGCGTGCGTACAAGAATGTCCTGGAGCATGCGACCACGGTAGCCGTCCGGGTCTCGTCGCGTCACCCACTGTGTCACCGCGTCCCAGGATACGGGACAGCAGTCTCGGAATGCGGTCAGGCGTCGCGGCCCAGCCAGGTGGTCACGCACGCCTGGTTGCCCTGGACGTCGGCAAGCACCCAGAACCTCGGCGCCACCTCGTCGCTGACCAGCGTGCCGCCCGCGGCGACGGCGTCGCGCACCCGCCGCTCGGCCACCTCGGGCGGCACCCGGACGTCCAGGTGGAAGCGCTGCTCGACGCCGTCGGGCGAGCGGCGGTCGGACTCCTGGAACCACAGCGTGGGACGCACGCCGTCGGGGTCGACCAGCTCGTGGGGCGCCTCGTCGGACACCTGGTAGCCGAGAACGGCCGCCCAGAACGGCGCGATCTCCTCGTGGTCGTGGGTGTCGAGGGCGAGCTCGGTGACCGAGACGCCCTCGGGGTCGGCGGCCACCCCCAGCCCGGCCGCCGCCTCGGAGATCGCCCGGGCCAGGCGTACGTCGCGCTGGGTGATCCCGCCGACGTCGTGGCTGCTCAGCCGGACGGTGACCAGCGGGTACGTGAGCCCGAGGTCGGGGTGGTGGTCGGCCTCCTCGGCCAGCGCGCCGATCTCGGTGACCAGCCGCAGCCCGGTGGCGAAGTCGCCGGTGCGGAAGCGCGCCTGGAGCGTGGCGAACATCGCCCGCCAGTCGGCGAGCTGCTCGGCCTCCACGGCCCGGCCGTCGAGGCGCCGACGGTCGTCGTCGCTGGGCCTCCGCGAGGGGGTGTCGGTCATGGCAGCACCTTCCGTCCGATGGGTCCTGGGTTCCACGCGACCTCCCAGCGGTAGCCGTCGGGGTCGCCGAAGTAGCCGGTGTACCCGCCCCACTCGCGGTCCACCGCGGCGTGGACCGGGTCGGCGCCGGCCGCGGCCGCGGTCGCGAGGACCGCGTCGACCTCCTCGCGGGTGGCCACGTTGTGGGACAGCGTGAACGGCGCGACGCCGGGACCGCGACCGACGGGGCCCACCTCGGCCTCGAACGCCGCCTCGGCCCAGAGCGAGAGCACCAGCCGCTCCCCCGCCTGGATCATCACGACCTCACCGGGCACGTCGAGCTCCGCGGCCCACCCGAGGCCCCGGCAGTAGAACGCCCGGCTGGCGTCGAGGTCGCGCACCGCGACGGTGAGGAAGCTGATCCGCTGCTCCATGGCCCGACCCTCCCACGGCCGACCGACAGTCAGGGGCCGGGAGTCGGGCCCGGGCGGCGGGCGAGCGGCGCCCGCTGGGTGCCGTCGGCCTCGAAGTTCGCCGGGTCCAGCCAGGCCTCGTGGGCGGCCCGCACCTCGGGCCACTCGGTGTCGGTGACCGAGAACCAGTCGGTGTCGCGGTTGCGGCCCTTGACCACCAGGTGCTGGCGGAACCGGCCCTCGTAGGTGAAGCCCAGCCGCTGCGCCGCCCGTCGGGACGGCTCGTTGAGGCTGTCGCACTTCCACTCGACGCGGCGGTAGCCGAGGTCCTCGAAGGCGTACCGCAGGAACAGGTGGATCGCCTCGGTCGCGGCGCGGGTGCGCTGCAGGGTGCGGGCGAACAGCACCCCCGCGACCTCCACCTGGCCGTGGTCGGGGTCGATCCGCATGAAGGTCGCGAGCCCCTCGGCCGACCGGCCCTCCGGCACGATCGCCCAGGTCACCGTGTCCGTGTCACCGGCGTGCGCCGCGACCAGCCGGGCCATCTCGGCGACGTCGGTGGGCGGCTCGGCGGTGCGGTAGGTCCACAGCGGTGCGTCCTCGGGCCCGCAGAGCGAGGCGTGCAGCGGCTCCGCGTGGCTGCCGCCGAGCGGCTCCAGCCGGACGTACCGGCCCTCGAGGAGCGTGGGCCGCGGGAGGTCGCGCGGGGACCAGCCGGCGACCTCGTCGCCCACCTGCTGGCCGTGGTCGTTGGTCGTCGGCATCCTGGAAGCCTAGGGGTGGTCCGTCCTAGGCTCGCGGCATGGCCCGGTCCCCCGATCCGCACGACCCGCGCTCGATGCGCGAGCGGATGATGGCCGGCGACCTCTACATCGCCGACGACCCCGAGCTCGGCGCGATGTCCGACGAGGCCGCGGACCTGTGCGCGGCGTACAACGCCACCACCACCCGGCAGCGGCCGCTGCGCCGGCAGCTGCTGGAGGCGCTGCTCGGGTCGGTGGGCGAGGACACCGCGCTCCGGCCGCCGCTCCGGGTCGACTTCGGCTCGAACATCCGCATCGGCGCACGCTGCTTCGCCAACTGGGGCCTGGTCGCCGCCGACGTCGCGGCGATCACCATCGGTGACGACGTGCAGATCGGTCCGAACGTCCAGCTGCTGACGCCCACGCACCCGATCGACCCCGAGACGCGGCGCGCCACGTGGGAGGCCGGCGAGCCGATCACGCTCGGCGACAACGTCTGGCTCGGCGGCGGCGTGATCGTGCTGCCCGGCGTCACGATCGGCGCGAACACCGTCGTCGGGGCCGGCTCGGTCGTCACCCGCGACCTCCCCGCCGACGTGGTCGCGGTCGGCAACCCCGCCCGCGTCGTCCGCGGCGTGCACGACCGGAAGGACCGCCCATGACCGCCATCGACCCCACCGCCCCTCCCAGCGGCCCCGGCTGCGTCGAGTGCGACGCCGCCGGCGGCTGGTGGGTCCACCTCCGTCGGTGCGCCCGGTGCGGGCACGTCGGGTGCTGCGACTCCTCCCCGTCCCAGCACGCCACCGCGCACTTCCGCGCGAGCGGGCATCCGGTCGTGCAGAGCTTCGAGCCGGGCGAGGACTGGTTCTGGGACTACGAGCGCGAGGTCGGCGTGCTCGGGCCGGCGTTGGCGCCGCCGACGGCGCACCCCGACGACCAGCCGGTGCCCGGCCCCGCCGGGCGGGTCCCCGACGACTGGCGCTCGCAGGTGCACTGACCCGGGATCAGCCCCAGCTCTGGGTGATCTCCGCGCCGTGGTGGTCGACCGCGACGTGCGCGAGGGCGCCGTTCACCATCGGCAGGTAGGGCCAGACGTGGCCGAAGTCGACCCCCAGGACCAGGGGTACGTCGAGCGGGCCGAGCGCGTCGAGCACCGCCTCGCGCTGGGTGTACCCCTCGGCGTCGGGCGCCGACGTACGACCGACCAGGACGGCGTTCGCCTCGTCGAACCAGCCGGCGAGGCGCATGCCGTGCAACGCCCGGCCGATCTCGAAGGCGCCGGACTCGGCGGCCTCGACGTACACGACCAGGCCGTCGTCGGCGAGCGAGCGGCCGAGCGCCGGCACGTCGCCGTACGGCGTCCCGGTGAGCGGCGCGAGCACCTCGATGCAGCCGCCGACGAGCCGTCCGGTCACGTCCAGGCCGCCCCCGCCGACGACCTCCCAGCTGCCGGGGGTGTCCAGCTCGTGCTCGCTGACGGCGGGGTCCTTCTCCCAGTCGTCGAAGGCGCCGGTGCGGTAGCGGCCCGGGGAGCGCTGGGTCACCGGCGCGGCGGCCTCGGCGACGTCGAGCCAGTGCAGGAGGCCCTCGGGCTGCGCGTACGGCGTGTCCATCAGGTTGGCGCCGTGCAGCGAGGCCCAGCCCAGCCGGGTGGCGAGCGGCAGCATCAGGGTCGTGAGGTCGCTGAACCCGACCAGCCAGGTCGGCTCGGCGGCGCCGATCGCGTCCCAGTCGAGGTGCTCGAGCACCTGGATCGCCAGCTCTCCACCCCACGGCGGGACGACCGCACGGACCTCGGGATCGACGAGCATCGCGGTGAGCTCGGCGGCGCGCTGCTCGCCGGTCCCGGTCACGCCACCCTGCGCGGCGACCACCTGCTCACCGAGGCGGACGTCGTACCCGCGGCTCCGGAGGACGTCGCAGGCGACCTCGAGCCGGGGCTGGTACGACGGCCGGATGCCGGAGGACGGGGAGGTCACGCCGATGGCGTCACCGGGACGGAGCGGGCGGGGGAAGCGCATGGCGTCAGCCTGTCAGGCCCTCCAGCACCTCGCGAACCGCTTCCAGCCCGGCGCGCACCTCGGTGAAGGACGTCGAGAGCGGCGAGAGGCCGATCCGGAGTCCGTCGGGATCGCGGTAGTCGGGGATGACGTCGCGCTCCCACAGCCGCGCCGTGGCCTCGCGCATGTGCGGGTGGTTCAGGGTCACGTGACCGCCGCGCAGGGCGCTGTCACGGGGCGAGGCGACCTCGACCCCGAGCGGCGCCAGGACCTCGTCGGCGAGCTCGACCACGAGGTCGGTGAGGTCGACGGACTTGCGCCGCACGGCGTCCATGCCGACCTCCTCGAGGAGCGTCAGCATGTCCTGCGTCGCCAGCATGCCGAGCACGGGCGGCGTGCCCGACAGCATCCGGCGCACGCCCGCGGCGGGGCGGTACGTCGGGCCCATCTCGAACGGCTCGCGCGCGCCCAGCCAGCCCTGCACCGGCTGCACGATCTCGTCGTGGAGCCGCGCCGCGACGTACACGAACGCCGGCGAGCCGGGGCCGCCGTTGAGGTACTTGTAGTTGCAGCCCACGGCCAGGTCGGCGTCCCAGGCGTCCAGCGCGACCGGGACCGAGCCCACGGAGTGCGAGAGGTCCCAGAGCACCAGCGCCCCGGCGTCGTGGGCGATCCGGGTCAGCGCCTCGCCGTCGGCGAGGTACGCGGACCGGTAGGCGACGTGGCTGAGCACGACGAGGGCCGTGCGCTCCCCGACCGCGTCCGTGAGCTGGTCGGCGGTCACGCCGGCGGCGGTGTCGACGTCGATCCAGCGGACGGTGAGGCCGCACTCGTCGGCGACCCCCTCCGCGACGTACCGGTCGGTCGGGAAGTTGTCGCGGTCCACCACGATCTCGCTGCGCCCGGGGCGCGCCGCGACCGCGGCACGCATCGCCTTGTAGAGGAGCACGGTGGTCGAGTCCCCCACCACCGTCTGGCCCGCGGCCGCGCCGAGGCAGGTGCGCCCGAGGCCGTCGCCGATCCGCTCGGGGAGCTCCATCCAGCCCTCGTCCCACCCGCGGATCAGCCGGCCGCCCCACTCCTCCTCGACGAACGCCTGCAGCCGCGGCCCGGTCACCGCCAGCGGCCGCCCGAGCGAGTTGCCGTCGAAGTAGACCAGCGGCGTCGCCGCCCCCACGAACCGCTCCCGGTACGCCGCCAGCGGATCGGCCCGGTCCAGCGCCGCAGCATCCCTCGTCACGCCGCGAGCGTAGGCGACCACCAATACGCCGAGTCGGCGCTTGTGTCCGCGCGCGCCGGCGGTGGTCGAGCAGCGAAGGCGCCTTGGCGCCCCGCCCGGTGGTTGAGCAGCGAAGGCGCCTTGGCGCCCCGCCCGGTGGTTGAGCAGCGAAGGCGCTCTGCGCCTGAGCGTTGTCGAAACCCGGTGAGGTAAGGCAGGGCCTCGACCAAGGTCGCGGGGACGCTGCGGGGGTCTCGACAACGCTCGTCGCTTGCGCTCCTCACTGCTCGACCACCGGTACGTCGAGTTCCGCCGGTGGTCGAGCAGCGAAGGCGCCCCGGCGCCCCGCCCGGTGGTTGAGCAGCGAAGGCGCTCTGGGCCTGAGCGTGTCGAGACCCGGTGACCCGAGAGGCCTCCGCCACCCCCACCGAAAAAGTCCTCCACAGATCTCATTCCAGACCTGTTGTTCGAACCTCTGTTCGAATAGAATAGAGGCATGACCACCGCCCCCGTCCTCGACACCGCAGCCGACGTGCTGTCGCGGGTGCGCGCCGAGCGGCAGGTCGAGCACCAAGCGGCGGCGAACCTCCTGACTGCCGCGGTGGCGTGGGCGGGGATCCACTCCGTCGACGAGCGCGACTCCTACCTCGCGGCGGTGGTGCCCGGCACCGAGGGCGAGCTGATGGTCGCCGGACCCGGTGCCCCGCTGGTCGCGGAGTTCTCGGTGTGCGAGTTCGCGGCCGCGATGGGCATCACGACCGACGCCGGCGCCTGCTACCTCGGGGAGGCCGTCGAGCTCGCCCACCGCCTCCGCCGGGTCTGGACCCGGGTGCAGTCCGGGGACCTCCCGGCCTGGAAGGCCCGCCGGATCGCGCAACAGACCATCTCCCTGCCCATGGATGGCGCGGCCTATGTGGACCGGCACGTCGCCCCGGTCGCGCACAAGATCGGCATCGCCGCACTCGACCGGCTGATCGAGGAAGCCCGGGTCCGGTTCGACCCCGACGAAGCGAGGGAACGCCGCCTCGCTGCCGCCGACGGACGGCACTTCGACATCGACACCCACCAGGTCTCCTACGACGGCACCATCGCCGTCGAAGGGGTCTTGGACCTGGCCGACGCGATCGACCTCGACGAAGCCGTCAAGCGCGGCGCCGCGCACCTTGCCGACCTCGGGTCGGACCTGTCGTTGGACGTGCGGCGCTCGATGGCCGCCGGCGACCTCGCCCGCCGCCAGCTCGCCCTCGAGCTGAACGTCGAAGGCACTGAGGAGACCAGCAAGAAGCGGTCCAAGCGGGCGATGCCCCGTCAGGTGGTGCTGCACACCCACCTCGCCGCCGCCGCCATCGGTGGGTCAGGGGACGAGCTGTACCTAGCGCGGATCGAGAACACCCGCTCCTTCATCGACGTCGAGCAGGTCCGCGCGTGGTGCGCGAACCCCGACACCCAGGTCGTCGTCAAGCCCGTCATCGACCTCACCGGCCACATCGCCACGACCGCCTACGAGGTCCCCGACCGGCTCCGCGAACGCCAGGTGCTGCTCCACCACACCTGCGTCTTCCCCTGGTGCACCCGACCCGGACGAAAAGCCGACTGCGACCACGTCACCGCCGCATCCAAAGGCGGCACCACCTGCTCCTGCAACACCGCGCCCCTGTGCCGACGACATCACCGGGTCAAGACCCACGGCCGCTGGACCTACACCGCCCTCGACGAGACCACCTTCCGATGGCGAAGCCCCCACGGCCTGACCTTCCTCCGCGACCACACCGGCACCCACCCCACCTGACCCACCCGCCCCGGACCCCGCCGTATCCACCACCACGGCGGGGACCCCGGCACGTCCGGAGCTCAGGACGGAGGTCTCGATACGCCCGCTCGTTCCTCGCGGCCTACTCGACCACCGAAGCACTCGCGGGGTCTCGATACGCCGGGGTCAGGGCCGTCTGTCGGGTCACCGGGTTTCGACACCGCTCGTCGCTGGCGCTCCTCGCTGCTCAACCACCGGCGGGCCGGGCGGACACGCCGGGGGCCTCGGCACGCCTAGGGGCGGTCTCGATACGCCCACTCGTTCCTCGCGGGCTACTCGACCACCGAAGCACTCGCCGAATCGGCGCTTATGCCCCAGGCCGCGAACACAAGCGCCGACTCGCGGGGTCTCGATGCGCCGGGGTCGGGGCCGTCTGTCGGGTCACCGGGTTTCGACAACGCTCAGGCGCAGAGCGCCTTCGCTGCTCAACCACCGGCGGTCACCGCCGACGCGCCTTCGCTGCTCAACCACCGGCGGGGACCTCGCTCGCCCCGGGTTGGTTTCGATACTGGGTGACACTGGATGAATGCGTGAGAGAAGCGAGCGCCGGCCGCAGTGGGTCTACGGCCAGGGTGACGACCCGGACTACAGCTCCAGCCTGGCCAACGAGCGCACCTTCTTGATCTGGGTCCGCACCGCGCTCGCCCTCCTCGCGGCCGGAGTCGCGCTCGACGTGGTCGACCTGTCGATCTCCTCGCGGGCGCAGGACGCCATCGCGATGACCCTGCTGGGCCTCGCCGTCGTGACCGCGCTGGTCTCGTGGGTCCGCTGGGGACTCGTCGAACGCTCGATGCGCCGTCGCGAGCCGATGCCGCCGATCGGCTTCGGGGCGCTGCTCATGCTGGCCGTCGGCGGCATCGCCGCCATCCTGATCATCGCGTGGCTGTGAGGACGCGGCCG
The DNA here is from genome assembly GCF_014127485.1 of Nocardioides dongkuii. Classification (NCBI taxonomy): domain Bacteria; kingdom Bacillati; phylum Actinomycetota; class Actinomycetes; order Propionibacteriales; family Nocardioidaceae; genus Nocardioides; species Nocardioides dongkuii. Next base: position 1,211,572 of record NZ_CP059903.1, on the reverse strand, counting down.
TGAGCATGCCGCGGCCCGTCGACGGTCGGTCCGATCCACCGGTGCCGAGCGACGAGCGGACGACGCTGGCGTGGGAGCGCACCGCGCTCACCCTGTTCGCGGTCGTGGCCGCGACGGCGAAGCACACCTGGTCCGTGCTCGGACCCACCGCGCTCCTGCCGCTGGTCCCCCTGGCGCTGCTCTCGGTCTGGGTGGTCGTCGAGGGCTGGCGCCGCTACGACGACGACCGCTACTACCGCGTCTACCGCGCGATCGGCGGCCCGACCTTCGCCCTGGCCCTCACGGTCGCGCTGGCGGCGGGTCTCGAGGTGGTCCACCTGTTCGCCGTGTGAGGACTCCGTGTGAGGACTCCCCGTGCTCGTCGGCCAGGTCACTGGAAGCTGACGAACCGCACCCGCGGCCGGACGGCGTGCACCGCCCCGGGCCCCATCCGACGGACGTCCTCGTCGTAGAACAGCTTCAGCCCCATCGTGAACCGACCCGGCCGGGCGACCGTCTCGTAGGTCTCCATCTTCTGCCCGCGGGTGCCGAACCCGTCGACGTGCTGCACGAGAGCCAGGCCGGGACGCCGCTGCACCCGGTGCAGGTCGGGCAGCATCGAGGTCCGGAACTGGTGCAGCACGAACAGCTTCTCCGGGAGCAGGTGGCGCCGGACCAGGGCCGCCAGCCAGGCAGAGGTCCGGTTCACCTCGGCGGCGCTCGCGTGCCCGATGACCCGCCCCGGCACCTGGCCCGGCGACATCCGCCACTCCGGGTCGAGGGCGAGCCCGACGTGCGGCTGCCGCAGCGCCCACTCCCAGCGCTTCGCCACCTCGAGGAAGTCCGACGTCCCGGGCTGCAGGTCGAGCACCACCAGCGCGCCGTCCTCGCGGGCCACGTCGAGGTAGCGCCGCACGTCGCGCCGCGCGATGTCGTGGCTGTGGTCGCCGTCCCGCCCCGGATGGCGGTCGGCGATCGTCACGATCAGCTCGTAGACCGGCTGCACCGGCTGCCCCGGGCGCCGGAACGGCAGCGCCGCGCGTCGTACGGCGGCCTCCGCCCCGGCCGGCCGGGTCTCGCCCAGGACGCCGAGCGCGCCGCTGCCCGCCGTCCCGTAGTAGGCCACCAGGAACCGGTTGCCCGCGAAGACCCTCGTCCCACCGTGCGGCAGGGTCGCCCGCTTCGGCTCCGGCGCGGTCGCCGGCGTGGCCGGTGGCGCTGCAGAAGCCGAGGACTCGACCGGCGCCGCCGGAACGTGCGCCCCGCCCCGTTCCCGGGGATCGGCCGAAGGCGCGTCCGCGCCGGACCGGTAGCCCGCACCCCAGGCCACGGCCACCAGCGCCACCAGGACGAGGAGCACCAGCAGCAGGATCGGGCCGGTGGGCTCGGGTCGCTGGTCGCTCACGAGGCGGTCACGGCACCGGGTCGTCGTCGAAGGCCGGCAGCCCGTCGATGCTGGTGCGGTTCTTGGTGCGCCGGTAGGACACGACGCCGCGGGCGCCGCGGCGCTCCATGTTCGGGGTCAGCAGGTCGCGCTCGTCGTCGAGGGACATCAGCGGCAGCGCGTACCCGCACGAGTCGCTCACCCGCTCCACGTCGACCACGATCACCGCGCGGGCGGCCGGGTTCGTCGGGAAGTACGCCGACCACGCGGCGAAGTCGTCGTCGTACAGCCCGACGACGCGACCGCGGCCGTGCAGCCGGACCACGTTCGGCAACTTCCCGAACGAGCAGAACATCACCGTGATCCGGCCGTTCTGGCGCACGTGCGCGATCGTCTCGGCGCCGCTGGCGGTCAGGTCGAGGTAGGCGACGGTGTGCTCGTCGACCACGACGAAGGTGTCCGCGAGCCCCTTCGGCGAGACGTTGACGTGCCCGTCGTCACCGCTGGGCGCGGTCGCGACGAAGAAGACCGGCTGCCGCTCGACGAACGCGCGCAGCCGCCCGTCGATCGCGTCGTAGGTCTTCCCCATCCGCGACCGGCCGGCTCAGCTGGTGACGGCGCCGTGGGCCGCGGACTGCACGACCTTGGCGTACTTGCCGAGGACGCCGCGGGTGTACTTCGGGGGCCGCGGCGACCAGCCCTCGCGGCGGGCCTCGAGCTCCTCGGCCGGCACCTCGACCTCGAGCGTGCGGTTGAGGACGTCGAGCGTGATCGGGTCGCCGTCGCGCACGAACGCGATCGGCCCGCCGTCGACGGCCTCGGGCGCGACGTGGCCCACGCACAGCCCGGTGGTGCCGCCGGAGAACCGGCCGTCGGTCAGCAGCAGCACGTCCTTGCCGAGCCCGGCGCCCTTGATCGCGCCGGTGATGGCGAGCATCTCGCGCATGCCCGGCCCGCCCTTGGGACCCTCGTAGCGGATCACCACGACGTCGCCGGCGGTGATGCCGCCGTCGGCGAGCGCGTCCATCGCGGCGCGCTCGCCGTCGAAGACCCGCGCGGTGCCGCGGAAGACCGACTCGTCGAAGCCGGCGGACTTCACCACCGCGCCCTCCGGCGCCAGCGAGCCCTTGAGGATCGTCAGCCCGCCGGTGGCGTGGATCGGCCGGTCGAGCTTGCGGATCACCTCGTCGTCGAGGTCGGGCGGGGCGAGGTCGGCGAGGTTCTCGGCCATCGTCTTGCCGGTGACCGTCAGGCAGTCGCCGTGCATCAGGCCGGCGTCGAGGAGCGCCTTCATCACGACCGGGATGCCGCCGACCTTGTCGACGTCGTACATGACGTACTTGCCGAACGGCTTGAGGTCGCCCAGGTGCGGCACCTTGTCGCCGATCCGGTTGAAGTCGTCGATGGTGAGGTCGACCTCGGCCTCGCGGGCCATCGCCAGCAGGTGCAGGACGGCGTTCGTGGAGCCGCCGAGCGCCATCACGACGGTGATGGCGTTCTCGAACGCCTCCTTGGTCATGATCTGACGCGCGGTGATCCCGAGGCGCAGCAGGTTGACGACCGCCTCGCCGGAGCGGTGGGCGAACCCGTCGCGGCGGCGGTCGACCGCCGGCGGCGCGGCCGAGCCGGGCAGGCTCATGCCGATCGCCTCGGCGACCGCGGCCATCGTGTTGGCGGTGTACATGCCGCCGCACGCGCCCTCGCCCGGGCAGATCGCGCGCTCGATCCGGTCCACCTCGGCGCGGCTGATCTTGCCGGCGAGGCAGGCGCCGACCGCCTCGAAGGCGTCGATGATCGTCACGTCGTTGCCGTCGACCTGGCCGGGCATGGTCGACCCGGCGTACAGGAACACGCTGGCGAGGTCGAGGCGCGCGGCGGCCATCATCATGCCGGGCAGCGACTTGTCGCAGCCCGCGAGCAGCACGGACCCGTCGAGCCGCTCGGCCATCATCACGGTCTCGACGGAGTCGGCGATCACCTCGCGCGACACCAGGGAGAAGTGCATGCCCTCGTGACCCATCGAGATGCCGTCGGAGACCGAGATGGTCCCGAACTCGAGGGGGTAGCCGCCGGCCGCGTGCACGCCGTTCTTCACGGCCTTCGCGAGCCGGTCGAGCGAGAGGTTGCAGGGGGTGATCTCGTTCCAGCTCGACGCGACGCCGACCTGGGGCTTCTCCCAGTCGTCGTCGCCCATGCCGACCGCGCGGAGCATGCCGCGCGCAGCGGCCCGCTCCAGCCCGTCGGTGACGTCGCGTGACCGGGGCTTGAGGTCGGGGGTGGTCCGGCCAGGGTCCTGCTCGCTCATGCTCCGAGACTAGTCGCGCCGTGGGCCCCGCCGTGCGCCGGTCTCAGCGCCGTGGGGCACTAGCCTGAGCAGGGTGAACCCCGACCAGCAGCTCGCCTGGAGCGACGTCGACGCCGTCCTCTTCGACCTCGACGGGGTGGTCACGCCGACCGCCGAGGTGCACATGCGTGCCTGGGCGGAGATGTTCAACGCCTTCCTCGAGTCGTACGCCGGGGAGGGCGACCGCGCCGCGTACACCGACGCCGACTACTTCGCCCATGTCGACGGCAAGCCGAGGTACGACGGGGTCCGCGACTTCCTGGAGTCCCGCGGCATCACCCTCCCGGAGGGCACCACCGAGGACCCGCCGACCGCGGAGACGGTCCGCGGGCTGGGCAACCGCAAGAACGACGCGTTCAACGCGGTGCTCGCCCGCGACGGCGTCACGGCGTACCCCGGCTCGATCGCGCTCCTCGACCACCTGCGCGACCTCGACCTGCCGCTGGCGATCGTCTCCTCCTCGGCCAACGCGCCCGCGGTGCTCGAGGCAGCGGGCCTGCTCGACCGGTTCGCGACCGTGGTCGACGGCCGGGTCGCCACCGAGCTCGGGCTGCCGGGCAAGCCGGCGCCCGACACGTTCGTGCACGCCGCCGAGGAGCTCGGCACCACCCCCGACCGCGCCGTGGTGCTCGAGGACGCGGTCTCCGGGGTCCGGGCAGGGGCGGCCGGTGGGTTCGCGGCCGTCGTCGGCGTCGACCGCGGCGCCGGCGAGAAGGTGCTCCGCGAGGCGGGGGCCACCCTGGTCGTCCGCGACCTCGCCGAGCTGGTCCCGGGCGGGGACGCGGGATGAGCAGCCGTCGCGTCGGCCCCGACCCGATGGACCGCGGCCGCTTCCCGGTCGACCCCTGGCGGCTGGTGGAGACCAGCTACCACCCCGACGACCTCGGCGTGACCGAGACGCTGTTCACCGTCGCCAACGGCTACCTCGGGATGCGCGGCAACGCCGAGGAGGGCCGCCCCGCCTTCGAGCACGGCACCTACGTCAACGGGTTCCACGAGACCTGGCCGATCCGACACGCGGAGGCGGCCTTCGGGTTCGCCCGCACCGGCCAGACGATCGTCAACGCCCCGGACGCCAAGGTCCTCAAGATCTACGTCGACGACGAGCCGCTGACCTTCGGCACCGCCGACCTCGAGGCCTACGAGCGCACCCTGGACTTCCGCGACGGCGTGCTGCGCCGGCACATCGTCTGGCGGACGCCGTCGGGCAAGCGGGTGCGCATCGACTCCACCCGGATGGTCTCGATGACCCAGCGCCACCTGGCGTTCCTGACGCTCGAGATCACCATGCTCACCGGCGACGCCCCGGTCGTGGTCTCCTCGGAGATCCTCAACCGCCAGGACGGTCTCGACGAGGACCACGCCGCCGCCCCGACGCCGGTCGCGGGCACGGTGGTCGACCCGCGCAAGGCGTCGCGCTTCGAGGACCGGGTGCTGGTGCCGCGCCTGCACTACGCCCGCGAGGACCGGATGCTGCTCGGCTTCCAGTGCGCCACGTCCGGGATGACCATGGCGGTCGCCGCGGACCACGTGCTGGAGACCCACGACGAGCACGAGGTCGTCGTCCGCGGCGACCAGGACCTGGTCGAGACGGTGGTCCGCGTCGACGCCACCCAGGGCCGCACGATGCGGCTGACGAAGACGATCAGCTACCACACCTCGCGCCGCGCCCCGGTCCGCGAGCTCGCCGACCGGTGCGACCGCACCCTGGACCGGGCCGCGCGGTACGGCCTCGACCACTACCTCGACGAGCAGCGCGGCTGGTTCACGACGTTCTGGGAGGCGGCCGACGTCGAGATCGGCGGCGAGAGCAGCGAGCAGCTCGCCGTGCAGCAGGCGACCCGCTTCAACCTGTTCACCCTGGCCCAGGCCAGTGCCCGCACCGACGGCGTCGGCATCCCGGCCAAGGGCGTCACCGGCTCCGGCTACGAGGGCCACTACTTCTGGGACACCGAGGTCTACGTCGTCCCGTTCCTCAGCTACACGCTCCCCGAGGTGGCCCGCAACACGCTGCACTTCCGCGCGGTGCTGCTGCCCGCCGCGCGAGCCCGGTCGCGCGAGATGGCGCAGAGCGGCGCGACGTACCCCTGGCGGACGATCAACGGCGAGGAGGCCTCGGCGTACTACGCGGCGGGCTCGGCGCAGGTGCACATCAACGCCGACATCGCCTACGCCCTGGTCCGCTACGTCCGGGCGACCGGCGACCTGGGCTTCCTACGCCGCGAGGGCATCGACATCCTGGTCGAGACCGCGCGGATGTGGGCCGACCTCGGGTTCTGGCGCAGCAACGGCGAGCCGAGCTTCCACATCCACGGCGTCACCGGGCCCGACGAGTACACCACCGTCGTGAACAACAACCTGTTCACCAACGTGATGGCGCGGTTCAACCTCGAGCAGGCCGCCGACGCCGTCATGGCGGTCCGCCGCGACGACCCCGAGGAGTTCGCCCGGGTCCGGGCCCGCCTCGGGCTCGGCGAGGAGGAGGCCGAGACCTGGCGCCGGTGCGCCCACGGCATGACCATCCCGTTCGACGAGGGCCTCGGCATCCACCCGCAGGACGACTTCTTCCTCGACCGCGAGGTCTGGGACCTCTCCCGCACGCCCGCGGACCTCAGGCCGCTGATGCTGCACTACCACCCCCTGGTGATCTACCGCTTCCAGGTGCTCAAGCAGGCCGACGTGGTCCTGGCGCTCTTCCTCCAGGGCGACCGGTTCACCGAGGAGGAGAAGCGGGCGGACTTCGAGTACTACGACCCGATCACCACCGGCGACTCCACGCTCTCGGCGTGCGTGCAGGCGGTGATCGCGGCCGAGGTCGGGCACCGCAAGACGGCGCTGCGCTACTTCCACGAGGCGCTGTACGTCGACCTCCAGGACCTGCACCACAACACCGTCGACGGCATGCACGTGGCGTCCTGCGGCGGCGTGTGGAGCGCGCTGGTCTCCGGCTTCGGCGGGATGCGCGACCACGGCGGGCGGCTCGCCTTCGACCCGCGGCTCCCGGACACGTGGCCCTCGCTGCGCTACCGGCTGACCTGGCGCGGCTCGCGGCTGCTCGTCGAGATCACCCGCGACCTGCTGCGGATCACCGTCGAGGCCGAGCGCGAGCCCGGCACAGCGGTGTCCCTGGGCGTCCGCGGTCAGACGTACTCCGTCAGCGCCGGCGCCCCGCTCGAGGTGCCGCTGGCGCACCAGGGTCCGCACATCGAGGAGGTGCTCGACGCGCGCCCGGTCATCGGTGCCGTCCGCGCCGACGGCAGCACCATCACCGCCGGCGTGCCGGACCCGGTCTCCCACGAGATCGACCAGGCCGACCTCGCGCCGTCGGACCGGGCGCCCGGGATCGGGCCGCACGTGCCGCTGCCCTGACCCGTACGGCGTCGGGCCGCCGGGGCGCTCAGACCCGCGCGGCCCGCACCACCAGCACGTCGGGCAGGTTGGCGACGATGGGGCGCCAGCTCTCCCCGCTGTCGGCGGAGCCCCACACGGCGCCGTTGCGGGCGCCGACGTACACGCCGGCGGAGTCGTGGTCGTCGACGGACATGCCGTCGCGCATCACGCCCACGAAGAACCCGTCGGGCAGCCCCTTCCCGAGCTCCTCCCACGACTCCCCCGCGTCGCGGGAGCGCCAGACCCGGGCCTTGCCGTCGGTCGGGTAGCGGCCGAACCCGGCGTTGAGCGGGAAGACGTAGACCGTGTCCGGGTCGTGGGGGTGCACGACGACCGGGAACCCGAAGTCGGCCGGCAGGCCGTCGGCGATGGACACCCAGCTGGCCGCGTGGTCGTCGGAGCGGTAGACCCCGCCGTGGTTCTGCAGGAAGAGCCGCTCCGGGCGCGCCGGGTGCCGCGCGACCTTGTGGACGCACTGCCCGAACGGCGGGTACTGCTGGCCCTCGGGGAGGAACTCGGCGCGGATCCCCTGGTTGCGGGCCGTCCAGGAGGCACCGCCGTCGTCGGTCTGGTAGACCCCGCCGGTCGAGATCGCGGCGGTCACCGACCGCGGGTCGGTCGGGTGCGGCAGGACGGTGTGGAAGGCCTGGCCGCCGAAGCCGGCGCCCCACTCCGGGCGTTCCGGGTGCTCCCACAGGGCCCGCTCGAGCTCGAAGTGGGCTCCGTCGTCGGTGGAGCGCCAGACCGCCCCCGGCTCGGTGCCGGCGTACAGGACGCCGGCCTCGGGCCCCGCCACCAGCTGCCAGATCCGCTCGACCGAGGCGTCGGTGCCCTCGGGGAAGCGGATCGCGCCGTTGGGCGTCTCGGACCAGGTCGCCCCGAGGTCGTCGGAGCGGCGCACCTGCGGGCCGAGCCAGCTCGACGAGGCGCCGGCGTACAGCCGCGGGGTCGGGCCGCGCGTGTCGACCAGGCAGGAGTAGACCTCCTCCATGTCGTGGTGCGGACCGGTCAGCTCCCAGTCCTCCCGCGCGTCGTCGGACGTCGCGATCCACAGACCCTTGCGGGTCCCGATCATCAGCACCGTGCTCGCCGTCATCCCTGTCTCCTCCGTCGTGGGCACTCCTCGGTAGGTTGACCCCGTGGCCGCCTCGAACTCATCGCGGCGGGTGCCGCCGGTGGTCCTCGTCCTGATCGGGATCGCCTCGGTCCAGCTCGGCGCCGGCATCGCGAAGCGTCTCTTCGAGGAGGCCGACCCGACCGGGATCGTGTGGCTGCGGCTCGCCGCGAGCGCGCTGATCATGCTCGCCCTCGCCCGTCCGGTCCTGCGCGGCAAGACCCGCGACGACTGGCTCGTCGTGCTCGCCTTCGGCGCCAGCCTGGGGGTGATGAACTGGGCGATCTACCAGTCCTTCCAGCGGATCCCGCTGGGCCTGGCGGTCACCATCGAGTTCGTCGGGCCGCTCACCCTCGCCGTCCTCGGCTCGCGGCGGGCGCGCGACCTGGCCTGGGTCGCCCTCGCCGCCCTCGGGGTGGTGCTGCTGGGCTTCGAGCGCACCGACCTCGACCTCGTCGGCGTGCTGTACGCCGTCCTGGCCGGCGCCGGGTGGGCGACGTACATCCTGATGAGCGCGCAGACCGGACGGCGCTGGCCCGGCCTCGACGGGCTCGTGGTCGCCAGCGTGGTGGCGATGCTGCTGCTCACCCCGCTGGCGCTCGGCCGGCACGGCGACCAGCTCGGCGACACCCGGGTCGTGCTGCTCGGGGCGCTGGTCGGGCTGCTCAGCTCGGTGATCCCCTACACCTGCGAGCTGGTCGCGCTCCGGTCGATCCGGCCGGCCGTCTTCGGGATCCTGATGAGCATGGAGCCCGCGGCCGCGGCGCTGGCGGGGATGCTCGTGCTCTCGGAGTTCCTCAGCCCGCTGCAGTGGGCGGCGATCTCCTGCGTCGTCGTCGCGAGCGTGGGCGCCACCCGCACCGGGCGAGTGATCGCCGAGCCGGTGCCGGACTAGGACCGGAAGTTAACCCAGCCGTCGTCCGGGGGGCTGTCGGATGTCGCCCGACGGGCTTATGGTCGGGGACACCCACCCTCCTTTCCCCGGAGACTGCCGTGCCGGTTCCGCTTCCCACCCTCACCCCGTTCACGCCCCTGCTCCGCCTCGCCCGCCGCCGCGTCACCCCGCGCCTGGCGCAGTGGGCGGCCGCCTCCCACCACGGCGCCCGTCGCAACGCGATGGTGGGCGCCACCCGGCTCGCGCAGCAGCGGGCCGACCGCGAGGAGGTCGACGACTTCCTCGCGACCCGGGCCGACGACCGCTCCGCGCACGGCTGACCCGTTCTTGCGGGGGTCGCTGGCACAATTCCTGCCATGTCGACCTCCGCCGCCCGCGTCAGCGACTCGGGGCGCCTGGCCTTCCACGACGTGCTCTCCGACGACGGCACCCGGCTGCGCGCCTGGACCAACGACCCGGACGGCGTGCTCGGGGGCCCCACGGTCGTGCTGTGCAACGGCCTCGGCACCAGCGCGTTCGCCTGGCCGGCGCTGCTGAGCTCCGACTGCGACGTCCGCGTCGTCTCCTGGAACCACCGCGGCACCGGCGGCTCGGAGCGGCCGGTCGACCCCGACCGCGTCGACGTCGGGGCGTTCGTCGAGGACGCGCTCTCGGTGATGGACCACTTCGGCGTCGACCGGGCCGTGCTGATGGGCTGGTCGGCGGGCGTGAACACGATGTTCGAGCTGGCGACCGAGCACCCCGAGCGGGTCACCGGTCTGTTCGCGGTCGCCGGGGTGCCGGGCGACACCTTCTCCACGATGCTCGGGCCGGCCCGGCTGCCGCGCATCGCCGCCCGCGCGCTGACCGTGAACCTCTCCCGGGTCGCCAAGGTGGGCGGCCGCGCCCTGACCCCGCTCACCACCCGGATCCCCGTCGGCCGCCGGATGATCGACGTGCTCAGCCACAGCGGCTTCATGTTCCCGGTCGCCGACCCCGAGCTCGCGGCGGCCGCGGTCGGGGAGTTCCTCACCACCCCGGTCGACTGGTACGCCCACCTGGCGCTCCGCACCTCCGAGCACCCCCGGGTGCCGCTCAGCCGGATCCGGGTCCCGGTCACGTTCGTGGCCGCGACGTACGACGTGCTGGCCGGCGCGCGGCACATGCGCACCGCCGCCGAGCGGGTCGCCGGGGCTGAGTACGTCGAGCTCCGCGGCAGCCACTTCATCCAGATGGAGCAGCCCGAACGCGTGCACGAGCTGCTGCTCGCGCTGCTGGACCGGGTCGGCTGAGGTGCGTCGCGCACTCGCCGCAGTCGCGACCGCGGGCCTCCTGACCGGCCTGGGCACCGCCTGCTCGCCGGGCGGCACCGAGGTCACCTACGACGTCGAGGACGCCCCCACCGCGAGCCCGACCGCGTCGGCGCCCGCCTCCAGCGCGACCGAGGAGCCCACCACCGCCCCGAGCGAGAGCGGCGGCAAGGCAGGCCCGCCGCGCGTGGTCGAGACGATCGCCACCGGCCTCCAGGCGCCGTGGGGCCTGGACTTCTTCGCCGACGGCGACGCGATCGTGACCGAGCGCGACACCCGTCGGGTGCTGCGGATCAGCGGTCCCGACCACCGGGTCACCGAGCTCGGCACCGTCGAGGAGGCCGCGCCGGTGGGCGAGGCGGGCCTGCTCGGCGTCGCGCTCTCCCCGACCCACGAGGAGGACGGGCTGGTCTACCTCTACGTCAGCACCGCCGAGGACAACCGGGTCGTCCGCACCACGATCGAGGACGACCGGCTCGGGGAGCTCGAGCCGGTGCTGACCGGCATCCCGAACGCCCTGGTCCACGACGGCGGTCGGCTGGAGTTCGGCCCCGACGGCATGCTCTACGTCTCCACCGGCGAGATCGGCGAGCGCGAGCGCGCCCAGGACCGCGACGACCTCGGCGGCAAGATCCTCCGGATCACCCCCGACGGCGACCCGGCCCCGGGCAACCCGTTCGGCACCCCCGTCTGGTCCTGGGGGCACCGCAACGTGCAGGGCCTGGCGTTCGTCGGCGACCGGCTGTTCGCCTCGGAGTTCGGCGACAGCACCTTCGACGAGCTGAACCTGATCGAGGCCGGGGAGAACTACGGCTGGCCCGAGGTCGAGGGCACCGGCGGCACCGGCTCCGGGTACGTCGACCCGCAGGTCACCTGGGACACCGACGAGGCCTCCCCCTCGGGCCTGGCGTACGCCGACGGCCACCTGTGGCTGGCGGCGCTCCGCGGCGAGCGGCTCTGGCGCATCGACGTGCAGGGTCGCCGGGCGTCGGGGGCCACGCCGTTCTTCGTCGGCGAGCACGGCCGGATGCGCACCGTCGCCGCGGCGCCCGACGGCTCCCTGTGGCTGACCACGAGCAACCGCGACGGGCGCGGCCAGCCGGCCGAGGGCGACGACCGGATCCTGCGGATCACGCCCTGACCGGGTCGACGCGACCGACGACGGTCGCGCGCCGCGAGGCCCGGCGCAGGGTGGCGAGCACGGCCGGGCCGAGGACGACGACCGCGACCACCGTGGTCAGGGCGCGACCGGTGTCCCAGCTCCCGGTCGAGGTCAGCAGCGTGTAGACGAGGAAGGTCTGCAGGTTCTCCAGGACCGGCGCCCCGGGCACGTAGGACAGCGAGCCCGTGTGCCCCGGGAGCTGCACGCCGAGCAGGAACGGCCAGCTGGACAGGTTCATCAGGATGCCGTAGCCGTAGGCCGCGGCCACGGCGTACGCCGCCAGCATCGCGACCTCCCAGCGCCCGGTGACCCGCCGCGGCAGCAGGCCGGCGCCCATCCCGACCCAGGCGGCGACGAGCATCTGGTACGGCAGCCAGGGCCCGACCCCGGCTGTCATCAGGGCGGACGCGAACAGCGACGTGCAGCCGAGCACGAAGCCGAACCCGGCGCCCATCACCCGCCCGGCCAGGATCAGCAGGAAGAAGACGAGCTCGATGCCGGCCGTCCCGGCGGAGATGCCGCGGAGCACGGCGTTGACCGCGCTCAGCACGCCCAGCACGGCGAGCACCCGCGGGTCGAGGCCGCCCTCGCTGACCTCGGCGAGGACGACGGCGATCACCACCGGGAGCAGCGCGAGGAAGAGGAACGGCGGGTCGACGCGGGTCGTCCCCGGGTCGACGCGGACCAGCAGCGGCCAGCACAGCATCATCAGCCCCGCCAGCGAGGCGACGCCGAGGACGGCGGCCGAGCGGCGCGAGAGCGGGACGGCGGACGCGGTCATGAGACGCCTTCCCCGGCCAGCACCGCGACGACCTCGTCGACCCGCAGCCACGGAGCGCCCAGGACCTTGGTGACCTGCGGGGCGAACGCCGGCGACTCGGCGACCACGCGGCGTACCGGCCCCGACGAGACGACCTCCCCGTCGGCGAGCACCACGACGTCGTCGGCGGCTTGGGCCACGAACTCGACGTCGTGGGTGGCGACCAGCACCGCGCGGCCGTCGGCGGCGAGGTCGCGCAGGACGTCGGCCAGCACGCGCTTGGCGGCGTAGTCCAGGCCGCGGGTCGGCTCGTCGAGGAGGACGACGGCCGGCCGCGCCGCGAGCACCAGCGAGAGCCCGAGCGCGAGCCGCTGCCCCTCGGAGAGGTCGCGCGGGTGCGCGGTGTCCGGGATGCCGGGGACCAGGCGGTCGAGCAGCGCGCGGGTGCCGGGACCGCCGGCGGCGCACTCGTCGGCGACGGTCTCGAGGTAGAGCAGGTCGCCCGCGGTCTGCGGCAGCAGGCCGACCAGCGCCCGCCGCTCGGCGGGCTCCAGGCGGGCGGGGTCCGCGCCACCGACCGTGACGTCGCCCGAGCGGCGCCGGCCGCTCCCCTGCAGGGTCCAGAGCATCGAGGACTTGCCGGACCCGTTACGCCCCATCAGCGCGGTGACCCGGCCGGCGGGCACGTCGAGGTCGACCTCGCGCAGCGCGACCGTGCGGCCGTGCACGACGGTGACGCCGCGCGCCCGGAGGCCGGGCGACGACGGCGGGTCGGCCGCCGGCGCGGGTCCGGCGGCGAGCCGGTCGCCGAGCCCGCGGGCGCGGCGACGGGCGTCCCGCACGCTCAGCGGCAGCGGCGACCAGCCGGCGGCCCGCCCGAGCTCGACGATGGGGGGTACGACGGGCGAGGTGGCGAGCAGGTCGGCGGGCTCCCCCACCTCGACCCGGCCGGAGCCGGTGAGCAGGCACATCCGGTCCGCGAACGGCACCACCCGCTCGAGCCGGTGCTCGGCGAGCAGCACCGAGACCCCGAGGTCGTGCACGAGCCGGGTCAGCGTGGCCAGGACGTCCTCGGCCGCCGTCGGGTCCAGCGCGGAGGTGGGCTCGTCGAGCACCAGCAGCCGCGGGTGCATGGTCAGCACCGCGCCGATCGCCACCCGCTGCTGCTGGCCGCCCGAGAGGGTGCGCAGGTCGCGGTCGCGGAGGTCGGCGATGCCGAGCAGGTCGAGGGTCTCCTCGACCCGGCGGCGCATGGTCTCCGGGGGCAGGCCCAGCTGCTCCATCCCGTAGGCCAGCTCCTCCTCGACGGTGTCGGTCACGAAGCCGGCGGCCGGGTCCTGCCCGACGTACCCGATCGCGTGGGCGCGCTCGCGCGGCGGGGTGTGCACGATGCTGGCGCCGTCGAGGAGCACGTCGCCGGCCAGCACGCCGCCGGAGAACCGCGGCACCAGGCCGGTCACGACACCCAGCAGCGTGGACTTCCCGACGCCGGTCGGGCCGGAGACGAGGACCAGCTCGCCCTCCTCGATCGTGAGGTCGACCCGGTCGAGGACCGGGCGGTCGGCCGCCTCGTAGGAGAACGAGATCCCGCGCAGCTCGATCACTCAGCCCACCACCCGGGGCGGGGGCGCGACGACGGCGGCGAGCAGGCCCACCATCCCGGCGACCAGCGCGGTGAGGTTGACCGTGGGCACCGAGGTGAGCTCGGGGTAGGCGACCAGGAGGTCGTGGCGGCCGACCCACCAGCCCGCGGCACCGGCGGCCAGGCCCGCGAGGGCGACACCGGTCTCGGGCCAGCGCCAGCGGTCGGGGCGGTACGTCGTCCGGTCGGCGCGGCTGCCCGCGCTGCGGAGGCCGGCGGCGGCCAGCAGCAGGCCGACCGCGACCATCGGCAGCGCGAGGTAGCGCGGCGCGGTGGTGTCGAGGACGGCGTACACGCCGACGCAGAGCCCGCACAGGCCGAGCAGCATCAGTGCGCCGGTGGTACGCCGGGCACCGCGGGTCGCCGACGAGGTGCGGCCATAACCGCGGGTGTCCATCCCGGCCGCGAGCGCCAGCGAGCGCTCGAGGGCGTCCTCGAGCACCGGGACCAGGGTCCGGCGCAGCCGCCCGAGCCGGCGCTCGTCGCCGGCGCGCAGCTGCTGGGCGGCGCGCACCCGGCGCACGCTGTCGGCGAGCTGGGGCAGCACGGTCACCGCCACCACGAGTGCGGTCCCGACCTCGTAGAGCGCGGGCGGCACGGAGCGCAGCAGCCGCTTGGGGTTGGCGAGCGCGTTGGCGGCGCCGACGCAGATCACGATCGTCGCGAGCCGGAGCCCGTCGTACAGCCCGGCGAGGAGCGACTCCTGGGTGACCGGACCGAGCACGGTGACCCCGAAGACGAAGTCGGGCAGCGGCACCTCGGGCAGGTCGAGAAGCACCGTCTCGCCGTACGCGCCGCCGAGGAGCAGCCGGAACAGCACCCGCACGACGACGATCCAGACCCCGAGCCAGACGTAGAGCCGGAAGGATCGCGCCCACGGCTGCTCCGAGCGCCGGAGGTTGACCACCAGCGCGGCCACCCCCACCAGGAGCAGCAGGACCAGCGGGTTCGTCGTCGCCGAGGCGGCGGCAGCGAGCCCGATGGCCCACAGCCACCAGGCCACCGGGTGGAGGTCGCGGGGCAGGCGCCCCGCGACCTCCGCGGTCGCGACGGTCACGGCGCCGGCGGCCCGGTGGTCCGGCGGCGGTGGACGACCACGGCGCCGGTCGCGCCGAAGATGGCGACCAGCATGCCGAGCACCAGCCAGGTCGGTACGCCGTTCTCCTCGGCCGACGCGGACGCGGCGGGCTCGGTCTCCGCGTCGGTCACCGACGCCTCGGGCGACTCGGGTGACTCGGCCGGCGTCGCGGCGGTCGCCCCTGGCGGGGTCGGCGTGGTCCGCGGCTTCGCGCCGGCGGCCTTGTCCCGCGCGCCCTTCCCGCCCGTCGCGCCGCCCGGGGGCGTCGGGGTCGCCTCGGCGGACGACGGCGCGTCGGTCGGCGCAGGCGTGGCTGCCCCGGGCGACGACGGTCCACCCGTGGCGCCACCGTCGCGACCGCCGCCGGGTCCACCGGGCTGCTGACCCGGCCCGCTCGACGGCGTCGGCTTCGGGGTCGGCTTCGGGGTCGGGGACGGGGTCGGGGACGCGGCCGCTGCATGCTTGGCCGGCGTGAAGCTGGGCGGCGCCTGGTCGTCGCTCTGGTCCCAGGAGAAGGCCACGTAGCCCCCGTCGGGGATGGTGAGCGCCTGGGTGCCGAGGCTGGAGTAGGACCACTTCCCGGTCTTCCCGTCCGACCACCACAGGCCCCAGAACGCGTTGGACGGGGAGGTGTTGACGCACGGGTCGCTGGTCGGCACGCCGTTCACCCGGCACACGAACCCGGGCATCCGCGAGGCGTACTTCAGCGTGAGGCCGACGCCGGGGAAGAGCTGCGAGGCGTCCTTGCCGCCGCCGGCACCGTCGCAGGCCGAGGCGACGCCGCCGCCCAGCTCGTTGAAGTCGACGACGACGGTGACACCGCTGGCCGACGAGCACCCCGCCGCAGGCGCGGCCGCTCGAGCAGGTGTCGGCGCGCCCACCCCGACCGCCGCGGCCACGAGGGCCGCGGCGGCCAGGACCCGCCCGAGATGCGTACGGACGGTCATGGTCACCGGACCACGCGGAACGTCGCGGTGCCGGTCCGGTTGCCGAACTCGCCGACCACCGTGACCTTGGCCCGGCCGGGCTTGGTGCCGACCCGGAACCGCTTCTGGAAGACACCCGCCCGGGTCGCCTTCCCGACGGCGACGCGCTTGCCGCGCAGCTCCAGCCGGACGCTCTCACGGGGGGCGAGGCCGGTGACCCGCACCTTCTGCTTCGCGCGCTGGGCGACCTTGGCGCGGGTGAGCTTCAGCGGCAACTTCTTCGCGCCGAGCACCGAGAACGCGTACGACGCGACCCGGCCCTCGCCGTCGTGGAGGACGTAGCTGCGGGTGGCGGTGCCCTGCGGGAGGACGACCGAGCCGAGCGCCCGTCCGTTGCGGCCGGCCGTGAAGAACCCCGCGGCCTTGCCGCTCCGCGTCGCGCAGACCGTGTCGCCCGGAGCCAGGCCGGCTGCGGCGACGCGGACCGACGTACCGGCCTTGCGGTAGCCCGCGTCGGTCACGGCCACCGTGGTCCCGGCGCCGGTCGTCGGCGCGTAGGGCAGCACGCCGATCGCCTGCGCCGTGGCGTACTGCCACTGCGTGACGGTGCCCGCGGTGATGCCGCCGGTCCGCGCGGCCGCGACGGCGCTGCGGTCGAACCCGACGGCGCCGGCCTGGCCGGTGAGTCCGGTGGTGCAGGGAGCCGGGTCGTCGGCCTGCACGCCGCGCACCCACGCGGCGGCGTCCTCGGCGGCGGCCCGGTCCCCCAGCATCCCGAGGGCCTGGCCGGCCATGCCGGTGCTGTTGGCGTTGCCCGGGCTCCCGGGCTGCGAGCCCCACGACCCGTCGGCGTGCTGGACCCGGGCGAGCCAGCCCGCGCCCGCGTCGAGGGCGGCGTCGACCGACGGGTCGTCGGACTGGTTCGCCAGCATCTGGAGGGCGAGCGCCGTGGCGTCGACGCTCGGGGTCGGCGACCCGGCACCGTCACAGCCCTGGGCCGGAGCGTTCGGGGTGCTGAACCCCTCGCGGAAGAACCCGGCGTCGCACTGCTGCGCGATCAGCCACTCGGTCGCGGCGTCCGCCTCGGCGTGCCCGGCGTCGTGCAGCGCGCGAGCGGCGAACGCCTGGCCGAGGGTGTTGGCGAACTGGTCGTCCCGCTGCCCGTTCGCCGTGTCGAACAGTCGACCGTTCCTGTCGTCGACGAGGCCGGCCAGCCGGTCGACCAGGTCGACGCCGCCGTACTCTGCGCCGGCTGCGACGCCGACGAGCTGGGCGAACACCGCGGTCTTGGCGGTGGACCCGCCGACGTCACCGGTCTGGGGGTTCCCGTCGACCACGTAGCTGTAGGAGATGTAGCCCCTGACCTCGGGCGCGAAGCCCTCCCGCATCCGGTCGAGGATCGCCGGGTCGGCGCCGGCGGCGTCCAGGCCGAGCGCGGCGTCGATGTTGCGGCCGCAGTAGAACGGGCAGGCGCCGTCCAGCAGTCCGTCGGTCATCTGGTCGGTGAGCCAGGCGACGCCGGCCTGGGCCGGGCCCGGGTCGGGCTCGGCGGCGGTGGCGGGCGCCGCGGTGCCGGCGACGGCCGGCAGCACGAGCGCGGGCACGGCCAGCAGGCCGGCTGCACGGCGGAGAATGGTGAACATGGTGTCCTTCCCGCTGCGACAGCGGGAAGCGCACGCCGGCAGATGCCGGGGCGGCCACCCGCTGCTTTTCCTCGACAGCGTGTGATCAGGACGCGTCGCGGCAGGTGCTCCGGCTCGCCGGGAGGTACGTCGTACCCCTCGGCCTACGGTTGCGGGTCAGCGCCGGACTCGGACCGGCTTCCCCCACTGCGGGCGTTGTATGGATGTGTCCGGGGAGCGTACCAACGCCGGACCCCCTCGGCCGCCGGGGTCCGGCGGGCGAGGGGGTCCGGTCATCGGGCGGCTACTGCCCCAGCTTCTCCAGCACCAGCTCGCGGACCCGGCCGGCGTCGGCCTGGCCGCGCATCTCCTTCATGACCGCGCCGATGAGTGCGCCGGCGGCGGCGACCTTGCCGTCGCGGATCTTGTCGGCGACGCCGGGGTTCGCGGCGATGGCCTGGTCGACGGCGGCCGACAGCGCGCCCTCGTCGGAGACGATCGCGAGCCCGCGGGCGGCGACGATCTCCTCGGGGGTGCCCTCACCGGCGAGCAGGCCGTCGAAGACCTGGCGCGCGAGCTTGTCGTTGATCGCGCCGGAGTCGACGAGCCGCTGGACCGCGGCGACGTCGGCGGGGGTGACCCCGAGCTCGCCGATCTCGGTGCCGCTGTCGTTGGCGCGGCGGGCCAGCTCGGAGAGCCACCACTTGCGGGCGGCCTGCGGGGGCGCGCCCTCCGCGATGGTCTCCTCGACGAGGCCGAACGCCCCGGCGCCGATGGTGTCGCGCATCTCGAGGTCGGAGAAGCCCCACTCCGCCTGCAGGCGGGCGCGCTTCTGCGTCGGGTTCTCCGGCAGCGTGCCGCGGAGCTCCTCGACCCACTCCCGGCTCGGCGCGACCGGCACCAGGTCGGGCTCGGGGAAGTAGCGGTAGTCGTCGGCGTCGGACTTCTCGCGGCCGCTGGTGGTCACGCCGGTGTCCTCGTGCCAGTGCCGGGTCTCCTGGAGGATCGACCCGCCGGACTGCAGGATCGCGGCGTGGCGGCGCATCTCGTAGCGGACCGCCCGCTCGACCGAGCGGTAGGAGTTGACGTTCTTGGTCTCGGTGCGGGTGCCGAGGGTGCCGGAGCCCTTCGGCGCCAGCGAGAGGTTGACGTCGGCGCGCAGGTTGCCCTGGTCCATCCGTGCCTCGGACACGCCGAGCGCGACGATCAGCTCGCGCAGCTGCGCGACGTACGCGCGGGCGACCTCGGGGGCCTTCTCGCCGGCGCCCATGATCGGCTTGGTGACGATCTCGATGAGGGGGATGCCGGCGCGGTTGTAGTCGACGAGCGAGTACTCGGCGCCGTGGATGCGCCCGGTCGCGCCGCCGACGTGCAGCGACTTCCCGGTGTCCTCCTCCATGTGCGCGCGCTCGATCTCGACGCGGAAGGTCTCGTCACCGACCTCGACGTCCATGTAGCCCTCGAAGCAGATCGGCTCGTCGTACTGGGAGGTCTGGAAGTTCTTCGGCATGTCCGGGTAGAAGTAGTTCTTCCGCGCGAACCGGCACCACTCCGCGATCTCGCAGTTCAGCGCCAGGCCGATCCGGATCGCCGACTCCACGGCCCTGCCGTTGACGACGGGCATGCCGCCCGGGAGACCCAGGCAGGTCGGGCAGGTGTTCGTGTTGGGCTCGCCGCCGAAGGTCGCGGGGCAGCCGCAGAACATCTTGGTCGCGGTGTTCAGCTCGACGTGGACCTCGAGCCCGAGGGCCGGGTCGTACGCCGCGAGGACGTCGTCGTAGGACAGCAGCTCGCTCATCGCGCGACTCCGTTCAGCTCGGGGGGAACCAGTGGTCCGCCCCACTTCTGCTGGAGGGCGGCCTCCAGCGCGGCACCGACCCGGTAGAGCCGGTCGTCGGCCGTCGCGGGCGCCAGCACCTGGAACCCGGCGGGCAGCCCGTCCTCGTCGGCCAGGCCGCTGGGGACGGAGAGGCCGGGGACGCCGGCGAGGTTGGCGGGGATGGTCGCGAGGTCGTTGAGGTACATCGCGATCGGGTCGTCGACCTTCTCCCCCAGCTTGAACGCCGTGGTCGGCGAGGTCGGCGAGACCAGCACGTCGACCTGCTCGAACGCGGTGCTGAAGTCCTGCGAGATCAGCGTGCGCACCTTCTGGGCGGTGCCGTAGTAGGCGTCGTAGTAGCCGCTGGAGAGCGCGTAGGTGCCGAGGATGATCCGGCGCTTCACCTCGTCGCCGAAGCCGGCGTCGCGGGTGGCCCGCATGACCTCCTCGGCGCTGGGGTTGTCGACGCCCTCGGGCAGGACCCGCAGGCCGTAGCGCATCGCGTCGAACTTCGCGAGGTTGGAGGACGCCTCGCACGGCATGATCAGGTAGTACGTCGCCAGCGCGTGCACGAAGTGCGGGCAGGAGACCTCGACGACCTCGGCGCCGGCCGCGACCAGCAGGTCGACCGACTCCTGGAACCGCGCGAGCACGCCCGGCTGGTAGCCGTCGCCGGAGAGCTCGGTGATCACGCCGACCTTGAGCCCCGACAGGTCGCCGGACGCGCCCTGGCGCGCCGCGCCGACCAGGTCGGGCAGCGGCTGGTCGATGCTGGTGGAGTCGAGCGGGTCGTGCCCGCCGATCAGCTCGTGCAGCAGCGCGGAGTCGAGGACGGTGCGGGTCACCGGGCCGACCTGGTCGAGGCTGTTGGCCATCGCGACCAGGCCGAAGCGCGAGACCCCGCCGTACGTCGGCTTCACGCCGACCGTGCCGGTGACCGCGCCGGGCTGGCGGATCGACCCGCCGGTGTCGGTGCCGAGCGCGAGCGGCGCCTCGAAGGCGGCGACCGCGGCCGCGGAGCCGCCGCCGGAGCCGCCGGGGATCCGGTCGAGGTCCCACGGGTTGCGGGTGGGGCCGTACGCCGAGTGCTCGGTGGAGGAGCCCATCGCGAACTCGTCCATGTTGGTCTTGCCGAGGATCGGCAGCCCGGCGCGCTTGAGGCGCGCGACGACCGTGGCGTCGTACGGCGGGATCCAGCCCTCGAGGATCTTCGACCCGCAGGTGGTCGGGAGCCCCTCGGTGGCCAGCACGTCCTTGACCGCGATCGGCACGCCGTCGAGCGCGTGCGCGGGCGTGCCGGCGGCCCGGCGCGCGTCGGACTCGGCCGCCTGGGCGAGCGCGCCCTCGGCGTCGACGTGCAGGAAGGCGTGGACGGCGCCGTCGACCTCGGCGATCCGGTCGAGGTGGGCCTGGGTCAGCGCGACGGAGGTGGTCTCGCCGGACGCCAGGGCGTCGGCGAGCTCGGCCGCGGTGCGGCGGACGAGGTCGCTCACTGCTCGTCCCCCAGGATGCGCGGGACGGCGAAGCGCTGCTGCTCGGAGGCGGGGGCGCCGGCGAGGACGGCCTCGGGGGCCAGGCTCGGCCTGACGACGTCCTCGCGGAAGACGTTGGTCAGCGGCAGCGGGTGGGAGGTCGGCGGGACGTCGTCGCCGGCGACCCCGCTGATCGAGGCCACCGACTCGAGGATCACCGACAGCTGCGGGGCGAGGTGGTCGAGCTCGGCGTCGTCGAGGTCGATCCGGGCGAGCGTCGCGAGGTGCGCGACCTCGTCGCGCGTGATCTCGATACGTCCGCTCGTCCCTCGCGGGCTACTCGATCCAGGGATCTCAGGCATGGGTTCCATCCTAGGAGGGCGGCCGGTGTGGGACGGACGGCGGTCGGCCACCGGTCGTCACGCGGGCGAACACAAGCGCCGACTCGGCGTCGACCGGGCCGGGCCTCCGTCGAACCACCGCCACTCGCGCGCCCAACCGATCCGCGGCACGCGGCATCTGATGGGGTGAGACCGAGGAGAGTGACGATGGCCCGTTCCCCGTCCGACGCGGACTTCACCGAGCTGGTGCACGGGTCCTGGCCGGCCCTCTACCGCACGGCGTACCTGCTGCTGGGCGACCGCGCGGAGGCCGAGGACCTCGTGCAGACCGCGCTCGCCAAGACGTACGCCGCGTGGTCCAGCGTGCGGGACCTCGACGCGGCGCCCGGCTTCGCGCGCACCGTGCTCGTCAACACCGCGACCTCGTGGTTCCGCAGGAAGTCGTGGCGCAACGAGCGCCCGACGGCCACCCTCCCGGAGTCCGGCCACGACCCGGACCCCAGCGCACGGCCCGCCGTGATCGCCGCGCTCGCCCAGCTCCCGCCGCGACAGCGGGCGGTGGTGGTCCTGCGCTACTACGAGGACCTCAGCGTCGCCCAGACCGCCCAGGCCCTCGACTGCTCCGAGGGCACCGTGAAGAGCCAGACCTCGGACGCCCTCGCCCGGCTGCGCACGCTGCTCGGCGACGCGGTGGTCCCCCAGACCCTGGGAGCCCAGCATGACTGACCTACTCCGCACCCTGATGCGCGACGAGGCCGCGCACCTCGACGTGCCCCCACCCCCCGCCACCGAGATCCTCGCCGGTGGCCGCCGGAGGGTACGGCGCCGGCGCGTGGGCATCGGCGCGACCGCCCTCGCGGTGACCGCCGTCGCCGGTCTCGCGGTCGGCGCCGCGGTCACCGGGGACGGGTCCGACCGCCCGGCGGACGTGGCGGCCGACCCGGGCCCGACGTACGGCGTGGCCCTGGCCGACGGCTCCCGGGTCGCGGTCGGCCAGGGTCTGGCCACCGTGCCCGGGACCGTGCACGACCTGGTGTTCACCTCCGAGGGCGCGCTGGTCCGGAGCAACCAGAACGGCGGCGCGTCCGACGGCTCCGGTCCCGAGGCGCTGACGCTGGTCCGGCCCGACGGGTCGACCGTGGACCTCGGCACGATCCCCGAGGGCGTGGGCCCCGCGACCGACCCGTCCGAGTCGGTGTACGCGCTGGCCGAGCAGGACGGGGACGGCTTCGTGGCCGTGCTCCGCGACGTCAGCACCGGCGAGGAGGTGGACCGGGTCCCCCTGCCGGACCGGCCGCCGTCGTACTGGGACGTGCCGCCGCTGGCCCTCGACGACGACCACGTCTACGTCGGCTACCGGAAGGAGACCTGGGCGGTGGACCGGGAGACCGGGGAGGCGCGACAGGTCGTCGGCGGCTCGGGCGGCCTCCCGGATGTCGCGGGCGGCCGGATGGCCACCACCCGGGACGGGTCGGTCGCCGTCACCGAGCCCGTCACCGGCGAGGAGCTGATGGTCCAGCCGATCGACGGCTTCGGCTTCAGCGAGCTGTCCCCCGACGGGACGCACCTGGCGGTGACGACCGAGAACGAGGAGACCTTCGGCGAGAGCACCACGCTGTACGCCGTCGACACCGGCGAGTCCCTGGACCTCCCCGCCCTCGGGGCCGGCTGGGGCTGGAGCTGGACCCCGCAGGGTGACGCGCTGGCCGTCGGGAAGAAGGGGATCACCGTCTGCGACGTGGTCGACGGGTGCAGCGAGCAGCCGCTGCCGGCGGGCTTCGCCGGCGACGTCAAGCCGGGGGGCCAGCGCTTCGAGAGCTGACCCCTCGGGTCACGGCGTCGGGGGGCCCTCCTGCAGCAGGGCGGTGAACCCCGCCTCGTCGAGCACGGGGACGCCGAGCTGCTCGGCCTTGTCGGCCTTGGAGCCGGCGTTCTCGCCGACCACGACGTAGTCGGTCTTCTTCGACACCGAGCCGGACGCCTTGCCGCCGCGGGCGAGGATCGCCTCCTTGGCCTCGTCGCGGCTGTAGCCCTCGAGCGAGCCGGTCACGACGACGGTGAGGCCCTCGAGGGTGCGCTCCACCGAGGCGTCGCGCTCGTCCTCCATGGAGACGCCGGCGGCCTCCCACGCGTCGACGATCGCCACGTGCCAGTCGACCCCGAACCACTCGATGACGGCCTCGGCGATCGTCGGGCCGACGCCCTCCGCCGCCGCGAGTTGCTCCTCGGTGGCGCCGCGGATCGCGGCCATCGACCCGAACTCCTGCGCCAGCGCCCGCGCCGCGGTGGGCCCGACGTGGCGGATCGAGAGCGCGACCAGCACCCGCCACAGCGGCACCCGCCGGCGCGCGCCGAGGTGGTCGAGCAGCCGGCGCCCGTTGGCGCTGAGCTGGGGACCCTCCTCCCCCTTCCGCGGGGCGCGGGTGAACAGCGGGACCCGGACCAGCCGGTCCTCGTCGAGGTCGAAGACGTCGCCCTCGTTGTCGATGACGCCGGCCTCCAGCAGCGCGGTCGCCGCCTCGTAGCCGAGGCCCTCGATGTCGAAGGCACCGCGGCCGGCCACGTGGAAGACCCGCTCGCGCACCTGCGCCGGGCAGACCCGGTGGTTGGGGCAGCGCAGGTCGCGGTCGCCCTCCTTCTGCTGGTAGAGCGGCGTGCCGCAGGCCGGGCACTCGGTCGGCATCTCCCACTCCGGCAGCCCCTCGGGGCGCAGGTCGAGCACCGGCCCGACGATCTCGGGGATCACGTCGCCGGCCTTGCGCAGGATCACGGTGTCGCCCGGACGCACGTCCTTGCGCCGCACCTCGTGGGCGTTGTGGAGCGTCGCCTTCTCGACCGTCGACCCGGCCACCCGGGTCGGCTCCATGATCCCGAACGGCGAGACCCGGCCGGTGCGGCCGACCTGGACGTCGATCGCGAGCAGCCGGGTGTTGACCTCCTCGGGCGGGTACTTGAACGCGATCGCCCAGCGCGGCGCGCGGCTGGTCGACCCGAGCCGGCGCTGCAGGGCGACGTCGTCGACCTTCACCACCACGCCGTCGATCTCGTACGGCACGATGCTGTGCCGGTGCTCGCCGGCCTCCTCGATGTAGGCCTCGACCTCCTTGAGCGTCGACACCACCCGCACCCGGTCGCTGGTCGGCAGGCCCCAGGCCGCGAGGGCGTCGTACGCCGCGGACTGCGCGCGGGGCTCGAAGCCGTCGCGCTCGCCGATGCCGTGGCAGACCAGGCCGAGCGCGCGACTGGCGGTGACCCGGGGGTCCTTCTGGCGCAGCGACCCGGCGGCGGCGTTGCGCGGGTTGGCGAAGACCGGCTTGCCGGCGTCGGTCATCGACTCGTTGAGCCGCTCGAACGCGGCCACGGGGAGGAGCACCTCGCCGCGCACCTCGATCAGCCGCGGCACCGGGAACTCCTCGCTCGGCGTCAGCCGGTGCGGGACGGAGTCGATGGTCTTGACGTTGGGGGTGACGTCCTCGCCGGTGCGCCCGTCGCCGCGGGT
This sequence comes from Nocardioides dongkuii, assembly GCF_014127485.1. Classification (NCBI taxonomy): domain Bacteria; kingdom Bacillati; phylum Actinomycetota; class Actinomycetes; order Propionibacteriales; family Nocardioidaceae; genus Nocardioides; species Nocardioides dongkuii. The sequence goes on along the minus strand of NZ_CP059903.1, from coordinate 1,186,856 downwards.
CAGCGCGCGGACCAGGCGGCCGTCCTCGTAGAGCAGGTTGATCGCCAGGCCGTCGACCTTGAGCTCGCACAGGAGGTCGGGGCTCTCGACGCCGTCGCGGCCGAGGCGGGCGTACCAGGACTCGAGCTCCTCGTAGGAGAAGGCGTTGTCGAGGCTCTCCATCCGTCGCAGGTGGTCGACGGCGGTGAACTCCGTGGAGACCGCTCCCCCGACCTTCTGGGTCGGGGAGTCGGGCGTGCGGAGCTCGGGGAACTCCTCCTCCAGCGCCTCGAGCTCCCGCATCCGCCGGTCGAAGTCGGCGTCGGCGAGCGTCGGGCTGTCCAGGACGTAGTAGCGCCAGCGGGCGTCGTCGATCTCCTCGGCCAACCGGCGGTGCCGCTCGCGCGCGTCCTCGGACGCGGGGGTCGGGTCAGTCATGCGCCCATCTTGCCGCCTGCCACCGACGCTCCCCCGCCCGGCCGAGGGCGCCGCCGACGGCGCACCGGACCGCCTCCCGGCGCGGGTGGTCTGGACCAGTACGGGGCCCGAGGGAACAACGCGCGGCACGCCGACCGTTGGCGATGGAACGAAACTGTTTCGTTTCGTGTCCGCCCGCCGCCCGGAACCAGAGAAGGAAGACCCTCATGTCCGACCTCGCGACCCCCGAGGCTCCGCCCTCCGGGAAGCAGCTGCACCTGGGGTGGGCACTCGTGCTCATCTCGGTGGCGCAGCTGATGGTGGTGCTCGACGCCTCCATCGCCAACATCGCGCTGCCGTTCATCGGCAACGACCTCGGCATCGCCGACGCCAACCTCACCTGGATCGTCACCGGCTACGCCCTCGCCTTCGGCGGCCTGCTGCTCCTCGGCGGGCGCCTCGGCGACCTCTACGGACGCCGCAGGGTGTTCATGATCGGCCTCGCCGTCTTCGCGGTCGCCTCGCTCCTCGGCGGTTTCGCCCAGAACGAGGCACTCCTGCTCGCCTCGCGCGGCCTCCAGGGCCTCGGCGCGGCGCTCGCCTCCCCCGCCGCCCTCGCGCTGATCACCACGACGTTCCCGGCCGGGCCGGCGCGCAACCGCGCCTTCGCCGTGTACGCCGCGATGTCCGGCGCCGGCGCGGCCGTCGGCCTCATCCTCGGGGGCTGGCTCACCGGTCTCGACCCCGTCCTCGGCCTCGAGGGCTGGCGCTGGACGTTCCTCATCAACGTCCCGATCGGCCTGGTCGCCGCGTTCCTCGCCCCCCGCTTCCTCCCCGAGTCCGCGTCGCACGCCGGCCGGCTCGACGTGCCCGGCGCGATCACCGGCACCCTCGGCCTCCTCGGCCTGGTGTACGGCTTCAGCCGCGCCGGCGAGGAGGCCCACGGCTGGGGCGACACCTGGACCATCGCCTCGCTGGCGGCCGGCGCCGTGCTGCTCGCGGCCTTCGCGCTCGTCGAGTCCCGGGTGCAGCACCCGCTGCTCCCGGTCCGGGTCTTCGCCCACCGCACCCGCGCGACCAGCTTCCTGGTGATGATGCTCGTCCCCGCGGCGATGTTCGCGATGTTCTACTTCCTCAGCCTCTTCATCCAGCTGGTCGTGGGCTACAGCCCGCTGCGCACCGGCTTCGCGTTCCTGCCGTTCTCGGTGGGCATCGTGATCGGCGCGGGGCTCTCGTCCAACCTGGTCAACCGGGTCGACGCGCGCTTCATCGCCGGCATCGGCACGCTGATGGCCACGGTCGCCCTCCTCGGGTTCTCGCGGCTCGAGGTCCCGCACGGCACGGCCGACCTGCTCGCCGCGGCTCAGGGCGGCTTCCTGGGCGGCGACGTGAGCTACTGGGCCTCGATCTTCCCGTTCATCGTCCTGATGGCGGTCGGCATGGGCATGGTGTTCGTGCCGCTCACCCTGACCGCCGTCCACCACCTCCGGCCCGAGGACTCCGGCATCGGCTCCGGCGTGCTCAACACGATGCAGCAGGTCGGCGGCGCGCTCGGCCTGGCCATCCTCAGCACGGTCTCCCTGCAGGCCGCCGACGGCACCAAGACCGACCTGGTCCGCGACCTCACCGCTCAGGGCGTCCCGGCAGCGGACGCGGCCGGCCTGGCCTTCCTGGGCTCGTTCACCGAGGGTGCGACGGCGGCCTTCCTGGTCGGTGCGGGGCTGATCGCCCTCGGCTCGCTCGCGACCTGGCTGTTCCTCGACGTCAAGCACGAGGAGCTCGCCACCGACGGGCCCGAGGGCGTGCACGTGGGCTGAGGCGGCACGACGTACGACGGCCCGCCCGGGACCCCGGGCGGGCCGTGGTGCGTCCGCCGTAATTGCGTTGGCAGCAGGTCACCGTCCCCCTAGGCTGTGACCGACGAAACGACATCGTTTCGTCTCGACCGATGGCGCGGCCCCGCGCCGCCCCTGGAGCGACGAATGACCCCGCCCGAGCCCACCGTCCAGCGACCGCGTGTCGAGGGCGACCGTGAGCAGCAGATCCTCACGGCGACCCTCGAGGTGCTCGCCGACGTCGGGTACGACCGGCTGACGATGGACGCGGTCGCCGCGCGCGCCCGGGCCTCGAAGGCCACGCTCTACCGCCGCTGGACCAACAAGGTCAGCCTGGTGATCGAGGCGCTCCAGCACGCCAAGGGCCCGGAGACGCTGGCGGACACCGGCTCCCTCCGGGGCGACCTCGAGGCCGTGTTCTGCGGCATGGGCGGCCTGGTCGACACCCAGACCGTCGCCGCCTTCGGCGCCGTCGTCACCGCGCTGTCCCGCGACCCCGAGTTCGCGGCGGCCTTCCGGCGCGACGTCCTCGGCCCCAAGCTCGAGGTCTCCCGGCTCCTCTGGCGTCGCGCCGCCGAACGCGGCGAGCTGCGCGAGGGGCTCGACCTCGACCTCTTCGAGCCGGTGCTCGCCGGGATCGTCCTGCACCGGGTCTTCGTGCTCGGCGAGGTGCCCGACCCCGAGCTGATCTCCCGCGTGATCGACCAGATCATCGTGCCCGCCGCGATCCGCTGAGCGCGCACATCCGCCCGACCCGTCCGGAGATCCCGGGCGCCGAGAGAAGGAACTCCCCCATGACCGACACCTCACGTGCCGAGGAGCAGGCCGCGCCCGGCGCCACCCGGCACCTCGGGTGGGCCCTGGTGCTCATCTCCGTGGCGCAGCTGATGGTCGTGCTCGACGGCACGATCGTGAACATCGCCCTGCCCTACATCAAGGACGACCTGAACATCTCCGACGCCAACCTCACCTGGGTGGTGACGGGGTACGCGCTGGCGTTCGGCAGCCTGCTGCTGCTCGGCGGCCGCCTCGGCGACCTCTACGGCCGCCGCAAGGTGTTCATGGCCGGCCTGATCGTCTTCGGCATCGCCTCCCTCCTCGGCGGCCTGGCCACCAACGAGGGCCTGCTGCTGGCGGCCCGGGGCCTCCAGGGCCTCGGCGCGGCGCTCGCCTCCCCCGCCGCCCTCGCGCTGATCACCACGACGTTCCCGGCGGGCCCGCAGCGCAACCGCGCCTTCGCCGTGTACGCCGCGATGTCCGGCGCCGGCGCGGCCGTCGGCCTGCTGCTCGGCGGCTGGCTGACCGGTCTCGACGGGGCCTTCGGGCTCGACGTCGACGGCTGGCGCCTCACGCTGCTCATCAACACCCCCATCGGGATCGTCACCGCGCTGCTCGCCCCGCGCTTCCTGGCCGAGTCCGAGTCGCACCCCGGTCAGCTCGACCTCCCCGGCGCCGTGACCGGCACCCTGGGCCTGCTGGGCATCGTCTACGGCTTCAGCCGTGCGGGTGAGGACGGCTGGAGCGACGGCCTCACCGTCGCCGCCCTCGCCGTCGGCGCGGTGCTGGTCGTGGCGTTCCTGCTGATCGAGCGGCGCGTCGCGCACCCGCTGCTGCCGTCGCGGGTCTTCCTGCACCGCACCCGGGCCGCCAGCTTCCTGGCGATGTTCCTCGCGCCGGCCGCGATGTTCGCGATGTTCTACTACCTCAGCCAGTACATCCAGGTGGTCATGGGCTACAGCCCCCTGGAGGCCGGCGTCGCGTTCCTGCCGTTCTGCTTCGGCATCGTGTTCGCGGCGGGCCTGGCCTCCAGCCTGATCAACCGGGTCGACCCGCGGTACCTCGCCGGGGTCGGGACGCTGCTCGCGGCCGGCGGCCTGTTCGGGTTCTCCCGCCTGCCCTACGACACCACCTTCCCCGTGACCCGGGTGACCGGCGACTACTGGACCGACCTGCTGCCCTTCATCCTGCTGATGTCCTTCGGCATGGGGATGGTCTTCGTCCCGCTCACGCTGACCGCGGTGCACCACCTGCGCGCCGAGGACTCCGGCATCGGCTCCGGCGTGCTCAACACCATGCAGCAGGTCGGTGGCGCGCTCGGCCTGGCGCTGCTCGCGACCCTGGCGACGCAGACGTTCAGCGACCGGGAGGCCGAGCTCACGGCCGCCGCGGAGAAGGCGGCCGCCGCCGGCGGTCCCCAGCCCTCCCCGGAGCAGGTCCAGGAGATGGCCATGACCACCTTCGGCCAGGTGTTCACCGAGGGCGCGACCAACGCGTTCCTGCTCGGGTCCGCGATGATGCTGGCCGCCTCGGTCGTGGTCTGGGCGTTCCTCAACGTCAAGCACACCGAGCTGGCCACCGACGGCCCGGAGGGCGTCCACGTCGGCTGACCCTCCCGCTGTCGGGCTGGGCTCAGCCCGACAGGCTCGCGGCGCTCGTCCTCACCAGGGCGAGCGCCGTGCGCGGGTACGCCGGGCTCGCGCCGGCCAGCCCGCACGCGGGGGTGAGCACCAGGTGCGTGCCGACCTCCGCCGGGTCCAGGCCGAGCATGTCCAGCCAGCGCAGCACCTTCTCGGTGACGTGCGCGTCGCTGGCGGGCGTGGCCGGGTCGGTGCCGGGCACCACGCCGAGGGCGACGGTGACGCCCGCCTCGAGCGCCTCGGCGAGCGGGTCGTGGTCGGCGGCGGTGAGCATCGCGAGGTCGACCGACAGCCCGCGCGCGCCGGCCCGTCGTAGGACCTCGAGCGGGACGCCGGGCGCGCACGAGTGCACCCACGGCTCCGCGCCGGCCTCGGCGATCGCCGCCAGCACCCACTCGAGGGCGGCGGAGGCCTGCGGCAGGTCGACGGTGCGGTGCCGGTGGAACCCAGACGCGGTCGGCACCGCGCCGGAGAGCACCGCGGGCAGCGCCGGCTCGTCGACCTGGACGACGAGCCGCTCCACGCCCGGCAGCCGCCGGCGTACGTCGCGCACGTGGTCGCGCAGCCCCTCGGCGAGCGCCTGGGCCAGCTCGCGCCGGGCACCGACGTCGGAGAGCACCTTGTCGCCGCGCGGCTTCTCGACCGTCGCGGCGAGGGTCCAGGGACCGGCCACCTGGATCTTGAACGCCCCGGTGTGGCCCTCGGCCAGCTCCTCGAGGCCGTCGAGGTCCTGGGCGAGCAGGCTGCGCGCCCGGCGGTGGTCGATGCCCGCGGCGTCGGTGAGCCGCCAGCCCGAGGGCTGCAGGTCGGCGCCGAGGTCGGCGACCACGGCGAGGGCGCGGCCGGTCATCGTGGCGGCCACCCCGCGTCCGGGCAGCTCCGGCAGGTGCGGCAGCTCCGGGAGCTCGCCGAGGACGACGCGCACCGCCTCGGCGTACGCGTGCTGGTCCTCGCCGGGCATCGAGCCGACGCCGGTGGCGGTGGTCATGCGTCTCCTTCGTGGGGTGCGGGCGTCACGCCGGCACCCGCTCGGTGGCGGCGACCGTGGCCGAGCCGACCACCCGCGTGCCGTCGTACACGACCGCGGCCTGCCCGGGGGCGATGCCGTACGCCGGGGCGTGCAGCTCGACGTCGACCTCCTCGCCCGTGACGGTCACCGTGGCCGGCAGCTCCTCGCCGTGCGCGCGCAGCTGGACCGTGCCGTGCAGGGTCGTGGGCACCGCGCCGCACCAGCGCGGGCGCACGCCGCGCAGCCGGGTCACCGCGAGCCGCTCGCGCGGGCCGACGGTGACGGTGCCGGCGACCGGCTCGATGTCGAGCACGAACCGGGGCTTCCCGTCGGGGGCGGGCCGGCCGATCCGCAGCCCCTTGCGCTGGCCGATGGTGAACCCGTAGGTGCCGTCGTGGCGGCCGAGCTCCTCGCCGGTCGCCTCGTCGAGGATCGCGCCGCCGTGGTTCGGGGCCCGGTCGCCGAGCTTCTCGCGCAGCCAGCCGGCGTTGTCGCCGTCGGCGACGAAGCAGATGTCGTGGCTGTCCGGCTTGTCCGCGACCAGCAGCCCGCGCCGCGCGGCCTCCTCGCGGACCGCCGGCTTGGTGGTGTCGCCGAGCGGGAAGAGCGAGTGCGCGAGCTGCTGCTGGTCGAGCACGCCCAGCACGTAGGACTGGTCCTTGCCGTGGTCGACCGCGCGGTGCAGCTCAGCCAGCCCGCCGTCCGCGGCCGGCCCGGGGCGCAGCTGGGCGTAGTGGCCGGTCGCGACCGCGTCGAACCCGAGCGCGAGCGCGCGCTCGAGGACCGCGGCGAACTTGATCTTCTCGTTGCAGCGCAGGCACGGGTTCGGCGTGCGGCCCGCGGCGTACTCGTCCATGAAGTCCTCGACCACGTCGGTGTGGAACCGCTCGGAGAGGTCCCAGACGTAGAACGGGATGCCGATGACGTCGGCCGCGCGGCGGGCGTCGTTGCTGTCCTCGATGGTGCAGCAGCCGCGGGCGCCGGAGCGGTACGACGCGGGGTTGCGCGAGAGCGCGAGGTGGATGCCGGTGACGTCGTGGCCGGCGTCGACGGCCCGGGCGGCCGCGACGGCCGAGTCGACACCGCCGGACATGGCGGCGAGGACCTTCACGGGCGGGCTGCCCGCGCTCGCTCGACGCAGGGCCCGATCGCCTCGACCAGCGCGGCGACGTCGGCGGCGGTCGAGGTGTGCCCGAGCGAGAACCGCAGCGAGCTGCGCGCCTCCTCCTCGCCGCGGCCCATGGCCAGCAGCACGTGGGAGGCCTGCGGGACGCCCGCCGAGCAGGCCGAGCCGGTGGAGCACTCGATGCCGCGGGCGTCGAGCAGCATCAGCAGCGAGTCGCCCTCGCAGCCGGGGAAGGAGAAGTGGGCGTTGCCCGGGAGGCGGTGCACCGGGTCGCCGTTGAGCACCGCGTCGGGGACGACCGCCAGCACGCCGCGCACCAGCTCGTCGCGCAGCGCGGCCACCCGGTCGGCGTGCTCGGCCTGCTGCTTGACCGCGAGCTCGACCGCGGCGGCGAAGCCGGCGATCGCCGGGGTGTCGAGGGTGCCGCTGCGGATGTCGCGCTCCTGGCCGCCGCCGTGGACCAGCGAGGTCACCTGCACCTCGCGGCGTACGACGAGCGCGCCGACGCCGTACGGCCCGCCGACCTTGTGGCCGGTCAGGGTGAGCGCGTCGACGCCGGAGCGGGCGAAGTCGACCGGGACCGCGCCGATCGCCTGCACGGCGTCGGTGTGCACCGGGATGCCGTGCGCGGCGGCCCGGGCGACGACCTCCTCGACGGGCTGCAGGCTGCCGACCTCGTTGTTGGCCCACATCACCGAGACCAGCGCGACCGACTCAGGGTCGCGCGCGATGCTCGCGGAGAGGGCGTCGAGGTCGAGGACGCCCCGGTCGTCCACGGGCAGCAGCTCCACCTCGGCGTCCTCGGTCTCCGCCAGCCAGTGCAGCGGGTCGAGGACGGCGTGGTGCTCGGCGGCGCTCGCGAGCACCCGGACCCGCCGCGGGTCGGCCTCGCGGCGCGACCAGTAGACGCCCTTGACGGCGAGGTTGTCGGCCTCGGTGCCGCCGGAGGTGAACACGACCTCGCCGGGGCGGCAGCCGAGCGCCTGCGCGATCGTCTCGCGGGACTCCTCCACCACCCGCCGCGCGTGCCGCCCGGAGGCGTGCAGCGAGCTCGGGTTGCCCACCTCGAGGAGGTGCTTCGTCAGCGCCTCGACCGCCGCGGGCACCATCGGCGTGGTGGCGGCGTGGTCGAGGTAGACGGTGGCGGGCATGGCGGCTCCCAGCGTACGGCGCCGCGCCCGCCGCTCCCGCATCTGGTCAGCCCGAGACCGCGGAGGCGAGGTTGCCGAGGGAGTGCTGCAGCTGGGTCTCGCTGACGAGCGGGAACCCGACCTTGTCGAGCAGGTCCTGGTCGGTCACCTTCGACCAGTCGTAGGTGAGCCGCACCTCGGTCGCGTCACTCCCCTGCGCCTGCAGCTCCCAGATCCACTCCCAACCCGGGGCCTCGGTGTCGGCGGGCGCGGTCTTCCACGCCAGCAGGTGCTGCGGGTCGTAGCCCGTGACGGTGTTGTCGGTCTGGTAGTCGCCGCCCATGTGGTCGCCGGTCATGTTCATCCGGAACACCTGCCCGGTGCCGGTGATCCGGTCGGTCTTCTCGTCGCTGACGACGAATCCCGATCCGTCGAGCTCGGTGTGCCGCTGAGGGTTGGACAGCACGTCGAACACGGCCGTCGAGGAGGCGTCGATCCTGCGGCTGACGGTGATGCTGGTGGCGGTGGTCATTGCTTCACCCTTGCTCGCGGGCCGGCATCTTTCAAACGCTCAGCCCGGGGAGACCTCGGCGACCAGGGCCCGGTGGTCGGCGCCGGGGATGTGGACGGTGCGGGTGGAGGCGGCCGTCCAGCCGTCGGGGACCAGCACGTGGTCGATCTGCACGAGCGGCGGGACCAGCCCGACGATCCCGGCGCCGTCGGCGGGCCAGGTGGGCTGCCAGCCCTCGCCGGCGAGCTCGGCGGCGTCGCGGTAGCCCGCGTCGAGGAACGCCCGCATCGGCCCGTGGTCCAGGGTCGCGTTGAAGTCGCCCAGCATCAGGTCGGGGCGGGTCGCCTCGGCCGCCTCGAGGAGGGCGGCCAGCTCGACCCGCCAGTCCTCGGGGTGCAGCGGGTACGCCGGGTGCACGACGAAGATCCGCAGCCCGTCGATCTCGACCGACCACGACCCCATCACGGTCGGCAGCCGCTCGACGTCCGTGATCGGCTCGCGGGCGAAGACCATCGTCCCGCGGACCCCGGTCGCCGCCGCCTCGCCGGCGCGGTGCGGGAACAGCTCGGTCAGCCCGGACCGCTCCATCGCGGCGAGCGTGCCCTCGCTCATCTCCTGGACCGCCAGGACGTCCACGTCGGCATCCGCCGCGGCCGCGACCAGGGCGGTGCCGTCGCCTTCGTCGCCGAGCATGTTGGCGCTCATCACCCGCAGCGGCGTGGAGCCGGACGCGGCGGCCGGGCCGCCGACGTACCACGGCGCGACCCAGGCCACGTGGGTCGCGAGACCGGCGGCCACGAGGACGGCGAGCACGGCCGGCGCGCGGCGGCCACGGCCGCCCGGACGCAGCAGGAGGGCGACCAGCACCAGCAGGCACGCGGCGTACAGCAGGACCCCCGCGGGGGTGAAGGAGACGGCCTTGATGACCAGGCCGTCGTCGCTGCCCGACAGCCGGGCCGCGGTCAGGGCGACCGCGGGGAGCGCCAGCAGGGCCACGACCGCCCAGAGCCCGACCCGCCACCGCACGAGGGCGAACCTAGTCGAGGGCACAAGAACGCCGGGTGGGCGGGGCGAGAGCCCCGCCCACCCGGCGTCGGGGTGGTGCTACTTGGTGACCTTGAGCGTGCCGAGCTTGGTCGGCTGGCCCTTGACCAGCGAGCACGGCGCCTCGTTCGTGAGCGGGTCGCCGTTCTGGGTGGTCGAGCTGAAGTCGAACTTCTTCGGGATCGAGATCGTGTAGCTGCCGGGCTTCTTGATCTTGAACGCCGCGGTGGTGCCCTTCGCGGTGATCTTCATCGGGCCGCTGGCGGGCACCTTCACGTCGGTGAACTTGACGCCCTTGACCGCGAACGAGGTCTTGCCGACCTTCGCCTTCACGCCGGTCGCCGAGCCGGACAGCTCCGTGACGCCGATGAAGCGGAGCGCGTCCGTGAGGCCCTGGGGCAGGACGACGACCATCGTGACCTTCTTCGAGCCGACGGTCTTGCCCTTCTTCACCTTCGCCGGCAGCTTCACCTTGGTGGTGACGGACAGGACCTGCGCGCCGAGAGCCTCGGTGTCGCAGCTGAAGTCGCTCTTCACGGAGGCGGCCTGGGCGGCCGGGGCCACCGAGACGAGCGCGCCCGCCGCGAGGGCGAAGCCGGCGCCGAGCGCCGCGATCCGGGTCTTCGTGGTCTGCTGCAAGATGTGATCCTCCTGATCATGGACGTGTCCTGCGACACATCTCTGCCTGCACCGTAGCGGCCGGTGCCGACAGTCATTGAGGAGGGGTCTCAGAGCAGCACGAGATCGTCGCGGTGCACGACCTCACGCTCGTACGCCGCCCCGAGCTCGCGCTTCAGGTCGCCGGTCGAGCGCCCCACGAGTGCCGGGACCTCGTCGGCGTCGAAGTTGACCAGGCCCCGCGCGACCGGGACGCCGTCGGGTCCCGCGAGGTCGACGGGGTCCCCGGCGTGGAAGGCGCCGGCGCACCCGGTGACGCCGGCGGCGAGCAGCGAGGCACGCCGTTCGACCACCGCGCGGACCGCCCCGGCGTCGAGGACCAGGGTGCCCTTCGGCTCGGTGGCGTGCGCGAGCCAGAGCAGCCGGGTGGGCCGGCGCTTGCCGGTGGCGTGGAAGAGGGTGCCGACGGGCTCCCCCGCCAGCGCCTCCCCCGCGCGCTCCGCGGCCGTGAGCACGACCGGGATCCCCGCGCCGGTCGCGATCCGGGCGGCCTCGACCTTGGTCTCCATCCCGCCGGTGCCGACGCCCGCGGCGCCGGCCCGGCCGATCTGCACCTCGGCCAGGTCCTCGGCGCCGTGCACGTCGCCGAGGCGTACGGCGCCGGGCGTGCGCGGGTCGGCGTCGTACAGGCCGTCGACGTCGGAGAGCAGGACCAGCAGGTCGGCGTGCACGAGGTGCGCGACCAGCGCCGCGAGCCGGTCGTTGTCGCCGAAGCGGATCTCCGAGGTCGCGACGGTGTCGTTCTCGTTGACGATCGGCAGCACGCCGAGCTCGAGGAGCTTGGCGAAGGTCTGGTGGGCGTTGCGGTAGTGCGCCCGCCGGGTGACGTCGTCGGCGGTCAGCAGCACCTGCCCGACGGTCACGCCGTGGCGCCTCAGCTCCTCGGTGTAGCGGTGCACGAGCAGCCCCTGCCCCACCGACGCCGCCGCCTGCTGGGCGGCCAGCCCGGTCGGCCGCTTGCGCAGCCCGAGCGGCGCGAGGCCGGCGGCGATGGCGCCCGAGGACACCAGGACGACCTCCGTCCCGCGGGCGCGCGCGGCGGCCAGCACGTCGACCAGCGCCTCGACCCGCCCGGGGTCGATCCCCCCGGCCGCGGTCGTCAGCGAGGAGGAGCCGACCTTGACGACGACGCGACGGGCGTCGGCGACCTCCGGGCGGAGGCTCACCTGGCCGTCCCGGGGTCGTCCTCGGCCCAGTCGGGGTCCTCGGCGGAGCCGATCTCGTAGGACATCGGTCCCACGCCGGAGCTGTTGGCGGCCTTGTCCAGCCGCCGCGCGACGTCGGCGCGGGTCTCGTTCTCGCCGCGGTCCTCCATGTGCTCCTGGATGTCGCGACGCCGGCCGTGGGCGGGCCGCTTCTCCTCGAAGCGCTGGTCCTCGCCGCGGCGGCCGAGCATCTCCGCGCCGGCCTCGATGCCGGGCTTGAAGTCGAAGACCACCGAGTTGTCGGGGTGGCCGATCAGCACGGTGTCGCCCTCGACGGCGCCCATCTTGACCAGCCGGATCTCCACGCCCATCCGGTTGAGCCGGTCCGCGAGGTACCCGACGGCCTCGTCGTTGCTGAAGTCGGTCTGCCGGACCCAGCGCTCCGGCTTGGTGCCGCGCACCCGCCACCCGTCGGTCTCCCGGGTGACGGTGAAGTCGTCGCCGCCGTCGGCGCTCGGCGGCCGCAGCACGATCCGGGTCGCCTCGACGACCTCCTTGTCGGCACGTGCCTGCGCGACCAGCTCGGCCATCGCGAACGTCAGCTCGCGGATGCCCTCGCCGGACGCGGCCGAGATCAGGAAGACCCGGTAGCCGCGCGCTCGCAGGTCGTCGGCGGTCATCTCGGCGATGTCCCGGCCGTCGGGCACGTCGACCTTGTTGAGCGCAACCAGGCGCTCGCGGTCCTCGAGCCCGCCGTACCGGGCCAGCTCGCGCTCCATCACCTCGAGGTCGTCGACCGGGTTGCGTCCCGGCTCGATCGTGGCGGTGTCGACGACGTGCAGCAGCGCCGCGCAGCGCTCGATGTGGCGCAGGAAGTCGTGGCCGAGACCGCGGCCCTCGCTGGCGCCCTCGATCAGGCCGGGGACGTCGGCGACGGTGAACGTCGTGTCGCCCGCCTTCACCACGCCCAGGTTCGGGACCAGGGTGGTGAACGGGTAGTCGGCGATCTTGGGCCGCGCGCGGGAGATCGCGGCGATCAGGCTGGACTTGCCCGCGCTCGGGTAGCCGACCAGACCGATGTCGGCGACCACCTTGAGCTCGAGGACGATCTCGATCTCCTCGCCGGGCTCGCCGAGCAGGGCGAAGCCGGGCGCCTTGCGCTTGGCCGAGGCCAGCGCGGCGTTGCCGAGGCCGCCGCGGCCGCCCTGGGCGATCACGATCTCGGTGCCCGGCCCGACCAGGTCGGCGAGCACCTCGCCGGAGCGCGTCTTCACGACGGTGCCGTCGGGGACGGGCAGCACCAGGTCGGCGCCGTGCGCGCCGTTGCGGTGGGCGCCGGCACCGTGGCCGCCGTTCTCCGCGGCGCGCTTCTTGCTGTGGTGGTAGTCGATGAGCGTGGTGACGTCGGGGTCGACGCGCAGGATGACCGACCCGCCCGGACCGCCGTTGCCGCCGTCGGGACCACCCAGCGGCTTGAACTTCTCGCGGTGGACCGAGGCCACGCCGTGACCGCCCCGGCCGGCGCTGATGTGCAGCGTCACCTCGTCGACGAAGGTGGGGACTGCCATGGTGGGTTCCTTGCTGTGGAAAATGGACGAAGGACGCCCCGGGAACGGGACGCCCTTCGGTACTGCAGGTGGGAGGTGAGCGTCAGCTCACACGCCCGGGACGATGTTGACGACCCGGCGCCCGCGACGGGTGCCGAACTCGACGGCCCCGGGGACCAGCGCGAAGAGCGTGTCGTCGCCGCCGCGGCCGACGCCGCTGCCCGGGTGGAAGTGGGTGCCGCGCTGGCGCACGATGATCTCACCGGCGTTGACCAGCTGGCCGCCGTAGCGCTTGACGCCCAGGCGCTGGCTGTTGGAGTCGCGCCCGTTCTTGGTGGACGCAGCGCCCTTCTTGTGTGCCATGAGTTCAGTCCTTCGTAGCAGCGTGAGCGGGAGGCTCAGAGGGAGATGTCGGTGACCTTGACCTGGGTGTACTTCTGGCGGTGGCCCTGGCGCTTCTTGTAACCGGTCTTGTTCTTGTACTTCTGGATGATGATCTTGGGGCCCTTGGTGGCGCCGAGCACCTCGACGGTCACCGACGCCTTGTCCAGGGCCGAGGCGTCGGAGGTGACCGTCTCGCCGTCGACGGCCAGGACGACGGGAAGGGTCAGCGTCTCGCCCACCCCGGTCGTGATCTTGTCGATCTCGATGACGTCGCCCACGGCAACCTTCTGCTGCTTGGCGCCAGCGCGCACGATCGCGTACACCGCGGTCTCCTTCGTCGGTCTCGTCTACTCGGGGTCTGGGGCTACGACCACCGCGCGCACAGCAGCGTGCCTGCGCGTCAGGTGGAGGGCCACTCAGAGACGGCGCGCGTCAGCGCACCGAAGATCAATAGTACGGATGGGGACCGGCCACAGCAATTCGGGGCCGGTCCCCTCCGGTCAGCGCTTGCGCGTGCCCTTCTTCTTCACCGGCACGTGCTCGATCGCGGGGCCGTCCTCGCCCTCGTCGGTCCCGTCCGGCCCGTCGGCGGTCGGCACGGTCGTCGTCGGGGTCTCGGCGGGCGGGCCCGCCGGGCGGCTCGCGGCGCGACCGCGGGTGCGGGTCACGACCTTGGGCGGCTCGGGAGGAGCCACCACCGCGGCGGCGACGGGCTCCGCGGTCACCGTCGGCTGCGCGACCACGACCGGCTGGACCACGCTGGTCCCGGCCGGCTGCCCGGCGGGGCGGCTGGCGCTCCGCCGGCGGGTGCGGGTGACGACCCGGGGGCCCTCCGGCTCAGCGGCGGGCGTCGGCTCGGGCGTCGGCTCGGGCGTCGGCTCGGGCGTCGGCTCCGCGGCGGGATCCGGCGTCTGCTCCACGGCGGGGCGGCTGCCGCTCCGCCGGCGGGTGCGGGTGACGACCCGGGGAGCCTCCGGCTCCGGGGCGGGAGTCGGCTCGGGCGTCGGCTCCGAGACCTGGTCCGCGGCGGGCTCGGCCGCCGGGGTGGGCTCCGGGGTGGACGGGGTGTCCGTGCCGGCCTCGAAGGCGTCCCAGGTGTCGTCGGTGTCGAGGGCATCGACTGCATCGACGGCATCGACGGCGTCCGTGTCGCCGTCGTCGCGGGGCTCGGGACGCGCCATCGCGGCGATGTCCTTGGGCGAGGGCAGCTTGGGTGCCCCGGCGCCGTTGCCGCCGCCGTTGCTCCCACCACCGCTGCCACCGCGCGCGTCGTCGTCGCCGCGACCGCGTCCGCGGCGCTTGCCGCCGCGTCCGCTGCTGCCGCCGCCGCGCATGTCGTCGTCGCGGGTGCTGGGCTCGACCGGCTGGTCCCGGATCACGACACCGCGGCCGTGGCAGTGCTCGCAGTTCTCGCCGAACGACTCGAGCAGGCCCGTGCCGATCCGCTTGCGGGTCATCTGCACGAGGCCGAGCGAGGTCACCTCGGCGACCTGGTGGCGGGTGCGGTCGCGGCCGAGGCACTCGACGAGCCGGCGCAGCACCAGGTCGCGGTTGGACTCCAGCACCATGTCGATGAAGTCGACGACGATGATGCCGCCGATGTCACGCAGCCGGAGCTGGCGCACGACCTCCTCGGCGGCCTCCAGGTTGTTCTTGGTGACCGTCTCCTCGAGGTTGCCGCCCGAGCCGGTGAACTTGCCGGTGTTGACGTCGACCACGGTCATCGCCTCGGTGCGGTCGATGACCAGCGAGCCGCCGGAGGGCAGCCAGACCTTGCGGTCGAGCGCCTTGGCGATCTGCTCCTCGACCCGGTGGACGGCGAAGACGTCCTTGCCGTTCTCGCCGGGAGTGAACCGCTCCAGCCGGTCCTGCAGGTCGGGCGCGACGTGCTGGACGTACTGCTGGACGGTCTCCCAGGCGTCGTCGCCCTGGATCACGAGCCGGGCGAAGTCCTCGGTGAACAGGTCGCGGACCACCTTGAGGGTCAGGTCCGGCTCGCCGTAGAGCAGCTGCGGGGCACCGCCCTTGCTCTTGGACTCGATGTCCTCCCAGCGGGCCTTGAGCCGCTCGACGTCGCGCGTCAGCTCGTCCTCGCTGGCGCCCTCGGCGGCCGTGCGGACGATGACGCCCGCGGTGTCCGGGACGATCTCCTTGAGCAGCGTCTTCAGCCGGGCGCGCTCGGTGTCCGGGAGCTTGCGGGAGATGCCGCTGGTGGTGCCGTCGGGCACGTAGACGAGGAACCGCCCGGCCAGGCTGACCTGGCTGGTGAGCCGGGCGCCCTTCTGGCCGATCGGGTCCTTGGTCACCTGGACCAGCACCGACTGCCCGGAGGACAGCACCGACTCGATCTTGCGGGGCTGGCCGTCCTTGTGGCCGAGCGCGGACCAGTTGACCTCGCCGGCGTACAGGACCGCGTTGCGACCCTTGCCGATGTCGATGAACGCCGCCTCCATGGAGGGCAGCACGTTCTGGACCCGGCCGAGGTAGACGTTGCCGATCAGCGAGGTCTGGGACTCGCGGGCGACGTAGTGCTCGACGAGGACCTTGTCCTCGAGCACGCCGATCTGGGTCAGGTCGTCACGCTGGCGGATCACCATGACCCGGTCGACGGCCTCGCGGCGGGCCAGGAACTCGGCCTCGCTGACGATCGGGGCCCGGCGCCGGCCGGCCTCGCGGCCGTCGCGGCGGCGCTGCTTCTTGGCCTCGAGGCGGGTGGAGCCGGCAATCGCGGTGATCTCGTCCTCGGCCGAGCGCGGCTTGCGGACCCGGGTGACGGTCTTCTCGGAGTCGTCGCCGCCCTCGCCGCCGTCGTCGCCCCCACGGCGGCGCCGGCGCCGGCGGCGGGAGGTGCCCTCGCCGGACGACTCCCCCTGGTCCTCGCCCCGCTCGCCGGAGTCCCCGGACGCCTGGTCCCCGGACGCCTGCTCGTCGCCCGACGCGGCTGCGTCACCGGCGTCGCTGGGCTCGCCGGACTCACGGGAGTCGCCGGAGTCACCGGCGTCGCTGGACTCGCCGGCGTCGCCGGACTCGCTCGCCTTGCCGCCTCCGCGGCGGCGGCGACCGCCGCGGCGACGGCGGCGGCGGCCACCGCCGGAGCCGTCGCGCTCGTCGTTGTCGTCGCTGTCGTCGTCGTCCTCGGACCCCGCGCCCTCCGGGGCCTCGGTGGCCTCGGTGGCCTCGGTCGCAGGCGCCTGCTCGCCCGGCGCCTCGGTCGTCGCGGCGGCCTCGGCGAGGATCGGGTTCCCGTCCTCGTCGAGCTCGACCTCGGCGTCGGCCGGCACCTCGGTGGCCACCGGGACCTCGGGCGCGGCGGTCTTCTTGGCCGCGGTCTTGCGGGTACGCCGGGCGCGGGCCGGGACCGGCTCGGGAGCCTGGAACAGCGGCGTGGTGACGGCGGGGGCGCTGGGGGCGCTGGGGGCGTCCGCCGGCGCGGCGGCCTCGGCCGGGGCCGCGGTCTCCGGAGCGGCGACGTCCGCCACGTCCGCGGCGGGGTCGGTGGCGGCCTCGGGAGCGGGCTCGGCGGTCTTCGCGGCCGCGGCCTTCTTCGTGGTCCGCTTCGCGGCGGTCTTCTTGGTCGCCGCGCGCTTGGCGGTCTTCTTGGCCGGCGGCGCCTCGGCGGCGGCGTCGGCTGCGTCGGCTGCTGCGTCGGTGGCGACGGCCGGTTCGGCCGCGGCAGCCGGCTCGGCCACGTCGCCGCCGAGCGGGAGCTCGGCGTCGGGGGCCGGCGTGGCGGCGGCCTTCTTCGTGGCCCGCTTCGCGGGGGCCTTCTTCGTCGCGGCCTTCTTGGTGGTCCGCTTCGCGGCCGCCTTCTTGGCGGGCGCCTCGGGGGCGCTCTCGGCGCCGCCCTCGGTGCCACTCTGCGTGGTGGTGTCGTCCTGCACGTCGTCGGGCATGTGCTGCTCCTCGGGCCCGGTCGGCGAGGCGGCCGGGTGGGTCGGACGCCGCGACCCGGGAACTCAGAGCCGTCGGCGCGAAGCCTGTCGGTGGCGGCGACCCTCTCCGCGGGTGCGTCGCCGGGTGTGGGGCGTCACCTGCCGCGGTCGCCGGGCTGGGGCGAGCCTGCTGTCACCGGGCTCACCTGGCCGCGTCGCGGTCTGGCGACGACCTGCACCCGCCGTGCCGTCCCCTCGGGTGGGGACCAGCGAGAACGTCGTCGGGTCGGCTCCGGGCGGAGGTACCACGCGTCGTCGACCGTGGCGAGTATCGCACACGCGTCACGACTTTCGGTCAATCCGACGTCGCCAGCGGGTCGCCGATCGTGCCGTCGTCGGCGAGCGGACCCTGCGCGACCCGCGTGAGCAGGGGCGCGCGCCCGGTGTCCAGACCGCTCACCGCCCGGAGGCCGGTCAGCACGTCGTCGGGTCGTACGGAGGGCACCCCGTGCCGCAGCACCAGGTCGATCCGCGCTCCCCCGGGGCGCGGCTCGGCGGCCAGCGAGACCACGGCGGCGCGGCAGTCGAACTCGCGCAGGCCCTTCTTCGTCATCCGCTCGACGGTGACCGACTCCTCGGCCAGGAAGAGCGCCACGGCGGCGGCCGTCGCCTCCGGCTCCACGTCCACGTCGAGCAGCCAGCGGCTGGCGGTGAGCAGGTCGCTGAGCGACCCGCCGGGCGACTCCGCCACCGCGAGCACGTCGAGCCCGTCGGGCAGCGCCTCCTCCAGCGCGGCGTGCACCGCGGCGGGGTCGAGCACCTCGGCGAGCCCGATCTCGAGGTACTCCGCCTCGCTCGCGGAGCCGGTCGGCGCGGCGCCGGCGTAGGAGATCCGCGGGTGGGGGTTGAACCCGGAGGAGTAGGCCATCGGCACCCGGGCACGGAAGACCGCGCGCTCGAAGGCCCGGCTGAAGTCGCGGTGGCTGGTGAACCGCAGCCGGCCGCGCTTGGCGTAGCGGACCCGCAGCCGCTGGACGGGCGGGGCTTGTTGCTCAGGCTGGGCGCGCACCAACCAACCCTACGGCGCCGCTACCGCGTGGCGGACGGCGCCATCGCCGCCGAGGGGTAGACCGTCGAGACGCGATGGCCCTCGAGCCACGCGGTCAGCCGCTCGGCCTCGACCGCGAGGGCGGCGTGGCCCTCGTCCGGCAGGTCCGTGAGCACCCGCACCTCGACCACGCCGGCGTCGTCCTGCACCCAGCACCCCACGACGCGACCGTCCCACCAGGCCGTCGTGCCGGCGTTGCCGTTGGTGTCGAACAGCCGCGGCCCCAGGCCGCCGAGGTAGAAGTCGCGCTCCTTCCAGCCCATCACCGTGGGGTCGAGCACCGGGGTCAGCGCGGCCCACGGCGCCACCGGGTCCTCGGGGTCGACGTCGTCGGGCAGCACCCACCCGACGCCCCCGCCGTCGAGCCCCACCTCGACGGCCGCCACGTCGGCGAGCGCCCGGCGTACGGCTCCCAGCGTGCCGCCGAGCCACCACCGCAGGTCGGCGGTCGTGCCCGGCCCGAAGGTCCACAGCCAGCGGCGCACCAGCGCGGCGTACCCCTCGGCCTCGGTCAGCGGCTCCGGGACGTCCCCGAGCCAGGCGGCCATCGCGGTCCACCGCGGCCGCGCGGTGCGCCAGTGGGTGGCGTTGCGGGCCCGCACGATGCTGCCCTCGGCTCCCAGCAGCCCCAGCACCCGGGGCGC
The DNA here is from genome assembly GCF_014127485.1 of Nocardioides dongkuii. Classification (NCBI taxonomy): domain Bacteria; kingdom Bacillati; phylum Actinomycetota; class Actinomycetes; order Propionibacteriales; family Nocardioidaceae; genus Nocardioides; species Nocardioides dongkuii. The sequence goes on along the minus strand of NZ_CP059903.1, from coordinate 1,168,010 downwards.
GACCGGCACCGGCTGGGCCCAGCGCCCCCGGCCGAGCTCGACCTTGGCCGCGACCTCGGGCACCTGCTCGCGGATCTCCTGCGCGGAGAGCTCGTCGCCGCCGGCCAGCCGCGCGAGGACGGCGTCCCGGGCCGCGTCGACCCAGGCCGCGCCGTCCTCGCTCAGGCCGCCGGCCACCGCCTCCTTGGCGAGGCGTACGGCGAGCGGCCCCGCCACCCGTGCCGACGCGCTCCCCCACGCCGCCGGCAGCAGGTCGCGCGGGAAGACGAACAGCGTGCGGCGCATCGCGAGCTGCTTGACCAGGCTCCGGTCCTCGTAGAGCGCCCGGTCGACGTCGGCGACCGCCAGGTCCGCGACCCGGGCGTGCAGGGCGAGGTGGACCGACGGCGCCTCGGTGGCGTGCAGCACGGTCATCGCCCGGGTGGCGGCGACCGCCTCGTCGTACCGGTGCGCGGGTGCCAGGCCGTGGCGGCGGGCCAGCCGGGCCCGCCGCTCCTCGTCGGTGACGTGTCGCACGGCCCACATCCTGCCGCGCGGTCCCGACACCGCGGCGCCGGGACCGCCCGGGTGGGTGGCAGCATCGTGCGGTGACCCGCCGCGCCGTCGCACTCGTCCTCGTGGGACTGGTGCTGCTCTCCCTCAACCTCCGGCCCGCGGCGGTGACCGTCGGACCGGTCCTCGCCGAGCTGCGCGCCGGGCTCGGCCTCTCCCCCGTGACGGCCGGCCTGCTGACCTCGCTGCCCGTGCTGGCGTTCGCGCTGTTCGGCGCGTTCGCGCCCACGGTCGCGCGCCGCGTCGGCGTGCACCGGACCACCCTGATCGCCCTGCTCGCGCTGACCGCCGGGCTCGCGGGCCGGGCGGCGGCGGGCGGGGAGGCGGCGTTCCTGGCCCTCACGATGCTGGCGCTCGCGGGGATGGCGGTCGCGAACGTGCTGCTGCCCTCCCTGGTGAAGCTGCACTTCCCCCACCGGGTCGGACCGGTCACCGCCCTCTACACGACGATGCTCTCGATCGGCCTGACCGCGGCCCTGGTGCTGACCGTGCCGATCTCCGACGCGTTCGGCGGCTGGCGGGCCGGGATCGGCGCCTGGGCGGTGCTCGCCCTGGTCGCGGCGCTCCCCTGGGTGGCCCTCTCCGCGCACGACCGGCACCCGGAGACCCCGCCGCGGCGGGTGGGGTTCCGCGACGTGGCCCGGACCCGGCTCGGCTGGGCGATGGCGCTCTTCTTCGGCCTCCAGTCCCTCCAGGCGTACGCCGTCTTCGGGTGGTTCGCGACGCTGTGGCGCGACAGCGGCTGGTCGGCGTCGGCCGCCGGGGCCCTGGTGGGGCTGCTCGCGGCGACCGCGATCCCGTTCTCGCTGTGGCTGCCCGCCGCCCTCGCCCGCAGCCGCGACCCGCGGCGGATCCTGGCGCCGGTGATCGGCTGCTACCCGGTGGGCTACCTCCTCCTCGTCGTGGACCCGCACGCCCTCGCGATCCCGGCCGCGATCCTCGTCGGCGTCGGGACCGCGACGTTCCCGCTGGTGCTGACCCTGATCGGGCTCCGCGCCCGCACCCCCGAGGGCACCGGGGCGCTCTCGGCGTTCACGCAGTCGACCGGCTACCTGGTCGCGGGCATCGGGCCGTTCGCCATCGGCCTGCTGCACGACGCCTCGGACGGCTGGACGGTGCCGCTGCTGGTGCTCGCCGCGCTCACGGTGCCCCAGCTGGCGGTCGGCCTGCGCGTCGCCCGGCCGGCGTACGTCGAGGACCAGCTGCGTCTCGGCCGCGGCGATTCGCGGCCCGTGGGGTCACGGCCCCGGTAGCGTGCGCACGTGACTCAGCCGCCGCAATACCCCGGAACTCCCGACCCGTCCGACCAGACCCCCGGCGGCCAGGACGGCGGCACGCCCCCGCCGGTCCCGCCGCAGCAGCCGTCGTACGGCGCCCCGCAGCAGCCGCCCGTGTACGGCGCGCCGCCGCCCCAGCAGCCCGGGTACGGCGCCCCGCAGCAGCCCCCGCCGTACGGCGCCTCGGCGTTCCCCGCCGGCCCGGGTGGGCAGGACGAGCCGAGCAAGGGCCTGGCGATCGCCTCGCTGGTGCTCTCGTTCTTCGCCTGCACGATCATCGCGGGCCTGGTCTCGCTGGTGCTGGCCGTCATGGTGCTGCTGCGCGGCAAGGACGGCCGCAACCACGGCAAGGGGATGGCGATCGCCGCGATCGTCATCAACGTGCTGGTGATGATCGGCACGGTGCTGTTCATCGTGCTCGTCGCGGTCGGCGTGGCGTCGATGAAGGACGTCGATGACCTCAAGGCCGGTGACTGCATCTCCGCCGAGGGCCTCACCGACATCGAGAGCGACACCGTCGAGGCGATCGAGGACAAGGACTGCACGGAGGAACACGACGGCGAGGTGCTGCTGAGCAAGGAGCTCACCGCCGACGAGGCCGCCGCCTACACCGACAGCCAGACCTCCGTCTGCGTCGAGGGGATCTCCTCCGACCCGGCGCTGCAGGCGAAGATGGAGAGCCGCCAGGGCCTCACGGTCATCGCGCTGACCGAGGAGGTCCCGCCGGAGGCCGGCGACACCGTCGCCTGCGTCGCCTACCTCGAGGGCGGCGGCACCCTCACCGACAAGCTGGGCTGACCCGCCGGTCCGCACGCCCGGCTCAGCCGGGCGTGCGGACCATCAGCGACGTGGCCGGCGCGAAGCCGGACCGGGCATAGAGCGGCACCGACCGCTCGCTGGGGCTGAGCACGATCCGCACGAAGCACTGCTCGTCGCAGTACGTCGTGCAGGCCGCGAGCAACCGGCTGCCGACGCCGGCGTCGCGGTGCTCGCGGCGTACGAAGAAGTTCGCGAGGTACGCCCACCGGCTCGGCTCGGGCACCCCCGGCCGCGGCATCCGCGTGAACACCAGCACGTTGAGCATCCCGGCCGGCTCGCCGTCCGCCAGCGCGAGCCAGGTGACCCGCTGGTGCTGCTCGCGCTCGAGCCAGTCCGTGAACCGCTCGGCGAAGTCGTCGTCGACGACGGGCGCCCCGCGCTGCTCCTCCACCCAGGCCCGCCGGAGCCCGGCGAGCGCCTCCCGGTCGCCCGGTCCGGCCAGACGGACCTGCACGGCCCGCTCAGACGACGCTGAGCGGCAGCAGCTGCTGGCCGGTCGGGCCGATCTGGATCTCGGTGCCCATCTCCGGGCACACGCCGCAGTCGTAGCAGGGGGTCCAGCGGCAGTCCTCGACGTCGACCGCGTCGGGGTCGAGGGCGTCCTCCCAGTCGGCCCACAGCCAGTCCTTGTCGAGGCCCGAGTCGAGGTGGTCCCAGGGCAGGACCTCGTCGTAGGTGCGCTCGCGGACGGTGTACCAGTCCAGGTCGACGCCGGTGCCGGCGAGCCCGTGCTCGGCCGCGGCCACCCAGCGGTCGTAGGAGAAGTGCTCGCTCCAGCCGTCGAAGCGGCCGCCGTCGCGCCAGACCTGCTCGATCACCCGGCCGACCCGGCGGTCGCCCCGGGAGAGCAGTCCCTCGACCACGCCGGGCTTGCCGTCGTGGTAGCGGAAGCCGATGGCGCGGCCGTACCGCTTGTCGTCGCGGACCGTGTCGCGCAGCTTCTTCAGCCGCTCGTCGGTGGTCTCGTGGTCGAGCTGCGCGGCCCACTGGAACGGCGTGTGCGGCTTCGGCACGAACCCGCCGATCGAGACCGTGCAGCGGATGTCGTTGCGCCCGGAGACCTCACGGCCCTTGGCGATGACCTTCTTGGCCAGCTCGGCGACCTGGAGGACGTCCTCGTCGGTCTCGGTGGGCAGGCCCACCATGAAGTAGAGCTTCACCTGCCGCCAGCCGTGGGAGTACGCCGCCGCGACGGTGCGGATCAGGTCCTCCTCGGTGACCATCTTGTTGATCACCTTACGCATCCGCTCGCTGCCGCCCTCGGGGGCGAAGGTCAGCCCGGAGCGGCGGCCGTTGCGGGAGAACTCGTTGGCCAGGGAGATGTTGAAGGCGTCGACGCGGGTGCTCGGCAGGCTCAGCGAGACGTTCGAGCCCTCGTACCGGTCGGCCAGGCCCTTGGCGACCTCGCCGATCTCGGTGTGGTCGGCGCTGGAGAGCGAGAGCAGCCCGACCTCCTCGAAGCCGGTGCTGCGGATGCCGTTCTCGACCATCTCGCCGATGGTCTTGATCGAGCGCTCGCGCACCGGCCGGGTGATCATCCCGGCCTGGCAGAAGCGGCAGCCGCGGGTGCAGCCGCGGAAGATCTCGACCGAGAACCGCTCGTGGACGGTCTCGGCGAGCGGCACCAGCGGCTTGCGCGGGTAGGGCCAGGCGTCGAGGTCCATCAGCGTGTGCTTGCGGACCCGGAACGGGATGCCGGGACGGTTGGGGACGACGGCCTCGATCGACCCGTCCTCGGCGTACACGACGTCGTAGAAGCGGGGCACGTAGACGTTGCCGGTCACCGCGAGGCGGCGCAGCAGCTCGTCACGGCCGCCGGGCCGGTCCTCGGCCTTCCACTCGCGGACGACCTCGGAGATCGCGAGCACGACCTCCTCGCCGTCGCCGAGGACGGCGGCGTCGAGGAAGTCGGCGATCGGCTCGGGGTTGAACGCCGCGTGCCCGCCGGCCAGCACGACCGGGTCGGCCTCGGTGCGGTCCACCGCGTGCAGCGGGATGCCCGCGAGGTCGAGGGCGTTGAGCATGTTGGTGTAGCCGAGCTCGGTGGAGAAGCTCAGGCCCAGCACGTCGAAGGCGCCGACCGGGCGGTGGGCGTCGACGGTGAACTGCGGGATCGGGCCGTGCTCGTCGCCCGCCCGCATCACCTGCTCCATGTCGGGCCACACGGAGTACGTGCGCTCCGCGACGATCCAGTCCCGCTCGTTGAGCACCTCGTAGAGGATCTGCACGCCCTGGTTGGGCAGGCCGACCTCGTAGGCGTCGGGGTACATCAGCGCCCAGCGGACCGTCGGGCCCTCCGGGGCGCAGTCCCACTCCTTGACCGTGGAGTTCAGCTCGCCGCCGACGTACTGGATCGGCTTGGACACCGACGGCAGCAGGGGCTCAAGCCGGGGGAAGACGCTCTCGACGGCGCCGTCCGTCACGGACGTGGACATGCGGGGACCTCGCAGGTGATCGGGGGAAGACCTCGATCGTAACGGCCCTGCCTGTGTGCCACCGACTCCGCGGGCGGCGCCCGCCCTCGCGCACGCGGTCCGTAGGGTTCGGCCATGGATTCCGCGACGTTGCAGGGCAAGTTCTCCTGGACCGTCGCAGTACCGGTGGTCGCCCTGTTGTTGCTGGTCACGACGTGGGCGAGCCATGAGCACCCCGTCGTCCTGGTGGCCATCGGGGCGGCGCTGGTGGGCGCCGTGCTCGCGGCGGTGCACCACGCCGAGGTGGTCGCGCACCGGGTCGGCGAGCCGTTCGGGTCGCTCGTGCTGGCGGTGGCGGTCACGGTGATCGAGGTCGGCCTGATCGTGATGCTGATGACCAGCGGGGGCGAGGGCACCAGCACCTACGCCCGCGACACGGTCTTCGCCGCCGTGATGATCACCCTCAACGGCATCGTGGGCCTGACCCTGCTGGTGGGTGCGACCAAGCACCACCTGGTCAGCTTCAACGCCAGCGGCACCGGCTCGGCCCTGACCACCGTGATCACCCTCGCCGGGGTCGCGCTGGTGCTCCCCGGGTTCACGACCTCCGGCCAGGGGCTGCAGTACTCCGGGTCGCAGCTCGCGTTCGCCGCGGTCGCCTCGCTGGTGCTGTACGGCGGGTTCGTGTTCACCCAGACCGTCCGGCACCGCGACTTCTTCCTCCCGGTCAGCAGCGACGACTACGGCACGGTGACCGGCCTGCTCGACGAGGACGAGGACGGCCACGCCGACCCGCCCACGGTCGCCGAAGCGTGGCGCAGCCTCGGGCTCCTGGTGATGTCCCTGGCGGCGGTGGTGGGCCTCGCGAAGCTGCTCTCCCCCACCATCGAGGACGGCGTCGAGAGCCTCGGCTTCCCGTACGGCGTCGTGGGTGTCGTGATCGCGCTGCTGGTGCTCGCCCCCGAGTCGATCGCCGCCGTCCGCAACGCCGCGCGCGACCGCGTCCAGACCAGCCTCAACCTCGCCTACGGCTCCGCGATGGCCTCGATCGGCCTGACCATCCCGACGATCGCGATCGCCAGCATCTGGATCGACGGCCCGCTCGAGCTCGGGCTGCCGCCGACCCACCTGGTGCTGCTCGCCCTCACCGTCGTGGTCTCGGTGCTCACCATCGCCCAGGGCCGCGCCAAGGCCCAGCAGGGGCTCGTGCACCTGGTGCTGATGGCGGCGTTCATCTTCTTGTCGCTGCAGCCCTGAGCGGGCGCGGACAATTCACCGGTCGACCGGTGAATTGTGCGCTTGACCGATGGAGTTTCGTCGGTCAAGGGGAAGGTTCACCGGTCGACCGGTGAATCTTCCCGCCGCCGCAACCCGTGTCAGCGCGAGCCGACCAGCCGCACGGGGCGCGCCGGCATGACATAGCGCGTGGGGGCCGGCGTGCTGGTGCGCAGGTGGATGCTCTGGAGCAGGCCGACGGCGAGCATGCCCGCGAACATCGAGCTGCCGCCGTACGACACGAACGGCAGGGGTACGCCGGTGACCGGCATGATCCCCAGGCACATGCCGATGTTCTGGAAGGCCTGGAAGCCGAACCAGCAGGCGATCCCCGCGGCGGCCACGCGGCCGAAGACGTCGTCGGAGCGGGAGGCGATCAGCAGCGCGCGCCACAGCACGACGCCGAGCATCGCGATCAGCAGGCCGGCGCCGAGCAGGCCGAGCTCCTCGCCGGCGACGGTGAAGATGAAGTCGGTGTGCTGCTCGGGCACGAACCCGGAGCGGGTCTGGGAGCCGTCGAAGAGCCCCTGGCCGAAGATCCCGCCGTTGCCGACGGCGATCCGGGCCTGCTCGACGTTGTAGCCGGCGCCGCGCGGGTCCAGCGTCGGGTCGGTGAACGCGAGGAACCGGTCGACCTGGTACTCCTTCAGCAACCCGGCGGACACCGCCGCCACGGCCGCGGTGACCGTGCCGCCGGCGATCAGCAGCAACCAGCGCCGCGGCGCCCCGGAGACCGCGAGCACGCCGAACACCGTCGCGCTCAGCACCAGCATCGTGCCGAGGTCGGGCTGCAGCATGATCAGCACCGCCGGGACGCCGGCGACGACGAGCATCAGCACCACGTCGACGATCCCGACCCGGGCGCGCCACTGCCCGGCGGCGCGCTCCGCGAGGACGAGAGCCATGCCGATGACGACCGCCAGCTTGGCGATCTCGGAGGGCTGGATGGACATCCCGCCGACCATCAGCCAGGACCGGGAGCCGTTCACGACGGTGCCCATGGTGAGCACCAGCACCAGCCCGACGACCGCGACCAGGTAGACCACGGGCGCGAGCATCCGCACCCACCGGTGGTCGGCCGCGACCACCATCGCCATCAGCACCAGGCCGATGGCGACGTTGACCACCTGCTTGCGCAGGTACGCCGTGGGGTCGCCGCCGGTGAGGTCGTCGCGGGCCGAGGTGGCCGACCACACCAGCAGGGTGCCGACGGTCACCAGGACCAGGACGGCCACCATCAGCAGCCAGTCGATCCGGGGCGCGCGGACGCGGGTGGTGGTCACCGCCGTCCCTTCTTCTCGTCCTCGTCGGGGGTGCCCGGCGGCAGGATCGACCCGTCGTCGGCGAACGTCGGCAGCCCCGCGGGCGGGACGGTGCCGGGGATGGCGGCCTTCGCGGGCCGGACCTGGTCGCCCTCGATGCCGTAGAGCGCCTCGTAGATGCGGCGGATCGAGTCGCCGTTGCGGCCCGAGCCGGTGCCGCCCTGGCTGACCATCATCACGACCACGTAGTCCTCGGTGTAGGAGGCGACCCACGAGGTCGACTGCTTGCCGTACACCTCGGCCGAGCCGGTCTTGGCGCGCACCTGCACCTCGTCGAGCGGGAAGCCGGGCAGCTTCCAGCTCATCGTGCCCCGCGTGCTGACGCCCTTGAGCGCGGTGTCGATGTAGGAGATCACCTCGTCGGGCAGGCCGAGGTCGCCGACCTTCTTCGGCGCGATCCGCCGCACGACCTCGCCGTCGGGGCCGACGACCGCCTTGCCGATCCGGGGCGCGTAGAGCGTGCCGCCGTTCGCGAGGGCGGCGTACGCCCGGGCGAGCTGGAGCGGGGTCACGATCGTGTCGCCCTGCCCGATCGAGAAGTTCACCGCGTCACCGGCGCGGTAGGCGAAGCCCTCGATGCAGAACTCGCGGGCGAAGGTGTAGACGAAGTCGGAGGTGTCCCCGTCCTGCGGCTTGTCGGCGATGTCGCAGTAGTAGTCCTTCATCGACTCGTAGTAGGCGCGCTTCCACTTCCGGTCGGCGATCCGGCCGGAGGCCTCGCCGGGCAGGTCGATGCCGGTCTCGGTGCCGAAGCCGAAGTCCTTCGCCTCCTCCACCAGCGGGTCCTCGGCGTCGACGTCGTCGACGTCGGAGCCCAGCCGCTGCCAGTAGTCGTAGCCGATCCGGTAGAAGAAGGTGTTGCAGGAGACCTCGAGCGCGCGGTCGAAGCCGATCGAGCCGTGGGCGCCGGACTCGTAGTTCTTGAAGACTCGGTTGCCGACCGCGAAGCCCGCGGAGCAGTCGAGCCGGGTGTCGGTGGTGTAGCCGTGGGTCAGCGCGCCCGCGGTCATGAACGGCTTCCAGGTCGAGCCGGGGGCGAACTGGCCCTGCGTGGCCCGGCCGAGCAGCGGGGTGCCGGCCGCCTCGGAGTAGAGCCGGGCGAGCTGCTTCTTGGAGATGCCGCCGACCCAGACCCCCGGGTCGTACGTCGGCTGGCTGGCCATCGCGACCACGCGCCCGGTGTCGGCCTCGAGCACGACCGCGGCGCCGGAGTCCGCGGCGTACGGCCGGCCGGTCACCTCGTCGAACTCGGTGCGCGCCTGGGCGATGGTGTCGGCGAGCTCCCGCTCGACCAGCCCCTGCACCTTCGCGTCGATGGAGGTGACCAGGGTGCTGCCGGGCTCGGCCTCGACCGCGCCGTCGTCGCCGAGCACCCGGCCCATCGAGTCGACCGCGACCCGCTCGTAGCCGGGCATGCCGCGCAGCGCCGCGTCGTACTGCTGCTCGACGCCGGCCCGGCCGACCGTCGAGGCGCCGTTGAGGGAGTCGTCGCCCTCCTCCTTCGCCTGGTCGTACTCGTCCTCGGTCACCGGGCTCAGGTAGCCCAGGACGTGCGCGAGGTTGACGCCGAACGGGCGCGGGTAGGCGCGCACCGTCTGCTGCTCGGCGAGCACGGCCGGGAAGTCCTCGGGCTGCTCGAGGATCCGCAGCGCGACCCCCTGGCGGACGTCGGTGGCGACCGGGACGGGCTGGTACGGCGAGCCGTTCCAGCACTCCCCCGAGACGCTGCCGCCGTCGCCGCAGGTGACCAGCGCCCGCTGGATGCGGCCGGGACGCAGCCCGACCACGTCGGCGAGCCGCTCCACGAGCCGGGTCTGCCGGCTCTTGCTCAGCTTGCCGAGCACGGTGCGGTCGACCGAGACCACCCACGACGTGCGGTTGGCGACCAGGGGCCGGCCCTGGTTGTCGACGATCAGGCCGCGCTGCGGCTGGACGACGACCTCGCGCACCGACTGGGAGGCGGCCCGGGCGGTGTACTCCTCGCCGGTGACGACCTGGATGTAGTAGAGCCGGACCAGCAGGGTCGCGAAGAGGGAGAAGACCAGGGCCTGGACGACCACGAGCCGCAGCCGGCTGCGCCGCGACCCCTCGGCGGAGGCGGCCATCAGGCCATCGCCCGGTCGTGCTCGAGCCGGCGGAAGACGCCGAGCACCAGCGGCAGCACGAGCGGCGTGAGCAGCAGGTCCCAGGCGAGCGCGGCCGCGATCACCTCGAGCAGGTCGCCGACCCCGAGCAGCGGGTCGCGCAGCACCAGGCCGGTGATCGCGAAGACCGACGTGCCCACGAACGAGCAGGCGGCGACCGTGACCAGCACCGAGACCGCGGTCGGCCGGACGTCCTGGCGCACCCGGCCCGCGACGTACCCGACGACGACCAGGGCGAGCGCCCAGCGGCCGGCGACGTGGTCGGCGGGCGGGGCGAGGTCGAGCAGCACGCCGGCCGCGAAGCCGAGCAGCATCGCGAACTGCGGGCCCCGGACCAGCCCGGCCCCGACGACGACCAGCAGGCAGAGGTTGGGCACGACGCCGGCCCACGCGACGTGCGGGAACAGCGTCACCTGCAGCACCATCGCGACGACGACGGCCACCAGCGCGACCAGCCCGCGGACGCCGGTCACCTCATGGTCCCGTCGGCCTCGATGACGGCCCGGTCGCTGCCGGTGCCGGCGGGGACGACGACGCCGACGACGTCGAGCGCGCCGAAGTCGACGTACGGGTCGATGACGGCGCGCTGGGAGCTGTCGCGCAGGCTGGAGAACACGGTGGTGACCCGGCCGACGGGGACGCCGGAGACGTACGGCGCGCCGCCGTCGCTGCCCCAGGTGACCACCGAGTCGCCCTCCGCCGGGACGACCGACTCGTCCACGAGCTCGAGGTCGAGGCGGGCGTCGCCGCCGATCGCGCCACGGCCGTGCAGGAAGCCGACCTCGAGGCTGCGCCCGATCCGGCCGCCGACGACCGACTCGGCGTCGACGAGGAGGAGCACGGTGGCGGTGCTGCCGGTGACCCGCAGGATCCGGCCGACCAGGCCGTCGTTGTTCAGCACGGTCATGTCGGCGCGCAGGCCCGCGTCGGACCCGGCGTCGATGGTGACGGTGTTGGAGAAGGACTGGGAGGCGCCGAGGCCGACGACCCGCGCCGGCACCAGCGAGTGGCCGAGGTCGGACGCGGCGGCCGTGAGGCCGTCGTACTCCTCGAGGCGGTTGCGGTCGTAGTCGGCGCGGCGGGCGTCGTTGCGGAGGCGGGCGTTCTCGGCCTCGAGGTCGTCGAGCTCGTTGCGCAGCGAGTCGTGGCTGCGGAACCAGTCGGGCACCGCGACGAACGGGCGGAGCGCGGCGCTCGCGCCCACCTCGACCGGGCCGACGACCTCGCCGACGGCGCGGCGGGCGCCCTCGACCGGCGAGTCCTCGCCGGCCTGCTGGTCGAGCACCATCAGGCTCACGCAGGCGAGCACCAGCGCGACGACGAGCGAGAGCGGGGGACGCCGGCGGTCGCCGTCGAGGCGGTCGCTGCTGCGCCACCGGCGCTCACGGCGGTCCAGCAGCCGGCGGTGGTCGAGGAACCCGCGACGGTCGGGACCCATCAGAAGCGCCTCGGCTCGGAGACGAGCACCTGCTGCAGCGCCTCGAACTCCTCGACGCAGCGGCCGGCGCCGAGCGCCACGGAGCTGAGCGGGTCCTCGGCGACGTGGACCGGCATGCCGGTCTCGTGGCGGATCCGCTCGTCGAGGCCGCGCAGCAGCGCGCCGCCCCCGGTGAGCACGATGCCGCGGTCCATGATGTCGCCGGCGAGCTCGGGCGGGGTCTGGTCGAGGGTCGCGCGGACGGCGTCGACGATCGCGTGCAGCGGCTCCTCGAGCGCCTGGCGCACCTCGGCGCTGGAGACCACGACGGTGCGCGGCAGGCCGGAGACCATGTCGCGCCCGCGGATCTCGGCCTCGGGCTCGTCGCGCATCGGGAACGCGGAGCCGAGGGTCATCTTGACCTCCTCGGCGGTGCGCTCGCCGAGCATGAGGGAGTACTCCTTCTTCATCCACGCGACGATCGCCTGATCCAGGTCGTCGCCGGCGGTGCGGACCGAGAGGCTGGTGACGATGCCGCCCAGCGAGATGACCGCGACCTCCGTCGTACCGCCGCCGACGTCGACGACCATGTTGCCGGTGGCCTGGTGCACGGGGAGCCCGGCGCCGATCGCGGCGGCCATCGGCTCCTCGACGATGTAGACCCGGCGGGCGCCGGCCTGGTAGCCGGCCTCCTTGACCGCGCGCTGCTCGACCGCGGTGATGCCGCTGGGCACGCAGATGACCATCCGGGGCTTGGCGAAGTAGCGGCGGCGGTGCACCTGCTGGATGAAGTACCGCAGCATCTGCTCGGTCGCCTCGAAGTCGGCGATCACGCCGTCCTTGAGGGGGCGGATCGCGGCGATGTTGTCCGGCGTACGACCGATCATCCGCTTGGCCTCGTGCCCGACGGCGAGGATCTCGCCGGTGGTGGCGTTCAGCGCGACGACGCTCGGCTCGTCGAGCAGCACGCCCTTGCCGCGGACGTACACCAGCGTGTTGGCGGTGCCGAGGTCGACGGCCATGTCACGGCCGAAGAAGCTGTTCGCCATGCCGGGTGCCTCGCAGGTGCTCGCGTGTCGGGGAAGACGTGGTCGCCCCGTCCCCGGCACCGCGACAGCGGTGTCGCAGGACAGTCCGACCCTGGTCGCGAGCCTAGGTACCGATCACGCCACACCCGGGAAGCCACGCCGAGCCCACCCCGTGACTCCCGGGGCAGATGTGGCCTTTGTGACTCAGGCTGTGGACAGAACCGCCGAGTCGGCGCACATGTGCGCCGACTCGGCAAGGTTCTCCACAGGTCTCAGAGCTTGGGGAACCAGATCGCGATCTCGCGGGTGGCGGACTCCTCGGAGTCGGAGCCGTGGACCAGGTTCTCCCGGTTGGAGAGGGAGTAGTCGCCGCGGATGGTGCCGGGGGCGGCCTTGCGGCCGTCGGTGGCGCCGTTGAGGGCGCGGACCACCTCGACGGCGGAGTCGCCCTCCAGCACCAGGCTGACGAGCGGGCCGCTGGTGACGAACTCGCGCAGCGCCGGGTAGAAGTCGCGCTCGACGTGCTCGGCGTAGTGCTGGTCGGCCGTCGCGGTGTCGATCGTGCGGTGCTCCATCGCGACGATCCGCAGGCCCTTGGCCTCGAAGCGGCGGAGGACCTCGCCGACCAGCCCCCGCTCGACGGTGTCGGGCTTGAGCAGGACGAGAGTGCGCTGGGTCATACCTCGAGCCTACTCAGCGGCGTACGACGCGGCGCGGCGCGCTACGTCGTGCGGCACCCGGTCGTGGGAGTCCTCCCCCGCGACCGGCCCCGACGAGGTCAGCCGCAGCGGGACGACGCCGCCCCACACCCCGGCCGCCACGTCCTCGGGCTCGTCGACCGGGCCGCCGGCCCGCGCCTTCATCGACGCCTCGCGCAGGGGTACGGCGAGCACCGCCGTCGCCGCGAGCTCCTTGCGGGTGCTCGGCCGCAGGGTGGCCGACCGCCCCGGGACCATGTGGTCGACGACCAGGTCGAGCGCGTGCTCCCGCTCCGCGGGGTCCTCGACCAGCCGGGCCCGGCCGAGCACCACGGCCGAGCGGTAGTTCATCGAGTGGTTGAACGCCGACCGGGCCGCGACCAGCCCGTCGACCTCGGTGACCGTCACGCAGACGGTCGCGCCGACCGCCTGCCGCAGCCAGCCGGCGGCGACCGACCCGTGCACGTAGAGGCTGCCGCCCTCGTCCGGTCCGTCGAGGTCGACCGCGAACGCGGTCGGCAGCACGATCGGGTGGTCGCCGACGACCACGCCGACGTGGGCGACCAGCGCCTCGTCGAGGAAGCGGTGCAGCTCCGCCCGGTCCTCGACCATCCGGTTGCGCCCGCGGGTCACCGTGGTGCGGGCGGTCGGCGAGAGCGGCGCGGTCGTCATGGCGCCAGTCTGCCGCCGTCCGGGCCCGACCGCGCGGTCAGTCCGTGGCGGGACCGCCGGCCTGCGCGTCGAACGCGGCGTACGCCGCCGCCCGCTCCCGCTCGATCTTGCGGCCCAGGAAGTCGGCCGTGCCCCACAGCAGGGCGAAGATCCCGCCGAGCACGAACATCAGCGGGATCACAAAGCCCAGCCCGACCGCCGCGACCTGGACGGCCCAGCCCGCGGCGTACGCCCACTCGCGGCGCAGCATGCCGGCGAGCAGCAGGCAGAGCACGGCGAGCCCGAGCCCGATCGCGACCGACACCCCGGTCGAGACGTCGGCGATGGTGATCAGCACCGGGGTGGTGAGCCCGAGGACGATCGCCTCCAGGCACAGCACCGCCGCGCACATCCCGCGGCGCGGCGACCGCTCCCGCTCGTTGCTCACGACCGGTCCCGGGGCCGGCGCAGCAGCGTGCGCGCCTCGCCGGCGGTCACGACCGAGCCGGTGACCAGCACCGCGCCGGAGCCGAGCGGCGAGCCGAACGCCTCCCCCGCCTCCGCCATCGTGGCGGCCGCGTGGATCGCGTCCTCGAGGCGCGGCTCGACCGTGACCCGGTCCTCGTCGAAGATCTCGCGGGCGATCGCGGCGAGCTCCTCGGCGGGCTTCGCGCGGTCGGAGCTGTTCTGGGTGCAGATCACGTGCGCGAGGTGCGGCTCCAGCGCCGCCAGCAGGCCCTCGGCGTCCTTGTCGTCCATCACGCCGATCACGCCGATCAGCGGGGAGAACGTGAAGGAGTCCTCGATCGCGGCGGCCGACGCGGCCGCGCCGTGCGGGTTGTGCGCGGCGTCGAGCACGATCGTCGGCGAGCGGCGGACGATCTCGAGGCGGGCCGGCGAGGTCACCTCGGCGAACGCCGCGCGCACCAGCTCGTCGTCCAGCGGCTCGTCGCCGCCGAAGAAGGCCTCCACGGCCGCGAGCGCGACGGCGGCGTTCTGCGCCTGGTGGGCGCCGTAGAGCGGCAGGAAGATCTCGTCGTACCGGCCGCGCAGGCCCTGCAGCGAGATCACCTGGCCGCCGACCGCGGCGACCCGGGCGATCACGCCGAAGTCCAGGCCCTCCCGTACGACCCTCGCGTCGACCTCGGCGGCGCGCTCCAGCACCACGGCGGCCACGTCGGGCTCCTGCTGGGCGAGGACGACGACGGCGCCGGGCTTGATGATCCCGACCTTCTCGACCGCGATCGCGGCGGGCGTGCCGCCGAGGTAGCGCTCGTGGTCGACCGCGATCGGCAGCACCACCGCGACCTGGCCGTCGGCGACGTTGGTGGCGTCCCAGGTGCCGCCCATCCCGACCTCGACGACGGCGACGTCGACGGGGGCGTCGGCGAACGCGGCGTACGCCAGGCCGACCACGGTCTCGAAGAACGACAGCGGGTGGTCCTCGGAGGCGTCGACGAGGTGGGTGTACGGCGCGACGTCGTTGAAGGCGCGCACGAAGGCCTCGTCGCCCAGCGGCTCGCCGTCCACGGAGATCCGCTCGGCCATCCGCTCGACGTGGGGGCTGGTGAAGCGGCCGGTGCGCAGGTCCAGCGCGCGCAGCAGCGTGTCGATCATCCGCGAGGTGGAGGTCTTGCCGTTGGTCCCGGTCAGGTGGATGACGGGGTACGACGCCTGCGGGTCGCCGAGCATCTCGACGAAGGCCCGGATCCGGTCCAGCGACGGCTCGAGGCGGGTCTCCGGCCAGCGCGACAGCAGCGCGTCCTCGACCTCGGCAACGGTCTCGGCGAGGCGGGGGGCGGTGGGGTCTGCAGTGGAGTCGGACATCGCTTCGAGTCTAGGGACTCCCGAAGGGCTGACAGGAACTGGAACAGGTTCTAGGTTTGCCGTCATGAGGACCACGGTCGCGATCGTCAACTCCCCCGGGCAGGACTTCACCTTCGAGGAGGTCGACCTCGAGGAGCCCCGCGCCGACGAGGTGCTGGTGCGGATCGTCGCCACCGGGCTGTGCCACACCGACGTGACGATGCGGACGATGCTGCCCGCGGAGATGTTCCCCAACGTCTTCGGCCACGAGGGGGCGGGCGTCGTCGAGGCGGTGGGGCCGGACGTCGCGGGCATCGAGGTGGGCGACCACGTGGTGCTCAGCTTCCGCTCCTGCCGCGCGTGCGAGAAGTGCACCTCCGGCCAGGTCGGCTACTGCGACTCCAACATGGTCATGAACTACATGGGCATGCGGCTGGACGGCTCGACCACCTACACCCGCGACGGCGCCCCGGTCTTCGGCTCCTTCTTCGGCCAGTCCTCCTTCTCCCGGCACGCGATCGCGTACGCCGACAACTGCGTGGTCGTCGACCGCGACCTCGACCTGGCGCTCGCCGCGCCGTACGGCTGCGGCTTCCAGACCGGCGCCGGCACCGTCCTCAACGTGCTCCAGCCCTCCCCCGACGACAGCCTGGTCGTCTTCGGCGCCGGCGCGGTCGGCCTGGCCGCGATCGCGGCGGCGCAGGCCGAGGGCGTCGGCACGATCGTCGCCGTCGACCTGGCGCCCGGCCGGCTGGAGGCCGCCGCACGGTACGGCGCGGTCGGCGTCGACCCGGGCGCGCTCGGCGAGCAGAGCGTCGTGGAGCGGGTGAAGGAGCTGACCGGCGGCGGCGCGACGTACGCCATCGACACCACGGCGGTGCCGGCGGTCGTGAAGCAGGCCCAGCAGGCCCTCGGCACCCGCGGCACTCTGGTCGCGCTCGGCCTGGGCCCCGAGGAGTACCAGCTCGACGCCATCGACCTGCTGCAGAGCGGCAAGCGGGTGATGGGCTCGATCGAGGGCGACTCCGACCCGCAGGAGATGGTGCCGCGCCTGCTCGCGATGCGCGCCGAGGGCCGCTTCGACGTCGACCACCTGATCGCGACCTACCCCTTCGAGCGGATCAACGACGCCGTCGCCGACCTCCACGACGGGAAGGTCGTCAAGGCGGTCCTCACCTGGTGATCGGCGCCTGACAACCATCCCGGGCGACCGCCTCGTCGTGAGGGTGGAGAGGTGGTCGGTCGGATGGAGTTCGAGGAGTTCGTCGCCGCGCGGTCGACCGCGCTGTGGCGCAGCGCCTACCTGCTGACCGGTGACCGGCAGAAGGCCGAGGACCTGCTGCAGACCGCGCTGGTCAAGGCCTGGCGGCGGTGGGACACCATCGTCCGCCGCGAGGCCGCGGAGGCCTACGTCCGGGCGGCGATCGCCACGACGTACACCGACTGGTGGCGGCGGCGCTGGAACGGCGAGGTGCCCACCGGCGAGCTGCCGGAGACCGCCGGCACCGCCGTGGCGTCGGGCTCGGCGGAGGTCGACGTACGCCGCGACGTGCTCGCGGCGCTCGCCCGGCTGCCCCGCGGGCAGCGGGCCGTGGTGGTGCTGCGGTACTTCGACGACCTGACCGAGCAGCAGACCGCGGACGCCCTCGGCGTCAGCGTCGGGACGGTCAAGAGCCAGACCTCGCGGGCGCTCACTGCCCTACGGACCTCTCCCCTGTTCCACGTCGAGGGAGCCCGGACCGAAGGAGAGCGCCGATGACCGAGACCGACCGGCTCCGCGACCTGCTCGCGCAGACCGCCCCCGCCGCCCCCGACCTGCCCCCGGCCGAGCGCACCGGCGCCGTCGTACGCCGGGGTCGCACCGTCCGCCGCCGGGACCGGGCCCTGGTGGTGGGCGCGGCCGCGGCCGTCCTCGCCGTCGCTGTGGCAGTGCCGCTGGCGCTGCGCAGCGACGACGGTCCCTCGGTCGCGACCCCGACGGAGCGGACCACGGCCACGCTCGCGTCCTGTCCCGACCGGGCGGTGGACGTCTCCGAGCCGCTCGGCTCGTCCGCCAGCGCGTCCGTCGTCGCGGTCCGCTCGTGCCCGACCCGGCAGGGGGACGAGACCCGGCCCGCCGACCCCGCCGGGGTGCTTCTCGGCGAGCACGCCGACTCCTTCGTCGCCGCGGTCCGCGCCCTGCCGGCCTACCGCCCCGAGGCGTTCTGCGCGACGGCCAGCATCGGCTTCCAGCCCTGGGCCCTGGTGGTCGAGACCGAGGCCGGCGCGCGCGAGGTCGTCGCCCTACCGGCCCGCGCGTGCCGCCCGGCCAGGGTGGGCGGGGTCGAGCGCGACCCCGGGGTCGTGCTCGACACGTTCACCGAGGCGCTCGCGGCCCAGGCCGACCTGGTCTGCCCCACCGGCGACCGGCTCGTCGAGGGGGTGACCGCACCGGACCCCGCCTTCGACCTGGCCACCGCGAGCTCCGGGCTGGTCTGCTACCGCGTGGACCCGCTCGGGTCGCGCGTCTACGCCGACCTCGCGGGCGTGCTGTCCGCCGACGGGGTCGCCACGGTCCGCGACGACGCGGTGACCCGGATCGGCCCGGAGCCGCGCCGGCCCCCGAACTGCGTCGACACCGGGCCGCAGCGGCTGCTCCTGCTCCTCGACGCGGAGGGCGACCGTGCCGCGTACCTCGACGAGCGCTGCTCGGGCGGGTTCACCGGCAGCGGCGGCTACTGGGAGCCCGGAACCGCGGCCGAGGGCGCCATCGCCGCCGCGCTGGGCGGTCCGGTCAGGGGCGGACGATCAGGTTGACCATGTCGACGACCGGCTGGTACCCGATCGCGGCGTAGATCCGGTTCGAGGTCGGGTTGGCCTGGTCGGTGAACAGGCACGCCCGGTGCCCGACGGCCAGGAGCCGTCCTGAGACTCCCGCGACGGCCGCGCTGGCGTAGCCCCGCCGCCGGTGCTCGCGCGGCGTGAGGACCGGACCGATCCGGGCGACGCCGTGGGCGGGCGCGTTGGCGTGGGTCAGGTGCACGACCTCGCCGCCGTCGTCCTCCCACAGCCAGACCTGCCCCGCCTCGACCCGCCGGGCGAGCTCCGCCTCCGAGATCGCCTCGGCCCCTCGGGCGTCCGGCGCGCGCCCCGCCATCTCGGCGGCCATCGCGTGGAACCCGTTCCACCACTCGGTGGCCAGCGCGACGTCCGCGACCGTCGCGGGGCGCAGCCGCCCCGGGGCCTCGTGCGGCACCAGGGCGCCGAGCTCCCAGAGCCGCATGTGCTCGTGCACCTCCGCGGTCCCGCCGGCCAGGCGCGCGGTCTCCTCGGCGAACGCGGTCGCGCTCGTGAGCACGCCGTTGACGCCGCCCACCGCCTCCCCGCGCTCGTGCAGCAGCCGGGCCAGCGCGACGGCGGCCTCCTCCGGCATCGGCAGCAGGTACGCCTGGTGCGGGTACGGCGCCGTCCGCATCCCGACGCCGACGACCGCCTCGGAGCCGTCGCGGACCGTCACCCACCACCGCGGGTGGTCGGGCCGCGGCTCGCCGCGCTCGTCCTCGGCGACCGCGCGGGCGGTCACCGACGCCACCACCGTGGTGAGCACCGGGTCGGCCGCCAGGTGGTCGGCCGCACCGGCCAGGAACGCCGCCGGGTCGGTGGTCAGCTCCAGGCGGAACGCGGTCGCGGTCATGGCGGGGACGGTAGGGGGTGAGCGGCGCCCGGCCAACGGGGTTTTCGCAGGTGAACGCGGTCACTCTAGGATTTCAGGCATGACCGAGACCCCGCACGACCAGGCCCCCGACACGACGAGCGCTCCCCGCGCCGTCGTCGTACCGGACAAGCCTGCGCTGGAGGGCCTCGAGGCCACCTGGTCCGCCCGGTGGAAGGCGGACGACACCTACGCCTTCGACCGCACCCAGCCGCGCGAGAACGTCTACTCCATCGACACCCCGCCGCCGACGGTGAGCGGCAGCCTGCACGTCGGCCACGTCTTCTCCTACACCCACACCGACCTGATCGCCCGCTTCCAGCGGATGCGCGGCAAGACCGTCTTCTACCCGATGGGCTGGGACGACAACGGGCTCCCGACCGAGCGCCGGGTGCAGAACTACTACGGCGTCCGCTGCGACCCGAGCCTGCCCTACGACGCCGACTTCACCCCGCCGGAGAAGCCGGACCCGAAGCGCCAGGTGCCGATCAGCCGGCCCAACTTCGTCGAGCTCTGCGAGCGCCTGGTCGTCGAGGACGAGCAGGTCTTCGAGTCGCTGTGGCGCACGCTCGGCCTGTCGGTGGACTGGAAGCAGCACTACACGACCATCGGCCCGAAGGCCCAGGTCGCCAGCCAGCGCGCCTTCCTGCGCAACTTCGCCCGCGGGGAGGCCTACCTCCAGGAGGCGCCGACCCTCTGGGACGTCACCTTCCAGACCGCCGTGGCCCAGGCCGAGCTCGAGGCGCGGGACTACGCCGGCGCCTACCACCGGGTGGCCTTCCACCGCCCCGACGGCGAGCCGCTCTACATCGAGACCACCCGCCCCGAGCTCATCCCCAGCGTGGTCGCGCTGATCGCGCACCCCGACGACGAGCGCTACCAGCCGCTGTTCGGCACCACCGTCACCTCGCCCGTCTTCGGCGTCGAGGTCCCGGTCGTGGCCCACCCCGCCGCCGAGATGGACAAGGGCGCCGGCATCGCCATGTGCTGCACGTTCGGCGACCTGACCGACGTCACCTGGTGGCGCGAGCTCCAGCTGCCCGTCCGCACCGTGATCGGCCGCGACGGACGCCTGACCCGCGAGACGCCGGAGTGGCTCTCCTCCGAGCAGGCCGCCGCGGCGTACGAGGACCTGAAGGGGAAGACCACCTTCAGCGCCCGCGAGGCGATGGTCGCCAAGCTGCGCGAGTCCGGTGACCTGGACGGCGAGCCGAGGCCGACCCAGCGGATGGCGAACTTCTTCGAGAAGGGCGACAAGCCGCTCGAGATCGTCGCCACCCGCCAGTGGTACATCCGCAACGGCGGCCGGGACGCGGCGCTGCGCTCGGAGCTGCTCGAGGATGGCGCTGCGATCACCTGGGTCCCCGCCCACATGAAGCACCGCTACGACAACTGGGTGAGCGGGCTCAACGGCGACTGGCTGATCTCCCGGCAGCGGTTCTTCGGCATCCCGTTCCCGGTCTGGTACCCCCTCGACGACGAGGGCGAGCCCGACTACGCCCACCCGCTGATGCCCACCGAGGCCGAGCTGCCGGTCGACCCGTCGACCGACGCGCCGCGGGGGTACGACGAGGCCCAGCGCGGCAAGCCGGGCGGCTTCCTCGGCGACCCCGACGTGATGGACACCTGGGCGACCTCCTCCCTGACCCCGCACATCGCGGGCGGCTGGGAGAGCGACCCGGACCTCTTCGAGCGGGTCTTCCCGATGGACCTGGCGACCCAGGCCCACGACATCATCCGCACCTGGCTGTTCTCCCGCGTCGTGCGCGCCCACCTGGAGAACGGCACGGCGCCGTGGCACCACGCGATGATCTCCGGGTTCGTGATGGACCCCGACCGCAAGAAGATGTCGAAGTCCAAGGGCAACGTCGTGGTGCCCAACGAGATCCTCGAGCGGTTCGGCGCCGACGCGGTCCGCTGGCGCGCGGCGATGTCACGCCCCGGCCTGGACTCCCCCTTCGACGAGAGCCAGATGAAGGTCGGTCGCCGGCTGGCCATGAAGGTCCTCAACGCCTCGCGGTTCGTCCTCGGCGGGGTCGGCGCCACCGCGCTCACGCCGTTCGCGGTCTCCGAGCCGATCGACTGCGCGCTGCTCGGCCGGCTCGCCCAGGTGATCACGAAGGCGACCGAGGCCTTCGAGGCCTACGACTACACCACGGCCCTCGAGACCGTGGAGAAGTTCTTCTGGGAGTTCTGCGACGACTACCTCGAGCTGGTCAAGGAGCGCGCGTACGCCGAGGACGGTGGCGCCCCCTCCGAGTCGGCGCGGGCGACGCTCGCCCTCGCGCTGCACCACCAGCTCCGGCTGCTCGCCCCGTTCCTGCCCTACGTGACCGAGGAGGTCTGGTCCTGGTGGCAGGAGGGGTCGGTGCACCACGCCTCGTGGCCCGGCGTCCTCGAGCTCGGCTCCGCTGCCGCGGCTGACGGAGGCACCGTCGACGCCGTCGCGGCCGCCCTGGCCGGCATCCGCGGCGCCAAGTCCCAGGCGAAGGTCTCGATGCGGGCCGAGCTGGCCCGGGTCGAGGTGAGCGGTCCCGAGGCCCTCGTCCGGGCCGCGGAGCTCGCCGCCGACGACCTGCGCAAGTCCGGCAAGATCACCGGCGACCTGGTCTTCACGCCGGTCGGGGACGCCACCGAGCTCAGCGTGCGCGCCGAGCTGGCCGAGGTCTCACCGGACCAGTGACGCGGGGGGTCCGCCTCCGGGCGGACCTCCCCGCGCCTCGGGCCGCTACGCGGCCCCGCGCAGGCCGTCGACGACGACCAGCACGCAGGAGAGCGCCAGCACGACGAAGGCGTACGCCGAGGCTCGGTGCTGCTTGCGCACGTGCGTCCCCTCGTCGGCGGCCCGGGAGTCGCGGGTCGCTCCTCGTCCTCGACGGGGTCAACTCCGCGGGTGGCCCGGGGTCACGAGGGGTCCGCAGCTGTCCAGACCTGTCGGGTCGGCGTCGGCCGGGTCGACGTCGCCCGGGTCGACGTCGGCGCTCGGCTCACCGGGTCTCGACACGCGCGTCGCGAGCTCGTTCCTCGCTCGCGGCGCTTGCTCGACCTCGGCGTTCAAGGCCCGACTTCGTCGGGCCTTACGCCGACTTCTTCTTCTTCTCCGTGGCGCGCGGGAGGAGGGTCGGCGCGACGCCGTCGGTGACGACCTCGCGGGTCACCACGACCTTGCCGACGTCGGCGCGCGAGGGCACGTCGTACATCACGTGGAGGAGGACCTCCTCGATGATCGCGCGGAGGCCGCGGGCGCCGGTGCCGCGCTCCATCGCCTGGTCGGCGATCGCGGTGATCGCGTCGTCGGCGAACTCGAGCTCGACGCCGTCGAGGTCGAAGAGCTTCTGGTACTGCTTGACCAGGGCGTTGCGGGGCTCGGTGAGGATCTGCACGAGCGCCGCCTGGTCGAGCTTGGTGACGCTCGCGATCAGCGGCAGGCGGCCGATGAACTCGGGGATCAGGCCGAACTTCGTGAGGTCCTCGGGCCGGACCAGCGTGAGCAGGTCCTCGGCCTCCTTCTCGGCCTGGCCGCGCACGTCGGCGGTGAAGCCGAGGGTCTTCTTGCCGACCCGCTGCTCGATGATGTGCTCGAGCCCGGCGAACGCCCCGCCCACCACGAAGAGGATGTTGGTGGTGTCGATCTGGATGAACTCCTGGTGCGGGTGCTTGCGACCGCCCTGCGGCGGCACCGAGGCGGTGGTGCCCTCGATGATCTTCAGCAGCGCCTGCTGCACGCCCTCACCGGAGACGTCGCGCGTGATCGAGGGGTTCTCCGCCTTGCGGGCCACCTTGTCGATCTCGTCGATGTAGATGATGCCGGTCTCGGCCTTCTTGACGTCGTAGTCAGCGGCCTGGATCAGCTTGAGGAGGATGTTCTCGACGTCCTCGCCGACGTAGCCGGCCTCGGTCAGCGCCGTGGCGTCGGCGATCGCGAAGGGGACGTTGAGCATCCGCGCGAGGGTCTGCGCGAGGTAGGTCTTGCCGCAGCCGGTGGGCCCGATCACCAGGATGTTGGACTTGGCGACCTCGACGACCTCCTCCTTGCTGTGCTTGCCCGCCACGGGCTGGAGGCCGGCCTGGACCCGCTTGTAGTGGTTGTAGACCGCGACCGCGAGGGACTTCTTCGCCTGCTCCTGCCCGATGACGTAGGAGTTGAGGAACTCGAAGATCTCCTTGGGCTTGGGCAGCTCCTCGAGACCGACCTCGGTGCCCTCGCTGAGCTCTTCCTCGATGATCTCGTTGCAGAGGTCGATGCACTCGTCGCAGATGTAGACGCCGGGACCGGCGATCAGCTTCTTGACCTGCTTCTGGCTCTTCCCGCAGAAGGAGCACTTCAACAGGTCGCCACCGTCACCGATACGTGCCACGGGCGGTCATCCTCCTAGAACAGGTGCAGGGGCGAGCTCAGCAGACCGTACCCCGCGCCGGCCCCCCGGAGGGGCCGACACGGGGCATTGGTCAGGAGGCGCTCAGGGCGGGGGTGCCCTTGCGGGACTCGACGACGGCGTCGATGAGGCCGTACTCGACGGCTCCCGCGGCGGTGAGGATCTTGTCGCGCTCGATGTCACGGCTGACCTGGTCGGCGGCGCGGCCGGTGTGGTCGCTGATCATCTTCTCCAGCAGCTCGCGCATCCGGAGGATCTCGTTGGCCTGGATCTCGATGTCCGAGGTCTGGCCGAAGGTGCCCTCGGTGTAGGGCTGGTGGATGAGGATCCGGCTGTTCGGCAGCGCGAGCCGCTTGCCGTGGGTGCCCGCGGCCAGCAGGATCGCGGCCGCCGAGGCGGCCTGGCCGATGCAGACGGTCTGCACGTCGCACTTGATGAAGTTCATCGTGTCGTAGATCGCCGTCAGCGCGGTGAACGAGCCGCCGGGGCTGTTGATGTAGATCTGGATGTCCTGGTCGGGGTTCATCGACTCCAGGCACATGAGCTGGGCGATGACCGCGTTGGCGACGTCGTCGGAGATCGGCGTGCCGAGGTAGATGATGCGGTCCTCGAAGAGCTTGCCGTAGGGGTCGATCCGTCGGAAGCCGTAGGAGGTGCGCTCTTCCCACTGCGGGATGTAGTAGTTCATGTCATCAGTCCTTCGTGTGGGCCGGGCGGCCCTCGTCGGCAGCCTCGCGGGCGCTCTTGACGACCTGGTCGACCAGGCCGTAGGCGAGGGCCTCGTCGGCGGTGAACCAGCGGTCGCGGTCGGCGTCGTTCGTGACCTGCTCGACCGTCTGGCCGGTGTGCTCCGCGATCAGCTCGAGGAGCACCTTCTTGATGTGCAGGGACTGCTGGGCCTGGATCTTGATGTCGGAGGCGGAGCCACCCATGCCCGAGGAGGGCTGGTGCATCATGATCCGCGCGTGCGGCAGGGCGTAGCGCTTGCCCTTGGTGCCGGCGCACAGCAGGAACTGGCCCATCGACGCAGCCAGGCCCATGCCGACCGTCGCGACGTCGTTGGGGATGTAGTTCATCGTGTCGTAGATCGCCATGCCGGCGTCGACGGAGCCGCCGGGGCTGTTGATGTGCAGGAAGATGTCGGCCTCGGGGTCCTCGGCCGAGAGCAGGAGCAGCTGCGCGCAGATCGCGTTGGCGTTCTGGTCGCGCACCTCCGAGCCCAGGAAGACGATCCGCTCCCGCAGGAGTCGCTGGTAGATGTGGTCGTCGAGGACGTTGAGGCCGCCGCCACCGCCCATCATGGGGACGAGCGAGTCGCTGGGATTCTGGGTCACGCTGCGACCCTAGCCCGAAGGTCCGACACTTCCACGGACAATCCACGGCTGTTCGCCAACAGCGGATTTCGGGCGGGCTCAGGCCAGCCAGTCGGCCAGCGCCTCGTGGACGCGCGGGTGGTTCAGCAGCCCGAAGTGGTCGGTGCGCCCGAGGTGCAGCACGGTCGCGCCGGGGAAGAGCTCGGCGCCGTGCCGGTCGCGGCCGTACGCCGACGGCACCCGGACCAGCAGGTCGCCGACGACGTGCCCGACGGGGTGGCGCGGCGAGGAGGTGAGCGTCGCCGCGACCAGCCGGTACGACGCGTGCGGGAGCGGCGGGACGTCCTCGGCGAGCCCGGTCACGAGGTTGACTACCCCGACCGAGCGCCAGTCGAGCACCCGCCCGAAGGCGGCCGTCTCCGGGTAGCGCCCCAGGCCCCGGGAGCCGTGCCCGATGCCGCGGGCGATCGGCGCGCCCAGGTGCGGCGTGCCCAGGGTGACCACGTCGGAGACCAGGTCGGTCCACGGCTGCTGGGGTACGCCGGGCTCGGTGGCGACCGCCCCGGCGGCCCGGACGATCAGCCCGCCCATGGAGTGGCCGACCAGCGCGACCCGCGTGACCGGCACCGGCCACGCGGCGACCAGGTCCTGCATGAGGGAGGCGAGCGCGATGCCGTTCTCGCGCAGCGACAGGCCGGTGTTGGCGCGCAGGAAGACCGGGGTCCAGCCGCGCTCGGCCAGCGCCTCGCCGTACGTCGTGCCGGTCTTGGCGCGGCCCTTGTTCCAGTAGGCCTCGGTCTCGCAGAGGCCGTGCAGGAACACCACGACCCGGCCGCCGGCCTGCGGGAAGGCCTCGGCGAGCGCGGCCGTCTCGAGCGGCACGTCGCGCCCGTCGCGGCGCACCGCCATCGAGATCGCCAGGTGCGGGCGCTCCCGCAGCAACCGGTCGCCGATCAGGCCGTTGACGGCCGAGCTGACGAAGCGGCCGCGCGGCCCGTCCTCGAGCCGGGGCCCGATCCCGGCGGCGCCGGCCTTGTCGAGGCCGTGCGCGGCGGCCCGCAGGCCCGCGCTGGCCCCGCCGTACACCGCCGACGCGATGCCGCGGTGCAGGACCTCCGGAGCGCTGCGCCCACCCCCGCGCACGCGCCGCTTCACGCCGTACAGCCGGTCCAGCCAGGCGAGGTGGGTGTCGCGCGCGCTGCGCACCACGAGCTCGTCGGTCACCTCGGAGAGCAGCGAGAGCGCGTCCAGCACGGTGGGGCCGGGGGCGGTGGTCATGCCGCCACGCTAGCCGTTGAGTGCACAGATGTGCACCGGATTGCTCCCGGCGCGGCGTGCCAGCGGTGAGCCAGCAACCGTGGGGTGTGCCGCTTCGGTTGCCTGCTCACCGCCCACGACGCGCGAACGGCGCCTCCCCGCGAGGGAAGGCGCCGTCCGTGGTGAGGCTGCGGGGTCAGTCCTCCTTGGCGGAGGACTCCTCCTCGGCGTCGTCGGTCGAGGCGTCGTCGGCCGCGGTCTCGTCGGCGGGCTCGCCGATGGTGCCGTCGGGACGGAGGTTCTTCAGCTCGACGGGGTTGCCCGAGGCGTCCTTGACCACGGCGGTCTCGACGATCGTCGCGAGCGCCTTGCCGCGCAGGATCTCCTGCACGAGGTCGGGGATGTGGTTGTGCTCGAACATGTGGTTCGCGAACTCCTGCGGGTCCTGGCCGGACTGCTGGGCGCGACGGACCAGGTGCTGGGAGAGCTCGCCCTGGTCGACGCCGAGCTCCTCCTTCTTGGCCACCTCGTCGAGGATGAACTGCGCGGCGACGGCGTCGCGGACCCGGCGCTCGAGGTCGGCCTCGAACTCCTCGATGGTCTGGCCCTCGTCCTCGAGGTACTTGTCCATCGTGATGCCGGCCATCGCGAGCTGCTGCTCGATGTTCTGGCGGCGGGCGTTGAGCTCGTCGGTCACCAGGCTCTCGGGGAGCGGGACGTCGACCTTGTCCAGCAGTGCCTCGAGGACGGCGTCGCGGGCCGCGGCGGCCTGCTCCAGCCGCTTGCCCCGGCCCAGGCGCTCGCGCACGTCGGCGGTGAGCTCCTCGATGGTGTCGAACTCCGAGGCCAGCTGGGCGAACTCGTCGTCGAGCTCGGGGAGCTCCTGCTCCTGGACCTGCGAGACCGCGACCAGGACCTCGACCGGCTCGCCGACGAGGTCACCGCCCACGAGCTCGGAGGTGAAGGTCTTCTCCTCGCCGGCGGACATGCCGGCGAGTGCCTCGTCGAGTCCGTCGATCATGCCGCCGCGGCCGACCTGGTAGGACATCCCGGCGACCTCGGCGCCCTCGAGCACCTCGCCGTCCTTGGTGGCCTTGAGGTCGAGCACGACGAAGTCGCCGTCGGCGGCGGGGCGCTCGACGTCGCTCAGCGTCGCGAACCGCTCACGCAGCGTCGCGACCTGCTCGTCGACGTCGGAGTCGGTGACCTCGAGGTCCTCGACCTCGGCCTCGACGCCGGCGTAGTCCGGCAGCGTGATCTCGGGCTTGACGTCGACCTCGGCGGTGAACTCGAGGGCCTCGTTGTCCTCGAACTTGGTCACCTCGATGTCCGGCTGGGCCAGCGGCTCGAGGGAGTTCTCCTGGAGCGCCTCGACGTACTTCTTCGGGAGCACCTCGTTGATCGCCTGGTCCAGCACGGCGCCGCGTCCGACCTGACGGTCGATGACCATCGGGGGCACCTTGCCCCGGCGGAAGCCGGGGACGTTGATCTGCTGGGCGATCTGCTTGTACGCCGCGTCGAGGCTCGGCTTGAGCTCCTCGAAGGGCACCTCGACGGTCAGCTTGGCCCGGGTCGGGCTCAAGGTCTCGACGGCGCTCTTCACAGGTTGTCTCCTACTGGCTTGTTGGTGGGTGGTGCGTCGGGGCGACAGGACTCGAACCTGCGATCTCCTGCTCCCAAAGCAGGCGCGCTAGCCACTACGCTACGCCCCGCCAAGTGGCCCGCCGATCTCCCGCCGGGCCGCCTGGAGCGGATGACGGGAATCGAACCCGCGTAGCCAGTTTGGAAGACTGGGGCTCTACCATTGAGCTACATCCGCGCTCACGGGGGGCAAGCCCCCCGTGGACCCCCCAAGCCGCTGCTGCGGTCGCGGGAATCGGCCCCGATCCTGCCACAGGGTGCCCCCCCGAGCCGAAACGGCCGCTGCGCGCGGCTACGCCCGGTTGACCACCAGCATCGCCCGGTCGTCGTTCGGGGAGCCCAGCGCGTCGACGAGGCGGCCGGCGGCGCCGGTGAAGTCGCCGCGCAGCAGGCTCTCGGCCTCGCCGAGCATCCGGTCGATCCCGAGCTCGATGTCGCGCCGCGGCTCCTCGACCATCCCGTCGGTGTAGAGCAGGACCGCGTCGCCGCGGCCGAGGACCCCGCGGACGCAGGAGAACGTCGCGTCCGCCAGCAGCCCGAGCACCGGGCCCTCGCTGCCCAGCACCGACCAGCGACCGGAGCCCGAGGCGCGGTGGACGGCCGGGGGGTGGCCGGCGGTGCGGATCTCGTAGCCCCCCGTGGTCAGGTCGAGGGAGAGGTGGACCGCGGTCGCGAAGCCCTCGTCCCAGTCCTGGCGCAGCAGGTAGTCGTTGGCCGCGGGGAGGAACTGGTCGGGCGGCAGGGCGCCGAGCAGCCCGCCGAACGCCCCGGAGAGCTGCATGGCGCGGGTGCCGGCCTGCTCGCCCTTGCCGGACACGTCGACGACGACGACCTCGAGCCGCTCGTCGCCGGTCGGCTGGGTGGCGACGAGGAAGTCGCCGGCGAACGGCGTACCGCCCGCCGAGCGGAGCGCGGACTCGACGTGCCAGCCGTACGGCAGTGTCGGGATGCCCCCCTGGTTCAGGATCCGGTCGCGCAGGTCGACCAGCATCGACTCCCCCATCGCGCCGCCCACGCCGAGGCGCGCGCGGCGGAAGGAGGCGAGCAGCACGATGAAGCCCATCAGCAGCTGGACGGCGGTCGCACCGACGACGCGGGTCGTGATCGTCTCCTGCGCGAGCAGGGTCACCATCAGCGCGACCAGCACGCCGATCACGAACCACTCCAGCTGCCGCGGACCGAGGAGCAGGCTCCCGACCAGCAGCGGCACCATCAGCGCGGTGAACGGGAACTTGTCGGGCAGCGCCACCACGGCCGCCACGATCGCCAGGGTCACCAGGAGGAGCCCGGCGACGAGGCGGTACTCCCGGACGACTCCCTGACGCCACGTTGTCCGCCACCGACGGCCGAGGCCGGACGAGCGCGCCGTCGCCGTCCGGCTGTCGTCGTACGCCGCGTCCATCGCCAGCTGTCCTCGTTCTCAGGGGGTGCGAGTCACCCTATCCGGAGCGGTCGGGGTCCGGGGGCGGAACCGGCGCTGGCACCGGGGGCACCAGAACAGGTTGCGGCCCTGCATGACCTCGGTGCGGACCCGCGCCCCGCAGACCAGGCACGGCTGCTCGTGGCGGCGGTAGACGTACACCTCGCCACCGTGGTCGTCCTTGCGCGGCGGGCGGCCCATCGCCTCCGGCGTGTGCTCGGGTCGCACCGTGTCGATGCGTCCGGTGCGGACGCCCTCGGTCATCAGCGCCACGAGGTCGGCCCACATCGCCCGCCACTGTCCCGAGCGGAGGGTGTGGCCGGGGCGGAACGGGTCGATGCGGTGCCGGAACAGCAGCTCGGCGCGGTAGACGTTGCCGACGCCCGCGAGCACGGCCTGGTCCATCAGCAGCGCGCCGATCGCCACCTTGCTGCGCCGGATCCGCTCCCAGGCCCGGCCGGGGTCGGCGTCGGGGCGCAGCGGGTCCGGCCCGGACCGCGCGACGACGGCGTCCCGCTGCTCGGCGGTGACCAGCTCGCACGCGGTGGCGCCGCGGAGGTCGGCGTACGCCGTCCCGTCGACGCGGACGAGTCGCAGCCGCACCTGCCCGACGGGGTCCGGGACGTCCGGCACGTCGTCGTGGACGTCGAAGCGGCCGTAGAGACCCAGGTGGACGTGGACGAACCGCTCTCCCGGGAACGCGACGAAGAGGTGCTTGCCCCAGGCCTCGGCACCCTCGAGCAGCTGGCCGTCGAGCAGGGCGGCGGAGTCGGCGAACCGGCCCTGCGGGCTGCCGACCCGGACGACGTGGCCGGCGAAGGTGCGGGTCAGGTCGCCGGCGAGCCGGTGGAGGGTGTGCCCCTCAGGCATCGCTGCCGGGGTGGCCCTGCGCGGACTCGGGGAGCGGCGGCAGCACGCCGTTCTCCTGGTACGACGTGAGCTGGCCGATCCGGCGCTCGTGCCGCTCGTCGCCGCTGAAGTCGGTGGTGAGGAAGACCTCGACGAACCGGGTCATCTCCTCCAGGGAGTGCATCCGGCCGCCGACCGAGACGACGTTCGCGTCGTTGTGCTGGCGGCCCAGCGCGGCGGTCTCCTCGGACCAGGCGAGGGCGCAGCGGATGCCGCGGACCTTGTTCGCGGCGATCTGCTCGCCGTTGCCCGAGCCGCCGATCACGACGCCGAGGCTGTCCTGGCCGGAGACCCGCTCGGAGGCCACCGCCTCGGCCGCGCGCAGGCAGAAGACCGGGTAGTCGTCCTGGGCGTCGTAGACGAACGGGCCGTGGTCGACCGGCTCGTAGCCGTGCTCGGCGAGCCAGGCGACGAGGTGGTCCTTGAGGTCGAGGCCGGCGTGGTCGGAGCCCAGGTGCACGCGCATGCGGCCCATCCTTCCAGGCGAGGCGGCTCAGGCCTCGTGCAGGTCTGCGTGCAGCTGCACGAAGCCGGCGACCTGGCGCATCAGCGGCTCGGCGGCGGCGAAGACGTCGTGGTGGCGCCAGAAGCCGTGGATCTGGCCGAGGTAGCGGGTCGCGACCACGTCGACGCCGGCCTCCGCGAGCAGCCGGGCGAGGTGCTCGCCCTCGTCGCGGAGCGGGTCGTGCTCGGCGGTGACCACCAAGGTCGAGGGCAGCGTGCCGAGCCGGTCGGAGCGCAGCGGAGCGAGGTCGGGGTCGCGCAGGTCGGCCTCGGTGGCGGCGTACTGGCGCCAGTACCAGGCCGCCTCGCGCGGGTCGAAGCCGTCGGCGGCGGTGGTGTAGGAGTCGAAGGAGGCGGTCGGGTCGAGGAACGGGTAGATCAGCACGACCGCGCGGAACCGGCCCGGGTTGCGCAGCGCGGCGACCAGGGCGAGGTTGGCGCCGGAGCTGTCCCCGTGGGCGTAGGTCGGGCCGTCGAGGCCGTGCCCCGCGGCGTGCTCCTCGAGCCACCGCAGGACGGTGTCGACGTCGTCCGGCGCCGCCGGGAAGCGGTGCTCGGGGGGCCGGCGGTACTCGACGCTCAGGACGGCCACGCCGCTGCGGTTGGCGAGCCGGCGGGCGGAGGCGTCGTGCACCTCGACGTCGTTGAGCACGAAGCCGCCCCCGTGCAGGTGGACGACGACGCCGGGGCGGGCGCCGGCGGGCCGGTACAGCCGGCACGGCACTCCCCCGGCGTCGAGGTCGACCACCTCCGCGACGTCCTCGCGCGGTTGGCTCAGCGCCTCCGCCCGAGCCCGCGCGCGCTCGGCGTCGATGTCGAACGCCGGGTCGTACGCCGGCAGGTCGCCGGCGGACGCCTCGATGGCGCGGCGGGCGTCCGGGAAGAGCGCCATCGTCGTTCCTCGGGTCAGCGCTGCATCAGGGCGTCGAGCCCGACAGCGACGGCGGCGGCGACCCGGAAGTCGATCTCCGGGTTCGGGACGTGCACGGTGTACTTGTCACGCACCGAGGCCTGGCGCTCCACGCCGAGGAGCGGCTGGCCCTCCGGGGAGACGAAGTCGAAGTGGATCGGCAGGAACGGGATGTCGGTGAAGCGCCGGATCAGCGCGACCGCCTGGCTGCGCTCCTGGCCGGTGCCGGCGTAGCCCGGGCCCTCGATGTGGAAGGTCGAGCGCAGGATGCTCTTGCCGAAGTCCTTGCGGAAGAACCCGATCTGCTGGCGGTTCTCGTCGAAGATGTCGTACCCGGCGTTGAGGTCGATCCGCTTGCGGGCCTTGAAGCTGAACACCGGCCGCGACTTGGTCTCGTCGCTGAAGAAGGTCACCTCCTCCTTGAAGGCCAGCCGCTTCTGCTCGGCGAAGCCCATCAGCTGGCCGAAGCTCCCGTCGGGGTTGGCAGCGAAGATCTGGTAGCGGTTGGTGGTCATCGCGAACTTCTGCTTGACGTAGAAGGTCGGGAGATACATCTCAGCGGGCATGGGCCGCAGCGTAGCGACGTGCACGCCGATCGCCGCGATCCGACTCGGCATGGGGGTCGGTGCTGAGCGCCGGTGGTTGAGCAGCGAGGAGCGCCAGCGACGAGCGATGTCGAAACCCGGTGACCCGACAGACGGCCCCGACCCCGGCGTATCGAGGCCCCGCGAGTCGGCGCTTGTGTTCGCGGCCCGGGCCGGACACAAGCGCCGACTCGGCGAATGCTTCGGTGGTCGAGTAGCCCGCGAGGAACGAGCGGGCGTATCGAGACCTCCGACCTGAGCTCCGGACGTGCCGAGGTCCCCGCCGTGGTGGTGCGTACGGCGGGGTCCGGGGGCGTGCGGGTCAGGTGTCGTCCTGTTCGGCGGGTTGGTGGGTGCCGGTGTGGTCGCGGATGAAGATCAGCCCGTGCGGGCTGCGCCATCGGAACGTGGTCTCTTCGAGTGCGACGTAGGTCCAGCGGCCATGCGTCTTCACGCGGTGGTGTCTTCGGCACAGGGGCGCGGTGTTGCAGGAGCAGGTGGGTCCACCTTGGGAGGCTGCGGTGACGTGGTCGCAGTCGGCTTTCCGTCCGGGTCGGGTGCACCAGGGGAAGACGCAGGTGTGGTGCAGCAGCACCTGGCGTTCACGGAGCCGGTCGGGCACCTCGTACGCGGTCGTCGCGATGTGGCCGGTGAGGTCGATGACCGGCTTCACGACCACCTGGGTGTCGGGGTTCGCACACCACGCCTTGACCTGCTCGACGTCGACGAAGGAGCGGGTGTTCTCGATCCGCGCCAGGAACAAGCCGTCTGATTCACCGGTGCCGCCGGTGCCGGTGATCGCGGCGGCGGCGAGGTGGGCGTGCAGCACCACCTGGCGAGGCATCGACCGCTTGGACCGCTTCTTGCCGGTCTCCTCGGGCTGTTCGGTGTTCAGCTCGAGTGCGAGCTGGCGTCGGGCCAGGTCGCCGGCGGCCATCGAGCGCCGCACGTCGAGCGAGGCGTCGTTGCCGAGGTCCGCCAACTGCGCCGCACCACGCTTGACGGCTTCGTCGAGGTCGATCGCGTCAGCAAGGTCCAGGACACCCTCGACGCTGATGGTGCCGTCGTAGGAGACCTGGTGGGTGTCGATGTCGAAGTGCCGCCCGTCGGCGGCAGCGAGGCGGCGTTCGCGGGCTTCGTCGGGATCGAACCGGACCCTCGCTTCCTCGATCAGCCGGTCCAGGGCGGCGATGCCGATCTTGTGCGCCACCGGGGCGACGTGCCGGTCGACGTACTCCGCACCGTCGATCGGCAGGGAGATGGTCTGCTGGGCGATCCGGCGGGCCTTCCACGCCGGCAGGTCACCGGACTGGACCCGCGACCACACCCGGCGGAGCCGGTGGGCCAGCTCGACGGCCTCACCGAGGTAGCAGGCGCCGGCGTCCGACGTGATGCCCATCGCCGCCGCGAACTCACACACCGAGAACTCCGCCACCAGCGGAGCACCGGGTCCGGCGACCATCAGCTCGCCCTCGGTGCCCGGCACCACCGCCGCCAGATAGGAGTCGCGCTCGTCGACGGAGTGGATCCCCGCCCACGCCACCGCCGCGGCAAGCAGGTCAGCGGCAGCCTGGTGCTCATCGCGCCGACGCTCGCGCACCCGCGACAGCACGTCGGCTGCGCTGTCGAGAACGGAGGCGGTGGTCATGCCCTCCTTCTATTCGAACACACATTCGAACGGAAGGTCCGAGATTGGATCTGTGGAAGCAATTTTCGGTGGTAGCGGTGGGTTCTCGGGTCGCCGGGTCTCGACAACGCTCAGGCGCAGAGCGCCTTCGCTGCTCGACCACCGGTGCTCGGTGGTCGAGAAGTGAGGAGCGCCAGCGACGAGCGTTGTCGAGACCCCCGCAGCGTCCCCGCGACCTTGGTCGAGGCCTTGCGTCAGGTCACCGGGTTTCGACAACGCTCAGGCGCAGAGCGCCTTCGCTGCTCAACCACCGGCGGTGACGGGGCGGGGCTGGAGGGCGAGCTGGCGGGACTGGGCGACGAGGCGGCCGGTGGAGTCCCAGACCTCGCAGTCCTCCTCGAACATGCCGCCGGCCATGTTGCGGGTCTCGTGGCGGACCTTGAGCCAGCCGGGCGCGGGCTTCGCGCGCACGTGGACGCTGAGCTCCAGAGTGGGCGCCCAGCCCATCATCCCGAGCTCGAAGGTGACCGGCGGGAGCGCGTCGACGACCATGAGCAGCGAGACCGGGTCGGGCTCCCGGCCGTCGGCCATCCGGAACCAGGCGCTGATCACGCCGTTGCCGCTCGGCTGCCCGACCGCCCAGCCCACCTGGTCGGGGTGGAAGCGCATGTCGAAGCGGTCCATCATCGGCGCGATCTTCTTGATCTCCGGCGGGGCGTCGGCGTTGCGGACGCACTCCTCGACCGGCGGCAGGTGCGGCTCGACGGCGGTGGTGCGGACGTCGCCGGCGTCGCGGTCGAGGTCGCCGTACGTCGCGAGCGCCGTGATGCGGGTGTCCTCGCCCTGCCGCAGCTCGGCGGAGGCCGTGGCCAGCCGGCCGCCCTGGCGGCGTACGTCGACCGCGACCGTCGCGGGACCGGGCTGCGCGGCGGAGAGGTAGAAGGCGCTGACCGCGAGCGGGTCGGGCTTGCCGGGGAGCGCGGCGCGCAGCGCGGAGCCCATCAGCGCGAGCAGGTAGCCGCCGTTGATGCCGCCGCCGACGCTCCAGCCGGCGTCCACGTCGGCGGCGTACCGCCCCTCCCCCGCGGGAGTCACGGCGATCTGGCGGTCGAGCTCGTACGACGGGTGCGTGGACATGGAGGAGAACGTATCGAGACGCGCTCGCGGCCGTCCGGCAGGATGGCCGCATGGGCGAGCGGCGGCCGGGCTGGGTGTACGGCGAGGGCGAGGAGCCGGACCCGCGATTCACGTTGGCCAACGAGCGCACGTTCCTCGCCTGGGTGCGGACCTGCCTGGGCGTGCTGGCCGGTGCGATCGCGCTGGACACCCTCCAGACGCCCGCGCGGGACGACGTCCGGCTGGTGCTGGTGGTGTCCCTGCTGCTCGTCGCGGCGGCGATGGCGGTGCTCGCGTGGGTGCGCTGGGCGCGGGTGGAGCGGGCGATACGCAGCGGCGCGCCGCTGCCTCCGTTCACCCTCGGGGTGGTCGTGACCGCCGCCCTGGTCCTCGTCGCCCTGGCGCTGGTGCTGACCGTCGTCCTCTAGTCCCAGGTGAGCGCGTGCCGCTCGAACTCCTCGCCCGTCTGCACCGGCACCACGCAGAACACCAGACCGCCCGGGTCCTGCAGGACCGTCCACCCGTCGCGCTCCTCCAGCACGATGGCGCCGAGCCCCACGACCCGGGCCACCTCGGCCGCCAGGTCGTCGGTCTCGATGTCGAGGTGGATCCGGGCCGGGGTGCCGTCGCCGGTGCGCTGGGACTCCAGGGAGGCGCCGCCGCCGATCGCGCCCAGCGAGCGGTAGGTCTCCTCGGAGCCGGACGGCTCGACCCCCTGGACGCCGGCCCAGAAGGAGAGCGCGCGCTCCCAGTCCGACGCGGGGTGGTCGATCAGCACGAGACCGATGCGGGAGCGGTGCACCAGGCCACGCTAGGGCCCCGCGAGCAGCACCTGCACGGGACTGCCCAGCGGCACCGCCGCGCGCACCAGCCGTGGCCAGCGCGCGGCGGCGTACTCCCCGAACTCGCGGTCCCTCGCCTCGTCGCCCACACCCCCTGGACGCATCGAGGGGGTTCTCGGGTTCCCGCACGGGTGGTTGAGCAGCGAAGGCGCTCTACGCCTGAGCGTTCGCCCAAGGTCTCGGGGACGCTGCAGGGGTCTCGACACCGCTCGTCGCTGGCGCTCCTCGCTGCTCGACCACCGGTACGGCGGGCGCTCCTCGCTGCTCGACCACCGGTACGGCGGGCGCTCCTCGCTGCTCGACCACCGGTGGTTGAGCAGCGAAGGCGCTCTGCGCCTGAGCGTTGTCGAAACCCGGTGAGGTGAGGCAGGGCCTTGGCTGAGGTTGTACGTCGGCTGCGGGGGTCTCGACACCGCTCGTCGCTGACGCTCCTCGCTGCTCGACCACCGGTACGGCGGGCGGGAGCCCCTCAGGAACGCCGCGGCGGTGCCGAAGGACCACGCAGACCGGGGCGTGGACACCCGCCCGGTCGACGAGAGGGGGGCTCGTGAGGCACGTCGCCGCGCTGGGTCGCCTGCCCGTGGCCGCACTCGTCGCCGTGCTCGTGCTCGCGGTCGTGCAGGTGGTGCACCCGACCGGCCTGGGCGGCGAGCTGTCCTACTTCGCCGGCCTCGTGGTGGCCGCGTCCGTCGCGTGGATCGGCGTGCTGCGCACCCCGCCGGGCCGACGGCGGGTGTCGGCGCTCGTCGCGGGCGGCATCAGCGCCTCCGCCGCCGGCGACGCCGTCTGGAGCGGGTACGTCGCGGCCGGGCTCGAGCCCGACGCCACCTGGGCCGACCCGGTGTACGCCGTCGCGTACCTGCTGCTGGGCGGGGCGCTCGTCGTCCTCCTCGTGCGCGGCCAGCGCGGGGCGGGGATCGACGGGCTGATCGACGCCGTCACGGTCATCGTGGTCGCCCTGCTGCTCGCGTGGCACGTCTCGATCGCGGCGATCGTCTCCGACCCCACCTACTCCGCCTCGGTCCGCGCGGTGCTGGCCTCCTACCCGATCCTGGACGCGGTGCTGCTCGCCCTCCTGGGCCGGTTGCTGGGCGACCGGCGCACCCGCGCCCCCGGGGCGGCGTGGATCGCCGGCGGCATCGCGTGCTGGCTGGTGGCGGACGTCAGCTACCTGGTCCTCGTCGTCGAGGGCACGACCTCGGCGGTGGTCGACGCGACGTTCATGCTCGGCAGCGGCCTGCTGGCGATGGCCGTCTTCGCCCCCGATCGGGCGCGGCCGGACGACGGCGAGCGGCTCGCCACGCGCCCGGCCACCCTGCGCCGCCTCGCGATCTCCGTCCTCCCGCTGCTGGTCCCCCCGGTCCTGCTGGCCGTGGACGCGTCCACGCCGGGGCCGAGCGGCAAGGGCTGGGTGCTCGCGGGAGGCGGGATCCTGCTGGCCCTCGCCTTCGTGCGCACCGCCCGGCTGCTGGAGTCCGAGCGCCTCGCCCGCGACGAGCTGGTCGGCGCCCGCGACGCGGCACTCACGGGCTCGCGGGCGAAGTCGGCGTTCCTCGCCACGATGAGCCACGAGATCCGCACGCCGATGAACGGCGTCATCGGGCTGACCGGCCTGCTGCTCACCACCGATCTCGGCGACCGCCAGCGGCAGTACGCCGAGGGCGTGCAGGGCGCCGGCGAGCAGCTGCTCGCGATCATCAACGACATCCTCGACTTCTCCAAGGTGGAGGCAGGGCACCTGGAGCTGGAGTCGGTCGACTTCGACGTCGCCCAGCTGGTCGGCCAGTCCGGCGAGCTGGTCGCCGCGGCGGCGCAGGCCAAGGGCGTGGAGCTGCTGGCCTACTGCTCCCCCGACCTCCCGCTCGGCCTGCGGGGCGACCCCACCCGGCTGCGCCAGGTGCTGACCAACCTGGTCGGCAACGCCGTGAAGTTCACCGAGCACGGCGAGGTCGTCGTCTCGGCCCGCGTCGCCGACGACAGCCCCGGCACCGATGACCTCGTGCTGGTCCACTTCGAGGTGCGCGACACCGGCATCGGCATCCCCGAGGGTGAGACCGAGCGGCTCTTCGAGCCGTTCCTCCAGGTCGACTCCTCCACCACCCGGCGGTACGGCGGCACCGGCCTCGGGCTCGCCATCGCCCGCCGCCTGGTGGCCGCGATGGGCGGCGAGCTCCGGGTACGCAGCACGCTCGGCGAGGGCAGCACGTTCTCGTTCACGCTGCCCCTCGCCGCGGCGCTCGACCCCGACATCGCCCCCGTCCCGCTCACCCGGGGCCTCGAGCGGGCGCGGGTCCTGGTCGTGGACGACAACCAGACCAACCGGCTCATCCTCCAGGAGCAGACGACCGCCTGGGGCACCCGCACGGCGACCGTCGAGGACGCACCGACCGCCCTGCGGATGCTGCGTGCCGCCGCCGGCGCCGGCAAGCCGTTCGACATCGCGATCCTCGACCTGTGCATGCCCGGCATGGACGGACTCGAGCTGGCGCGGCTGGTCGCCGAGGACCCCGACATCCGCCTCGGCACGGTGCTGCTCACGTCCGGGCCGGACGTGAGCGCCGCCGAGGCCGCGGCGGCCGGGATCGACGTACGCCTCACCAAGCCGGTGCACCTGACCCGCCTGCGCGAGGCGCTGCAGCAGGTCCTGGGCCGGCACGCGGCGGCCAGGATCGACGACGCCGAGGCCGAGCGTCCGCCCCGCGGGCACGCACTGGTGGTCGAGGACAGCGAGCTGAACCAGATCGTCGCGGTCGGCGTGCTGACCCACCTCGGCTTCACCGCCGACGTGGTCGGCGACGGCCGACAGGCCCTCGACGCGCTCGAGCGGACGGCGTACGACGTGGTCCTGATGGACTGCCAGATGCCCGTCCTCGACGGGTACGACGCCACCCGCGAGCTGCGGCGTCGCGAGGACGGCGGGCGGCGGCTGCCGGTGATCGCGCTGACCGCCGGCGTGGTCCAGGGCGAGCGCGAGCGCTGCCTGGCCGCCGGCATGGACGACTACGTCGCCAAGCCGTTCACACCGGACGACCTCGGCGCCGCGCTGAGCCGCTGGGTCCCGGTCTCACGTTGACGCCGGCTCGACCAGCGGCAGCACGAACGCGAAGGTGCTGCCCTCGCCCAGGGTCCCCGAGGCCCAGATCGAGCCGCCCATCAGCGTCACCAGCTGCCGGCAGATCGCCAGGCCGAGGCCGGTGCCGCCGTACTGGCGGCCCACGGACGCGTCGCCCTGGCTGAAGGACTCGAAGAGCCGGGTCTGCTGATCCGTGGTCATCCCGATGCCGGTGTCCTCGACCCGGAACAGGACGGTGGTGACCGGCCCGGAGCGCTTGGCCACCTCGACGCGCACGTCGACCTGGCCCTCGGCGGTGAACTTCACAGCGTTGCTCAGCAGGTTGGTGAGCACCTGCGCGATCCGCTGCGGGTCGCCGGAGAGCACGGGCGGCAGGGTCGGGTCGACCTCGACGACCAGCCGCACCCCCTTCTCCTCGGCCTCCGGGCGCGCCAGCGCCACCGCGTCGAGCACGACGGTCCGCAGATCGAGCGGGACGTCGTACACCGTCGCCTTGCCGGCCTCGATGGCGGAGAAGTCGAGGATCTCCTCGACCAGCCGCAGCAGCCGTTGCCCGGAGCGGTGCAGGGTCTCGACGAGCCGGACCTGGACCGGGTCGAGGTCGCTCTCGGCGAGCAGCTCGGACGAGGCGAGCATCGAGGTGAGGGGCGTCCGGATCTCGTGGCTGACGTTGGCGAGGAACATCGACTTCGCCTCGCTCGCCTGCTGGGCGCTGCGGTGCGCCTCCTCCAGCTCGCGCTGGAGGCGGTTGCGCTCGGTGACGTTCTCGGCGATGCCGTGGACGCCGACCACCTCGTCGCCGACCACGATCGGCAGGCCGGTGATCGAGAGCTCCGTGGGGCTGCCGTCGGCGCGCAGGATCACGGTGTCCAGGTGCCGCGGGCGCCGGCCGACGACGTCGAGGAACGCCTCGGCGACCGCCCCCAGGTGGTCGGGCTCGATGAGGTCGGCGAAGGCCATGCCGCGCAGCTCGTCCTCGGTGTAGCCGCTGGTCCGCTCCGCCGCCGCGTTGACCGACGTGAAGCGGCCCTCGAGGTCGAGGGAGAAGACGGCGCTGGTGTGGTACTCGAACAGCGACCGGTAGCGCTCGCCGGTCTCCCCCAGCGCGTGCCCGTCGGGTGTGGGGTCGACGTCCCCCGGCGCCGCCCGCCGGGACCCCCACGACCGCGCGGCGGCGACGTGCCCGGCCACCGAGGCGCCGAGCACCACGGCGAGGACGGCGCGCACCCGGGACGGCGTCATGAACGAGGGTGTCCAGCCACGCCGATCAGGCAGTGGGCACGACTCGGTCAGAGGCGAGTCGCAGCCCGTCCCCCTCGTCGACGACGCCGATCTCGCGGGTCTCGACCTCACCGGTGTCGTAGCGCAGGGTCACCTTGACGATGCCGGGCCGGACGGTCTGCGTGCCGAGGACGTCGACCGAGCTGATCGTGCGCCAGAAGCCGGCGTACCCGTCGTAGCCGCCCTTCATCGTCGCCTGCAAGGCGGGGGTGAACATCTCCCACGCGGCCTCGGTGTCGGTGGGGAGGAGGGAGTAGTAGTCGGTGACGACCGCCCCGGCCCCGCCCGCCGGCTCCGCAGCGGGCTCCTCGGCGGGCTCCTCAGCGGACTCCTCGGGCTCAGCGGGTGTCGCCGGCGACTCCTCCACCGGGTCCGCCGGCTCCTGCGGCGTGCCGCCGCCCTGCCCGGCGGGCTCCTGGTCGCGCTCCCGCTCCGAGCTGGACGTCGGACTCGGGTCGGCGGCCGGTTCGTCGCCGTCGTCGTCGCCGCCGAGCGCGAGGTAGCCGATCCCGAGGGCGAGCAGCACGACGACCGCCGCAGCCGCCAGGAGGAGCGGACCGCGCCGGCGGCCGTCGCCGTCCGCGGACGTCGCGACAGGTGTCGCCGCAGGTGTCGCCGGGGGTGCGTCGGGTGCGGGGACCGGCGCGACGGCCGGGGTCGGCTCGGCGGGGGTGGCGACGGGGGTCGGCGCCTGGTCGCGACCGGCGCGGCGCAGCGCGTGCGCGGCGTCCTCCATCGACCACCGGGTGGTGGGGTCGGGGTCGAGCATCCGGCTCAGCGCCAGTTCGAGGACACCGGCGCGCTCGGGGGGCCGGGGCCGGCCGGACGCGATCGTGGTGAGCATCGCGATGGCGTTGTCGTGCTCCTCGTACGGGCCGCGGCCCTCGACGGCGCGGTAGAGCGTGACGCCGAGCGCCCACACGTCGGCAGGGGCGCCGGGGTTCTTGCCGCGGGCGACCTCCGGCGCGAGGTACGCCGGGGTGCCGCTGATGACGCCGACGGTGGTGAGCTGGGGGTCGCCCTGGATGCGGGCGATGCCGAAGTCGGTGATCTTCGCGCGGTCGTCGGCGTCGACCAGGATGTTGCCGGGCTTGACGTCACGGTGCACGATGCCGCGGGCGTGGGCGGCTGCCAGGCCCTCGGCGGCCTGCGCCCCGAGGCGGGCGACCCGCTCCGGCGGCAGCGGGCCCTCGGCCTCGATGAGGTCGCCGAGCGTCCGGGAGTCGACGTACTCCATCACCAGCCAGGTCTCGTCGTTCTCCTCGACGGTGTCGAAGACGGAGACGACGTGCGGGTGGTTCAGCGCGGCGGCCGACCGGGCCTCGCGCATCGCGCGGTCGAGGTCGGCGTCGGAGCCGCCCGGGCGGATGCCGACCCGCTTGAGGGCGACGTGCCGGCCGAGCACGGCGTCCCGGCACAGCCAGACGGTGCCGGTGGATCCGTGGCCGACAGCCCGTTCGACGTCGTAGCGGTCGGCGATCCTCTGGCGTGGCACGGGTCAGTCCTTCTCGTTGGGGGTCGGCGCAGTCCTCCTACTACCCCCGAACGTCGCGCCCTACGCTCGCGAGAAGGGTCACGCGGAGCGGCGGCGCCGGCGCAGGAGCGGCAGCAGGTGCGTCCTGCCCTCGCGCTCGGCGACCATGACCGTCGCCTCGCGGTCGTACGCCGCGGCCAGCTCGGCGACCTCGTCGTCCC
The DNA here is from genome assembly GCF_014127485.1 of Nocardioides dongkuii. NCBI lineage: Bacteria > Bacillati > Actinomycetota > Actinomycetes > Propionibacteriales > Nocardioidaceae > Nocardioides > Nocardioides dongkuii. The sequence goes on along the minus strand of NZ_CP059903.1, from coordinate 1,126,368 downwards.
GGTCGGACTCGACGGCGGAGTTGATCGCCGCGACGTACGACGCGTGCAGGGCGTCGAGGTCTTGGACCAGGGTGGTCGTGCGGGCGGTGCTCATGGGGGCTCTCCCTCGGTGCGGTGGCGCGGTCACCTGGTAGAGCACCCGCGGGCCGCCGTACGTTCCCCGACGGCGGCGGTGTGACGAGGAACGCGGCCCCTCGTCCGCCCGGCGCGACACGCCCACCGCTTAAGTTGACCAAGTTGATAGTTTTAAGTGAGGATGGCGGCGCCCCTCGACCCCTCGACCAGGAGCCACGTGTGAGCACCGCACACGACCACACCGGGACGGCGCCACGCGTGGCGGTCGTCGTCGGCAACCCCAAGCCGGCGTCCCGCACCCTGGGCGCCGCGGTCCACCTCGCCCGTGAGCTCACCGGCGCCGAGCCCGGCCTGGTCGTCGACCTGGCGACCCTGGGGCCGGCCCTGCTGGACTGGTCGGACCCGACGGTGGCCGGCCTGGTGGCCGAGGTGGGGGCCGCCGACCTGGTCGTGGTCGCCTGCCCGACCTACAAGGGCACGTTCACCGGGCTGCTCAAGCTCTTCCTCGACCGGTTCGGCACCGAGGGGCTGAGTGGCGTGGCCGTGCCGCTGATGCTGGGCGCCGGCCCCGGGCACGCGCTCGCCCCGGAGCTGACGCTGCGGCCGGTGCTGACCGAGATCGGCGCGAGCGTCCCGACCAGGGCGCTCTACGTCGTGGACGCGGCCCACGACGACCCCGCGTCGTACGCCGCGTGGCTCGAGCGCGCCCGGCCCGTCATCACCGCCAGCCTCCACGACCTCCCCCGCAGAGCAGGAGCGACCGCATGACGATGACCGCACTCACGACGAACCAGGACCTCGACGCGACCCGGCTCCGCGCCGCCTTCGGGGTCTTCCCCAGCGGTGTGGTGGCCGTGGCCGCGTCGGTGGACGACGAGCTCGTGGGGCTGGCGGCCAGCTCGTTCACCTCGGTGAGCCTGGACCCGCCGCTGGTGTCCTTCTCGGTGGCGACCACCTCGAAGACCTGGCCGACCCTGCGCCGCGCCGGGCACCTCGGGCTGACGGTGCTCGCCGAGCACCACGGCGCGGTCTGCCGCCAGCTCGCCGGGCCGGTCGCGCACCGCTTCGACGACGTGGCCGTGACCACGACCGACGCGGGTGCCGTCACGCTCGACGAGGGGCTGGCCCGCTTCGACTGCACGATCTACCGCGAGGTCGATGCCGGGGACCACACCATCGTGATCCTGCGCCTGCACGCCGTCGAGCACACCGACACCTCGCAGCCGCTCGTCTTCCACCGCAGCAGCTTCGGCACGCTGGCGGGCTGAGCGGGCGCGCGACGGTCGTCGTACCGCCGCCCCCCACCTCACAGGCGGCACACAGGCTCAGCACACGAGGGGCCGGGCTTGGACCGGCGTACTGGTCCTAGCGCCGGCGAGCTCGCCCGCAGGACGACTCGCCGCTCCCCCGAGCCCAGGAGTCCCCTCGATGCAGCAGTACGCCATGCTCGCCGCCGACGTGGCCGCGGTCGCCGTCCTCGTCGGCCTCTTCCTGTCCCGCCACCGTCGCCGGGAGCTGGTCGTCGCCTACCTCGGCATCAACGTCGCGGTCCTGGCGGTGACCGCCACCCTGGCGACCAGCACCGTCGGCGCCGGGCTCGGCCTCGGCCTGTTCGGCGTGCTGTCGATCATCCGCCTGCGGTCGCACGAGCTCGCCCACCACGAGATCGCCTACTACTTCGCGGCGCTGGCCATCGGCCTGATCTGCGGGCTGACGACCACCCCCACCGTCCTGCACGGCGTACTCCTCGCCGGCGTCCTGGGCGCCCTGTGGCTGGGCGACCACCCGCGGGTGGCGCCGCCGGTCCAGCAGCAGGACCTGCTGCTCGACCGGGCGATGACCGAGGGCGCCGCGCTCACGGCCCACCTCGAGCAGCTCCTGGGCACCGAGGTCCTCGCCGTCACGGTCCGGCGTACCGACCTGGTCAACGACACCACGCTCGTCGAGGTCCGGCACCGCCCGTCGTCGTCCGGCACCGTGCCGGACCCGCTCCCGCGCGTCGGCGGGCGTCGATGAGCGCGATGACCAGCGCTCCCGCCGCCGCGCTCCTCCCGGTCGGCCGCTTCGACCCCATCGGCCTCGACGACCTCGTCGAGGAGGCCTCGCTCCTGGCCCGGGTCGACCGCAAGTACGTCGTACGCACCGCCGAGCTGGCCGGGTTGCTGGCGGCTGCGCCCGCCGGCACCCGCGCCCTCGAGATCCGGGGCGTCCGCGACTTCGGCTACCGCTCGACCTACTTCGACACCCCCGACCGGACCAGCTACCTGCTCGCCGGACGCCGACGACGCCGCCGCTTCAAGGTGCGCACCCGCGCCTACCTCGACACCGGGACCTCGTGGCTGGAGGTCAAGACCCGGCGCGGGCGCGACCTGACCGTCAAGGAGCGGGTCGCGCACCACGACGCCCTCGACGGACCGCTCACCCACGACGGCCGGGCGTTCGTGGCCGGCCGCCTCGCCGCCGCCGGCATCACGGTCGACGTCGCCGCGCTCGAGCCGGTCCTCGTCACGGCGTACCGCCGCTCCACCCTGTACCTGCCCGAGGCCCGCAGCCGGGTCACCATCGACACCGACGTCGGTTGGACGTCCCTCACCAGCGTCGACCGGCCGGTCCTCGAGCGCCCGACGCTGGCGATCGTCGAGACCAAGAGCGGGTCGAGCCCCTCGGCGTTCGACCGGCTGCTGTGGTCCCGCGGGCACCGACCCTGCCGGATCTCCAAGTACGGCGTCGGCATGGCCGCGCTCCACCCCGAGCTCCCCCGGCTCAAGTGGCACCGCGTCCTCGACCAGCACCTCCTCCACGTCCCCCGCACGGCCGGGACGTTCCCCTCCCACCGCCTGTGCACCAGGTGACCCCATCCTCGAAAGGCAGCACCATGCAGCTCTCCCGACTCCGCCAGGCCATGGCCGCCGCCATGGCGACGGTCCTCCTCGCCGGCTGCGGGACGTCCGACGCCAGCGACGACCGGACCACGACCAGCACCCCCGCCACGGACGCGACCACCGTCGCCGAGGCACTCGCCGAGAACATCGAGGTCGAGACCGGTGACATCTCCTACGGCGACGCGGACCTCGTGGACGTCGCCCTGTCCGGCACGTCGGCGACGTCCGACAGCGACGCCGTGCGCAGCGACGACGGGACCGTCACCATCACCGCCCCGGGGACCTACCGCCTGCACGGCGAGCTGACCGGCCAGGTGGTCGTCGACAGCAGCGCCGACGGCGTCGTACGGCTCGTGCTCGACGGGGCGAGGATCGCCTCGGACACGACGTCGGCGCTCAACGTCGAGGACGCCGAGTCGGTCGTCGTCGTCCTCGCCGACGGCAGCGAGAACGCGCTCGCGGATGCCTCGACGCACGAGGACACCTCCGAGGACGCCCCCACCGGCGCGCTCCACTCCACCGCCGACCTCACCATCGGCGGCACCGGCGCCCTGGCCGTCACGGGCAACAGCAACAACGGCATCGTGGGCAAGGACGGCCTGGTGATCACCGGCGGCTCCATCGCCGTGACCTCGGTCGACGACGGCATCATCGGCAAGGACTACCTCGTGGTCGAGGCCGGCACCGTCGACGTCGACGCCGTCGACGACGGCATCAAGTCCGACAACACCGACCCGGGCACCGGGTTCGTGCTGGTCGAGGGCGGAGCCGTCCGGGTGGCGTCGCAGGACGACGGCATCAAGGGCACGCAGGTGCTCGTCGCCGACGGCGACGTCGACGTGACCGGCTCGATCGAGGCGATGGAGGGCTCCCTGATCATCATCGACGGCGGCGACGTCGAGCTGCACTCCGCCGACGACGGGATCAACGTCGCCTCCTCCGACGACAGCGCCGCCACGGACGGCCCGCCCGGATCCGGGCCCGGCGGAGGCATGGCGGCGGACAGCTCCCTGGGCCTCCACATCAACGGCGGGACCGTCGAGGTGTGGTCGAGCGGTGACGGGCTCGACTCCAACGGCGACGCCACCATCACGGGCGGAGACGTCACGGTGTACGGGCCGACCTCCGCCGGCAACGGGGCCCTGGACGTCAACGGCACCTTCGAGATCGCGGGCGGCACGCTGCTCGCCTCCGGGAGCGCGGGGATGATGACCGCTCCCGCGACGGACTCCCCCCAGGGCTGGATCGCCACCGCCCTCCCGGCCACCGCGCCCGCCGGCTCCGAGGTGACCGTCACCGTCACCGACGCCGACGGCGAGGAGCTGGCGGCGTACACGATCGAGAAGGACTACGCCTCGGTCGTCTACTCCTCGGCCGCCATCGAGCCCGGCGCCACCTACACCGTCAATGTCAACGGCACCGACACCGACGTCGTCGCCGGTGACGCCCCCGCCGGCGGCCACGGGCCGATGGGCTGAAGCGGCGCGCGGACGCCCTCGCTGTGCGCGGACTGTGGTGGTTCGGTTCAAGCAGGTTGAACGGATCCACCACAGTCCCGGGTCCCGACGCCGGACCCTGTCAACGCCACGGACCACGACCTGCCGACGTCCCCGGCATGACCATGGCGTACGTCACACACTTCGGCTAACTTGACGCGAGTCAATTCCGATCGACCCGAAGGACGGCAGCGTGACGACCACGACCTGGGGCTCCATCCAAGGACGAGAGATCACCTTCCCGATGGAGGTCAACTCGTTCAACGCCGCCACCCTGGGCTTCAGCGTGCCCGCCGACGCTGCTGCGGCGCTGCTCCCCGGAGACCGGTTCGAGATCGCCGAGACCGCGCCGGGGATGGCGCAGCTCATCGTCAGTCTCGTCGACTACCGGGAGAACCCGTGGGGCGACTACAACGAGGTCAACCTCGGCTTCCTGGCGCGGCCCGTCGGCGCTGGTGACGAGGTCGTCGGATCCTTCGTCTACCGGATGCCGGTCGACCAGGAGTTCACCTGCCTCGCCGGCAACCAGGTGATGGGGTTCCCCAAGACGGTGATGCGGATCGACGCGACCTACACCGATGACACCGTGACCTTCGAGCTCCTCGACGGCGAGCAGTCGGTCCTCCGCGTCTCGCTGCCGCGCGCTGAGCCGGCCGGCGCGCCCACCAGGATCGATACGTCCAGCTACTCCTACCTCGACGGCGTCGCCTATTCGACCCCGCTGGCGATGGACATGGCCTCGGGCTTCGTGGATGCCGGCGACGTGGAGATCACGGTCGGCGACGGCCCGATCGCCGACGAGCTGCGCTCCCTGGGCCTGCCGACCGCGCCTGACTTCTGTGCCTACGGTGAGGACCTGGGAGCAGTCTTCCAGCTCGGCTCCGCGTTGTGAGGACGCGATGCTGAACCACCTGGAGGGCCGCACGCTCATCGTGACCGGGGCCGCGGGCGGCTTCGGGCGTGAGCTCACGATGCAGGCCGCCGCGCGCGGAGCCAACGTCGGCGCGTGCGACATCGACGAGCCCGCGCTCGCGGACCTGGCCGGCGACCGGACCATCACCGGTGGCGTCGACGTGACCGACCTCGGTGCGATGCGTTCGTTCGCGACCCGGGTGACCGAGCGCTTCGGGGCGATCGACGTCATCATCAACAACGCCGGCGTGATGCCGCTGGCGTTCTACGCCGACCACGCGATGGCCGCTGACGCCTGGAGCCGATGCATCGACATCAACATCAAGGGCGTGCTGCACGGCATCATCGCGGTGCACGACCAGATGATGGCTCAGGGCCGCGGACACGTCGTCAACATCTCGTCGGTGTTCGGGAACCATCCGGTCGCTGGATCGGCCGTGTACGGCGCGACCAAGGCGGCGGTCAACGTGCTGTCCGAGTCGTTGCGGCAGGAGTCACTCGGCGCGATCAAGGTGACGACGATCCGGCCGACCGGGGTGCCCGGCACCGGGCTTGCCGCCGGCGTCTTGAACCCCGAGGCGATCGACCCGGTCCTCGGGACGAACCGGGCCCAGTTCTACGACAAGATGACCCGGATCTTCGGCGCCGATCCGCCCGCGGACCTCACCAGTCCCGACAGCATCGGGTACGCCGCCATGTCCCCGGCCCTGATGGCCGAGCAGGTGCTCCACACCATCGACCAGCCGTGGGGCGTCAGCATCAGCGACATCACGATCCGAGCCAGCAACGACGACTACCTGATGTGAGTCGACCGGCCCGCGGGACGGCCTCACTCCACCGGTGAAATGCTGTCCCGCAACCTCACGTCAGCCCAGCTCATGAAGCCGATCGCAGCACCTTCGCCATCGGCTTGCCCTGGGCGAGCTCGTCCACCAGCTTGTCCAGGTAGCGGATCTTCTGCATCAAGGGATCCTCGACGTCCTCGACGCGCACCCCGCACACTGAGCCGGTGATCAACGAGACGCTCGGGTTGAGCTGCGCCTCGGCGAAGAACTCCTCGAAGGTCGTCCCCGCCGCGAGGTGCTCGCGGAGCCGCGGTTCGTCGAAGCCGGTCAGCCACCCGATGACCTCGTCCAGCTCTGCCTTCGTGCGTCCCTTCTTCTCCACCTTCGTCAGGTAGTGGGGATAGACGGACGCGACGCTCGTGGCGAAGATCCGGTGCATGTCCCGACGTTATCGACAGCCCCGGGCGAGATCTACACGTGGAAGCGGATCGAGAAGGACTACGCCTCGGTCGTCTGCTCCTCGGCCGCCATCGAGCCCGGTGCCACGTACACCATGAGCGTCAACGGCAGCGACACCGACGTCGACGCCCCCGCCGGGGCCCACGGGCCCATGGGCTGACGCGGCGCACGGACGACCTCGCTGTGCGCGGAGTGGCCACCGATGAGTTCACCTCGCCACGACGGTCCATCCGCACGTCACCACATCGATCCCCCGGGAGACCCCTGTGCGCGACGTCGTCCTCTACACCCTGCTGTCCCTCGACGGCGTCGCCGAGGAGCCGGGGAACTGGATGTTCGAGGCCGACGACGAGGTGTTCGCGAACCTCGCGAGCGTCATCGCCACCCAGGACGACGTGCTCCTCGGTCGCGGGACCTACGACTACTGGGTCGACTACTGGCCCAGCAGCGACGTCCAGCCGTTCGCCGACTTCATCAACCGCACGACCAAGCACGTCTTCACCTCGGACCCCGCACCCCTCCCGGGGCGCTGGGCGCACACCGTGCCTGCCGACGACTCGCTGCTCCCCTACGTCAACCGCCTCCGCGCCGGTCCCGGTGCCGACATCGGTGTCCACGGGAGCATCGGCCTCGCCCGTGACCTCCTGGCCGCCGACCTCGTCGACCGCCTCGAGCTCGTCCTCGTCCCCACCCTTGCCGGTACGGGACGGCATCTCCTGACCGAGGCAGTGAACCTGCGACGCCTGACCCTGACCAAGGCGGCCCGATCACGAACCGGAGCGGTGTTCCTCGCCTATCGACGCCCCTGACGAACGACCAGCTCTCCCGGGACCTGGAGCGGGTGGGGCCCTGGGCCGCTCAGCTCGCGCCGAGGGCGGCGAAGATCTGCCCGTACCGCTCCTTCGGGTCGAGCAGGAGCCCCGACTTCACGAACGTCGCCCAGTCGTCGGCCAGCACCTCCTGCGCCCCCGACTCGATCGCATCGAGCGCCGCATCCACCACGGCGGCCGGGTCGATCTTCGGCGCATCGATGCCCTTGACCATGTCGGTGTCGACCAGACCCATGTGCACACCGACGACGTGCGTGCCCTGTGACGCGAGCTCGAGGCGGGTGCTGTCCGTCAGCATCCACGCCGCAGCCTTCGATGCGGCGTAGGCGCCGGCGCTCGGAGTGCTGAACCAGGACAACGCGGAGATGACGTTGAGGACGGCGCCGCCCCCGTTGGCCCGGAGGACCGGGGCGAAGGCGCGGGTCAGCAGCAGCGGACCGTAGAAGTTGGTGTCCATCTCCCGCCTGATGGTTGCCTCGTCCCCGGTCACCAGCGCCGTGCCCGTGGAGATCCCCGCGTTGTTCACGAGGACCTGCACGTCGCCCGCGGCGCGGGCCGCGGCCTCGATCTGGGCGGCGTCCGTGACGTCGAGCTCGATCACCTCGACGCCGTCGGCCTGGACCGAGCTGGCATCCCGTGCGGCGGCGTAGATCTTGGCGGCCCCGCGTTCCTTGAGGAGGCTGACGAACTCGGCGCCGATGCCCCGATTCGCTCCGGTGACGAGCACGACCGATCCCTCGAGCTTCATGACGTTCCATTCTGTAGTGATCGCTATTGATTCCGGTGGGAACCGTACCAGATTCCATAGCGATCACTACGTTATGATGGTCGCATGGCCGGCCGACCACGGAGCTTCGATCGCGAGGCGGCGCTCGCCGCCGCTGTCGAGCAGTTCTGGCGCGAGGGGTATGAGGAGACGTCCGTCGCGACGCTCACCGCGGCCATGGGCGTGTCGCCACCGAGCCTCTACGCGGCGTTCGGCGACAAGCACCGCCTCTTCGAAGAGGCCTCCGCCACGTACTTCCGCCGCACCTGCGAGGCCCTCGACCAGTCGCTCCACCTGCCGACCGCGCGCGAGGCCGTCGCGCGGATGCTCGAGGACACCGCTCGCGCCCACACCGACACGGCGACGCCTCCCGGCTGCCTGATGCTGACCGAGCCGCGGCTCACCGCCCAGCGCGAGGAGGTCCACCGGCGGCTCCGTGACCGGCTCGATCGCGGCGTGCAAGACGGCGACCTCCCGGCCGGCACCCGGACCGACCAGCTGGCCTCGTTCCTCGTGGCGGTGCTGCGCGGCATGTCCGGCTGCGCCCGCGACGGTGGCACCACCGAGGAGGTCCTGGCGATCGCTCACGCGGCGATGGCGGCGTTCCCCTCCGCGCCCTGAGGCCCAGTGCTCCGCCGCGAAGGTCCGCGGTGGCGACCCAGGTCTGCCAGTGTCCCGTCGTCCTGCCGCATGAAGGTCACGACGCCGCTCGGACGATGATCCGGTGCGGCCGACGGCGGGGCGCCGGGGGCGCCCGTGGGCACGAGCTGGACGGCGCCGACCGTCAGGGCGAGGGAGCAGGACGGGTCGTGCAAGGCGAGTCATCATCGGCACCGGTCCGGGTCGGGAGCCCAGCCGGAGGGTCGAGCTTGACCCGCACCTCACGGCGTGGCTTCAGACGTTGAGGCGAACGATCACGCGGGGTTTCGGTGGTTGTTGGTGTCTGCGGAGGGTCGCGCGTGGCGGCGGGTCGGGAGCGCCGCCGTGTGTCACGATCGCCCCGCCCGGCGCCCGGCCCGGAGCCCCGAGAGGAGTTCCACCGTGTCCGAGACCGCCTCGCCCCCGGCACGACCCCGCCGCCGGCGTCCGCTGCGCCGGGCGCTCGGCACCGTGCTGGTCCTCGTCGTCGTCCTGGCGGCCGGGGCGTACCTCGGCACCCGCGCGATGGAGATCCCCAGGCCGACGCGCCTGGCCCAGATCGCGCTGAGCGAGCCCTCGCGCCAGGGCGACTTCTTCCCAGCGCACCAGGTTCCGGCCTCCACCCGGCCCATCACCTTCCCGGCCGGGACGGGCGACCTGCCCGACGACGTGCCGTGGAAGGGCGACCGAATCTCACTGGAGGAGTTCCTCGAGAACACCAGCAGCAAGGCGCTGGTCGTCCTGCAGGACGGGGAGCTGGTCGAGGAGTGGTACGCCGACGGGATCGACGCCGGCACCCGGATGAACTCGTGGTCGGTGGCCAAGTCGGTGATCTCCCTGCTCATCGGGCAGGCCATCGACCGTGGCGAGCTCAGCGAGGACGACAGACTGGTCGACCTGGTGCCCGAGCTGAAGTCGGGCAGCGAGTACGACGACATCACCGTGCACGACCTGCTGGACATGACGGCCGGCGTGGACGTCTCGGAGAACTACAAGGCCTACTGGCCCTTCGTCGGGGCCGCCCGGATGCTGCTCACCACGGATATGCCCGGCTTCCTGCACGACAACCGCGCGGTCGAGTTCACCCCGGGCTCCCAGGGCGCCTACCGCAGCGTGAACACCCAGCTCCTGGGCATGATCCTGATACAGATCGAGGGCAAGCCGCTGGCCGACCTGCTCTCGGAACGGCTCTGGGGACCGATGGGCGCGCAGAGCTCCGCCACCTGGAACCTCGACACCGACGGCGGCGTGGAGAAGGCGTTCTGCTGCCTGAACGCGACCGCCCTGGACTTCGCCCACCTCGGCCAGCTCGTTCTCGACGACGGGCAGGTCGCGGGCCAGGAGGTCGTCCCCGCGGAGTGGATCGCCCGGATCACCACGCCCGCCGAGCACCCCGTGAGCGACTGGAACTACTCCGCGCAGTGGTGGCACCCCTCGGGCGGCGTCAGCCCCGACTACACCGCTCTCGGGGTCTACGGCCAGTTCGTCTACGTCAACCCGACGACCCGCACGGTCGTGGTCAAGCTCAGCGACCACGGCACCGAGCAGGACGGGGCCGAGACCCTCGACGTGCTGCGCACCCTGGCAGGGCAGGACCCGACCCAGCCCTGAACCGCAAGGAGCCCGCGCCCCATGACGGCTGTCGAATCATCTGAACGTGACGCCGCGGCCTGCCCCTGCGGCGCCGACGGCATGCCGCCGTGGCGGACTCGCGACGAGCTGTTCAGCCCCGCGTCGATCCTCTTCGCTCTGCCGTACTTCGTCCTGCTGCTGCTGATCTGGCCCTCACCGAAGGGCAACCTGGTCGGTCTCAGGGAACCGTGAGGGCAGGGCGGCCTTAAAGATGCTGAAAACCGCCTCTGCCCTGCGCAAACAGTGAGCGGTCAGACGTTGAAGCGGAACTCCACGACGTCGCCGTCGGCCATGACATAGTCCTTGCCCTCCATGCGGACCTTGCCGGCCTCCTTGGCCTTCTGCATGGACCCAGCCTCGATCAGGTCGTCGAAGGAGACGATCTCGGCCTTGATGAAGCCGCGCTGGAAGTCGGTGTGGATGACGCCGGCGGCCTCGGGGGCGGTGGCGCCCTTCTTGATCGTCCAGGCCCGCGTCTCCTTGGGGCCGGCGGTCAGGTAGGTCTGCAGGCCGAGGGTGTCGAAGCCGACGCGGGCGAGGGTGTCGAGCCCGGGCTCGGTGACGCCCATCTCGGCCAGCATCGCGCGGGCCTCGTCGTCGTCGCCGAGCTCGACCAGCTCGGACTCGAACTTCGCGTCGAGGAAGATCGCCTCGGACGGCGCGACCAGCGCGCGCATCCGGTCCTTGAGCTCCTCGTCGGCGAGCTCGTCGGCGTCGCAGTTGAAGACGTAGATGAACGGCTTCGCGGTGAGCAGCGACAGCTCGCGGATCAGCTCGCGGTCCACCGAGGTGGCGATGATCGGCGTCCCGGCCTCGAGGTGGCCGAGGGCCTCCTTCGCGGCCTCGAGGTTGGCGGCGAGCTCCTTCTTGCCGCGCGCCTCCTTCTCCAGCCGCGGGATCGCCTTCTCCACCGTCTGCAGGTCGGCCAGGATCAGCTCGGTCTGGATGGTGGAGATGTCGTTGCCGGGGTTGACCTCGCCGTCGACGTGGGTGACGTCCTCGTCGCGGAAGACCCGGGTGACCTGGCAGATCGCGGCGGACTCGCGGATGTGGCTGAGGAACTTGTTGCCCAGCCCCTCCCCCTCCGAGGCGCCCCGGACGATGCCGGCGATGTCGACGAACTCGACCGTCGCCGGCAGCACCTTGGCGCTGCCGAAGATCTCGGCCAGGCGCGGGAGCCGGTCGTCCGGCACCCCGACCACGCCGACGTTGGGCTCGATCGTCGCGAACGGGTAGTTCGCCGCGAGCACGTCGTTCTTGGTCAGGGCGTTGAAGAGGGTGGACTTGCCCGCGTTGGGGAGACCGACGATGCCGATGGTGAGTGCCACGGGCGGCGAGTCTACGGAGACCTGCCGCCCGCGACCCAATCACGCGGACGCTGCGTCAGCGGGCGCGGCGCAGCAGGCCGCGTACGCCGCGGCTGACCGCCTCGTCCTTGGCGCCGCGACCGGCCCGCCCCGAGCGCGTCCCACGGCCCCCGCGACCGCCGCCGGCCGTCCTGCCGCGCCGTCCGGCGGCCCCGCCGCTCCCGGTCACCTTGCTCATGATCTGGCTGATGGCACCCATGTCGACCTCCTCGTCGATCGAGCGGCCGCAGGACCCTCCTGCGGCCCACCGGACCGGTGCCCGCGGCCCCGCGTCGCATGAGCGTCGCGCGAGGGACGGTGGCAGCATCGCGGCATGGATCACGCACAGCTCCGCTCGGCCTTCCCCTCGCTCGCCCGCGGTACGGCGTACTTCGACGGGCCTGGCGGCTCGCAGGTGCCGGCCGTCGTCGCGGAGGCGGTCGCGGCGGCGATGACCTCCGGCCTGTGCCAGCGGGGTACGGCGACCGCCACCGAGCGCCGTACCGAGGCCGTCACCGTGGCCGCCCGGCAGGCCGTCGCCGACCTGGTCGGGGGCGACCCCCGCGGCGTGGTCTTCGGCCGCTCGATGACCCAGCTGACCCTCGACCTCGCGCGGACCCTGAGCAGCGGCTGGGGTCCCGGCGACGAGGTCGTCGTGACCCGGCTCGACCACGACGCGAACATCCGCCCGTGGGTGCTCGCCGCCGAGCGCGCCGGGGCGACCGTGCGATGGCTCGGGTTCGACCCGGTGACCGCCGAGTTCGACGACGTCGCGACCGTGCTCTCCGACCGCACCCGGCTGGTGGCGGTGACGGCGGCGTCCAACCTGTTCGGCACCCGCCCGGACGTCGCCAGGATCGCCGCTGCCGCGCACGAGGTCGGCGCCCTGGTCCACGTGGACGCCGTGCACCTCGCCCCGCACGCGCCGGTCGACCTGGCCGCGCTCGGCGCCGACGTCCTGGTCTGCTCGCCGTACAAGTTCTTCGGCCCGCACCTCGGCGCCCTGGTCGCCAGCCCGGCCCTGCTCGAGACGCTCCACCCCGACAAGCTGCTGCCGTCGACCGACGCCGTGCCGGAGCGCTTCGAGCTGGGCACGCTGCCGTACGAGCTGCTCGCGGGCGTGACCGCCGCCGTCGACTTCATCGCCGCGATCGAGCCCGGCACGGGCGGGCGCCGCGACCGGGTGCGCGCCTCGATGGCCGCCGTCGAGCGGCGCGAGCACCAGCTCCTCACCCGCCTCCTCGCCGACCTCGCCGCGCTCGACGGCGTCACCGTCCACGGCCACCCCGCCCCCGCAGTCGCCGAGTCGGCGCTTGTGTCCGCCTTCTCCACAGCCGGTCCTGGGGAAAACCCGGACACAAGCGCCGACTCGGCGTGGGTGGGACGCCGTACGCCGACCGTGCTGCTCACCGTCGCCGGGCACGCGCCGCGGGCGGTGCACGAGCACCTGGCGACGCTGGACGTGAACGCGCCGTCGGGGAGCTTCTACGCGCTGGAGGCGTCGCGGCACGCCGGGCTGGGCGACGCCGGCGGCGTGCGGGTCGGGCTGGCGGCGTACACCTCCGAGGAGGACGTCGACCGGCTGCTCGACGGGCTGGCCTCGCTCAGGCCGGCTGCATCGTCCGCGCCGGCCGCGCCCGGAACGTGAGCCAGAGGCTCACCACGACGTAGTAGACGACGTAGGCCAGCGACAGCACCACGAGCCAGGTCGGCGGGTCGGGCAGCAGGGCGGTGATCACGCCGAACGCCACCAGCCACACGGTCGCCGCGGTCATGTTGAGGTACCAGAGGTCCGCTGTCCGCGAGGGGTAGACGTACTTCACCGGCACGAAGACGAGCACCGCGAAGACCAGCAGCAGCGCGACCGTGAGGGTGGTGTCGACCTCGAAGACGATCACGTAGAACGCGACGACGTTCCAGTAGCTCGGGAAGCCCAGGAAGAAGTGGTCGTCGGTCTTCGCGTCGCTGCGGCAGAACTGGTAGCAGGACGCCAGGAGCGGGATGGACGCGACGACGCCGCCGGCCGCGCCCCCGGGCAGGTAGCCGTTGGCCCACAGCAGCACCATCGGGGCGAAGGCGTAGGTCAGGTAGTCGACGATGTTGTCGAGCAGCGCCCCGTCCATCCCGGGCACGACGTCCTTGACCCGGAAGTGCCGGGCAAGGAAGCCGTCGGTGCCGTCGACGACCATCGCGACGAGGAAGAGCCACAGGACGAGCTCCACGTCGTGCTCGTACGAGAAGTGCACCATCAACAACGCCAGGACCGAGCCGACGGCGGTGTACGCATGCACCGACCACGCGGCGAACCTCTCCATGTGGCGCAACCCTAGGGCCTGACTAGGGTGAACCGGTGCGCATCGCCACCTGGAACGTCAACTCCCTCCGCTCACGGATCGGCCGCGTCGAGGCGTTCCTCGACCGCCACCAGGTCGACGTCCTCGCACTGCAGGAGACCAAGGCCCGCGTGGAGCAGCTGCCGCTCATGGGTCTGCAGTCGATGGGGTACGACGTCGCGGCCGCCGGCACCAGCCAGTGGAACGGCGTCGCGCTGATCAGCCGGGTCGGCCTCGAGGACGTCCAGGTGGGGTTCGAGGGGATGCCGGAGTGGGGCGACCCGCCGGCCGCCGAGGCGCGGGCGATCGGCGCGACGTGCGGCGGCGTCCGCGTCTGGAGCCTGTACGTGCCCAACGGCCGCAAGCCCGGCGACCCGCACTACGCCTACAAGCTCGACTGGCTCGCCCGGCTGCGCGAGGCCGCGCTCGCCTGGACCGACACCGACACCGCGCTCGTCGGGGACTGGAACATCGCGCCGCTCGACGAGGACGTTTTCGACATCAAGCAGTTCGCCACGAGCACCCACGTGACCCCGCCGGAGCGCGCGGCGTTCCAGCGCTTCCTCGACGACGGGTACGTCGAGGTGGTGCGGCCGCACACGCCGGGCCCGGAGGTCTACACCTACTGGGACTACTACCGGCAGCGGTTCGAGCGCAACCGCGGGCTGCGCATCGACTTCGTCCTCGGCTCGCCGTCGCTGGCCGCCCGGGTGACGCACGCGTTCATCGACCGCGAGGAGCGCGCCGGCACCGGGGCCTCCGACCACGCCCCGGTGATCGTCGACCTCGACTGAGCGCGTCCCCGCGGACTGTCGGTGGTCGCCGTCATGCTGACCGCATGGAGACGGTCACCTTCCTCGCGCTGGTCCTCGGCCTGGTCCTCGGGCTGGCCCTGGGCGCGGTCGTCGGCGCCCTGTGGACCCGGTCCCGCCCCGGTCACGTCCAGGCGATCGGCCAAGGCATGGTCGAGCAGGCCGAGGTGATGCAGGGCCTGGACCGACTCAGCGACCAGCTCCACCACCTCGACCTGCAGCGCGAGGGCTGGACCGGCCGGCTCCACCAGCAGGTCGACGACCTCCGCCGAGAGACCCAGACGCTCTCGACCGCGCTGCGCAAGCCACAGGTGCGCGGCCGCTGGGGCGAGATGCACCTGCGGCGGGCCGTGGAGCTCGCGGGGCTGGTCGAGCGGTGCGACTTCTCCGAGCAGGTCCGGCTCGAGGACGGCGCGCTGCGGCCCGACCTGGTCGTCCACCTCGTCGGCGGCCGCTGCGTCATCGTGGACGCCAAGGTCCCCCTCGACGCCTACCTCGACGCCACCGGCGCCGACGACGACGAGCGCCCGGCCCACCTCGCGCGGCACGCGCGGCAGCTCCGCACCCACATCGACGCGCTGGGCGGCAAGGCCTACTGGCGGGCCGTGCCCGAGACGCCGGAGTTCGTGGTGCTCTTCGTCCCGGCCGAGTCGTTCCTCGCCGCGGCGCTGGAGACCGACGGCTCGCTCATCGAGCACGCCGCGTCGCGCCAGGTCGTGCTGGCGACGCCGACGACGCTGATCGCGCTGCTCCGCACCGTCGCCCACGGGTGGTCCCACGAGACGCTCGCCGACCAGGCGCGCGAGATCCAGCGGCTGGGCCGCGACCTGCACGGGCGGCTCGGCACGCTCGGGGGCCACCTCGACCTGGTCGGCCGGTCGCTGAACGCCGCCGTCGGCCACTACAACTCCGCGGTCGGCTCCCTGGAGTCGCGGGTGCTCGTGGCCGCCCGGCGGTTCAGCGACCTGGGCGTGACCGACGACGAGCTGCCGACCCCGCGGGCCGTCGAGCTGCGGGCCGTCGACCGGCGCGCCGCACCCGACGAGCCCGACGCCGGTCATACCGTGGCGCTGTAGGCCCCGTGGAGGAGGCACCCGTGAGCGAGTCCAGGACCCTCTGGGAGGAGGGGCGCGAACCCGGCCCACAGGTCGTCGCGCTCGGGCTGGCGGTCGCCCTCACCGTCGTGGTCGTCGACGTGGCGCTCACCGGGCGGGTGAGCCTGCTCTTCGACATCGCCTTCGTCGCGCTCTCGGTCGGCCTGGCGCTGGCCGTGCGGCCGGGCGACTTCTTCACCGTGGGGGTGCTGCCGCCGCTGGTGATGGTCGCGGTGTTCGTGCTCCTCGGCGCGACCCGGCCGGACGTCGTCGGCCACCCCGAGGACGGGCTGGTCCAGGCCGTGGTCTCCGGGCTCTCCAGGCACTCGGTGGCGCTGGTCCTCGGCTACGCGCTGTGCCTGGGCTGCCTCGCCGTCCGGCAGCGGGTGCTGGCCCAGCCCGACGCGGCCGCGCCGCTCAGGCCTCGAACCGCCCCGGGTCCCCTGCGCCCACGCGGGTGACCACGGGGGCGCCCTCGGACCAGTCCACGACGGTGGTCGGCTCGGCCGGGGTGTCCCCCGCCTCCAGCACCAGGTCGACCTGGTGGTCGAGCTCCTCCTTGACGTCCCAGCCCGACGTCCTCGGCTCGGTCTCGCCCGGCAGGATCAGCGTGCTGCTCAGCAGCGGCTCCCCCAGCAGGTCGAGGAGCGCCTGGACCACCGTGTGGTCGGGGATGCGCACCCCCACCGTCTTCTTCTTCGGGTGCAGCAGCCGGCGCGGCACCTCCGGGGTGCCCGGCAGGATGAACGTGTAGGGGCCGGGGGTCGCGGCCCGGATCGCCCGGAACGCCGCGTTGTCGACGTGCACGAGCTGGCCGAGCTGGGAGAAGTCCTTGCAGACCAGCGTGAAGTGGTGGCGCTCGTCGAGGCCGCGGATCCGCAGGATCCGGTCGCGCCCGTCGCGGTTGCCGACCCGCGAGCCCAGGGCGTAGCCGGAGTCGGTCGGGTAGGCGATCAGCGCGTCGTCGCGCAGCGCCTCGACGACCTGCGCCAGCAGCCGCGGCTGCGGGTTGTCGGGGTGGAGGTCGACGTACCTGGCGATGGTGCGCTCCTCAGCGGGCCGCGGCCGCGGCCTTGAGGTCGCGGCGCAGCTCCTTGGGCAGGGAGAAGATCAGCGACTCCTCCGCGCTGTGCACGGCCTGGGCGTCGGGGTAGCCCCGCTCCGCCAGGAACGCGAGCACGCCGTCGACCAGCGCCTCGGGCACGCTCGCACCGGAGGTCACGCTGACGGTGCGGACGCCCTCGAGCCAGGCCTCGTCGATCTCGCTGGCGTCGTCGACGCGGTACGACGCCTTGGCGCCGGCCTCGAGGGCGACCTCGACGAGGCGCACGGAGTTGGAGGAGTTCCCGGAGCCGACCACGATCACCAGGTCGGTACCGGGCGAGATCTCCTTGACCGCGAGCTGGCGGTTCTGGGTGGCGTAGCAGATGTCGTCGCTGGGCGGGTCGAGCAGCTGGGGGAACCGCTCGCGGATCGCGGCCACCGTCTCCAGCGTCTCGTCGACCGAGAGCGTGGTCTGGGAGAGCCAGGCCACCCGGGAGGGGTCGCGGACCACGATGCCGGGCACGTCGGCCGGGCTCTGCACGAGCTGGATGTGCTCGGGCGCCTCGCCCGCGGTGCCCTCGACCTCCTCGTGCCCCTCGTGGCCGATGAGCAGGATGTCGTAGTCGTCGGCGGCGAACCGCTTCGCCTCGTGGTGCACCTTGGTCACCAGCGGGCAGGTCGCGTCGATCGTCTTCAGGTCGCGCTCGGCGGCCTGGCGGTGCACCTCGGGCGAGACGCCGTGGGCGGAGAACACCACGGTGCGGCCGGTCGGGACCTCGTCGAGCTCCTCGACGAAGACCGCGCCACGGGCCTCGAGGTCGGCGACGACGTGCTTGTTGTGCACGATCTGCTTGCGGACGTAGACGGGCGCGCCGTACAGGTCCAGCGCCTGCTCGACGGTGACCACGGCCCGGTCCACCCCGGCGCAGTAGCCGCGCGGCGCCGCGAGCAGCACCGCCTTCTCGGCCTCGTCCGGCGAGAGGACCGCCGGCATGCCCACGCCGACGGGGCTGTTCGGGAGGTCGGTCGTCATGCCGCCAGTCTAGGAGGACCACGGGCGGGGGCCGATTCGTCGGCGCGCTGACCTAGGGTCTGCGCCATGGCCCTGGAGACCTCGCCGCAGGCACCGGCGCCCGTCCGGCAGATCGCCAACGCGATCGCGGGCTGGGTAGAGCGGCTGGGCGCGGTGTGGGTCGAGGGCCAGGTCGCCCAGCTCAACCGCCGTCCCGGGGTCGGCACCGTCTTCCTCACGCTCCGCGACACGGTCGCCGACATCTCGGTCACCGTGACCTGCTCGCGCACCATGTTCGACGGCCTCAACCCGCCGCTGGTGGAGGGCGCGAGCGTCGTCGTCCACGCGAAGCCGTCGTACTACGCCAACCGGGGCACGCTCTCGCTCTACGCCCGCGAGATCCGGATGGTCGGGCTCGGCGAGCTGCTCGCCCGGCTCGAGCGGCGCCGCCAGCTGCTGGCCGCCGAGGGGCTGTTCGCGGCCGAGCTGAAGCGCCCGCTGCCGTTCCTGCCCGGCTGCGTCGGCCTGGTGACCTCCCCCGGCTCCGCCGCCGAGCGCGACGTCCTCGACAACGCCAAGCGCCGGTGGCCGGCGGTCCGCTTCGAGACGGCGTACGCCGCGATGCAGGGCCCGCGGGCGGCGAGCGAGGTGATCGAGGCGCTGGAGCGGCTCGAGCGCCATCCCGACGTGGCCGTCGTCGTCGTGGCGCGCGGCGGCGGCTCGGTCGAGGACCTGCTGCCGTTCTCCGACGAGGCGGTGGTCCGCGCCGTCGCGAAGATGCGCACCCCGGTCGTCTCCGCGATCGGCCACGAGCCCGACTCCCCGCTGCTCGACCTGGTCGCCGACGTCCGCGCCAGCACCCCCACCGACGCGGCCAAGCTCGTGGTGCCCGACGTCATCGAGGAGTCCCGCGGGGTGAGCTGGGCCCGCGACCGGGTCCGCTCCTGCCTCGCGGCGATGCTCGACCGCGAGCAGGCCGGCCTCGACGCGCTCCGCTCCCGCCCGGCGCTCGCCGACCCGCGCACCCTGCTCGACGCCCGGCTCGACGAGGTCACCGCCCTGCGCGAGCGCGCCCGCCGCACGCTCGGCCACGCGCTCGACCGGGCCGCCGACGACGTCGGCCACCAGCGGGCCCGCGCCCGCGCCCTCTCCCCGCTCGCCACCCTGCAGCGCGGGTACGCCGTCCTGCAGGACGCCGACGGCCACGTCGTCACCTCCGTCGCCGACGTGGCGGCGGGCGCGCCGGTCAGCGTGCGGGTCGCCGACGGCCGCGTGCACGCCACGACCACCACCACCGAGACCCTTGCCGACCCGACGGAGGACCCCCATGGCTGAGCAGCAGACCGAGCCGTCCTACGAGCAGGCCCGGGAGGAGCTCGTCGACGTCGTACGCCGGCTCGAGGCGGGCGGCACGACGCTCGAGGAGTCGCTCGCGCTGTGGGAGCGCGGGGAGCGACTCGCCACCCAGTGCCAGGACTGGCTCGACGGCGCCCGCAAGCGCCTGGACGAGGCGATCGCCGCCGACGACGACTGAGCTCGCGCTCAGCGCTCGTCGAGGGTGAGCGACTCGATCAGCGTGCGCAGGTCCTCGGCCGGTGCCGATCCGTAGACCAGCAGCGTCTCGTCGCCGACGTCGGTGCGGACCTCCGCGGCGTACGCGTGGTCGCCGCCCTCGTCGGCGTACGCCTCCCAGGTCCGGGCGACCGAGCCGACGCCCTCCAGCGGCTCCTCCTCGGTCGTCTCCTCGTCGACGTGCTCCGCGAGCAGGTCCTCGAGGTCCTCGTCCTGCTGGCGCAGCCCGACGAACCGCCCGTCGTCGGTGAGGATGCCCAGGCCCCACGCCGGGCGCTCGCCGGGCTCGGCCACGACGGTGGTGACCATCCAGCCCTCCGGCAGCTCGCGGGGGTAGACGACCTCGCGGCCCGCGTCCTGCAGCGACTCCACGAGCGGGAGGTACTCCACCGGCTCCGGCTCGATCCGGGGCGTGTCGCGGAAGACCCCGCGGAAGATCACGAACGCCGCGACCGCCAGGAGCAGCACGAGCATCGCCGCGAGGAGCCCTCCGGTGGTGCGCTGGTAGCGGCCCGGACGTCCGGTCTCGCTCTGCTGACCCGACTCGCTCACCGGCCCATCCTCCCAGGCCGCTCCGGCGACCCGACGCCCCACCCGCGGGTCGGCTGGCGCGACGTCCGCTTCCTCTCGTATGGTTACTAACTCAATAGACTTATTGAAGGAGAGCGATGCCGACCGCATCCGAGCCCGTCCCCGTCCGCGTGCTGGTCGTCGGCGGCGGCGCCGGGGGCGTCATCGCCGCCGCCCGCCTGCTGCGCACCGCGACGGTCGACCGCCCCGTCGAGGTCCGCGTCGTCGAGGCCGCGGGACGCGTGGGGCCGGGGCTGGCCTACCGCACCCGGCACCCGCTGCACACGCTGAACAACTACGCGTGCCGGCTCAGCGCCCACGAGGACGACCCGGGCGACCTGGTGCGGTGGTGCCGGGCGCACGGGGTCGACGCGCACGAGTTCTCCTTCCTCCCCCGCGGCGTGTACGGCGACTACCTCAGCGAGGTTCTCGACCGGGTCCGGGTGCCCGCCGGCAGCAGCGTGACCCGACACCTCGGCCGCGTGGTCGACGTCGAGCCCGTCCCGGACGCGGCGTACGGCGAGGCGCCGTTCCTCGTCTCCGTCGACGAGGAGGTCAGCGGCCGGGCGTCGTACGCCGCGGACCGCGTGGTGCTGGCGCTGGGCAACCCCCCGCCCCGGCGGCTCGCGCACCTCGAGACGCTCGGCGAGCGGTACGTCGCGGACCCGTGGGCCGAGGACCTGGTCGAGCGGGTCGGCCCCTCCGACCGGGTGCTGCTGGTCGGCACCGGGCTCACCGCGCTCGACGTCACCGCGCAGCTGCACGCCGCCGACCCCGCCGTCGAGATCGTCGCGGTCTCCCGGCACGGGCTGCTCCCCCAGCCGCACCGCGCCCGGCCGGTCCCGACCGGACCGTGGGTGCCGCCGAGCGGCGGCCTGGCCACCGTGCTGGGCAGCACCCGCGCCGCCGTCGAGGCGGCGGGCGGCGAGTGGCGCGGCGTCCTGGACACCCTGCGCGAGCACGCCAACCGGGTCTGGCGCTCGCTGGACGCCGACGCCCAGCAGCGCTTCGTGCGGCACGTCGCCCGGCACTGGGAGGTGCGCCGGCACCGCAGCGCCCCCGACCTGGCGGCCCGCATCGACGGCCTGGTCGCCGCGGGCGCGCTGCGCCTCGCGTCGCCGCACGAGGTCGAGGCGGCGTCCTTCGACAAGGTGGTCAACTGCACCGGCCCCTCGCCCGTGCACACGCCGGGCTGGAACCCGCTCGTCGACCGGCTCCTCGACCGCGGCCTGCTTCGCCCGCACCCCCTCGGCCTCGGGCTCGACGTCGACGACCTCGGCCAGCCGCTCGGGCGCGACGGCCGGGCCACCCCGGGTCTCCACGTGGTGGGCGCGGCCCGCCGGGGCCGCGACTGGGAGGTCCAGGCCATCCCCGACCTCCGCGGCCAGGCGGTCGCGCTCGCCGACACCGTGCTGGGGGCGGGCGCGACCGCGGCCGCCTGACCGCACCTGCGGAAGCAACGTCGCCACACAGCCGCATCTGCGGCAGGATGGGCGCGTGACGACGTACCGGATCGCGGAGGCGGCCGAGCTCCTCGGCGTCAGCGACGACACCATGCGCCGCTGGGTGGACGCCGGGCGCGTGGCGGCGACGTCCGACGACGGCGGGCGCGCCGTGGTCGAGGGCCGCGACCTCGCCGCCCTGGCCGAGTCGCTGGCCGACCACCCGGACCGCGCGGCGCCCCGCGCCGCCGCCGTCAGCGCGCGCAACCGGCTCACCGGCATCGTCACCCGGGTCCGCAAGGACACCGTGATGGCCCAGGTCGACCTGATCTGCGGGCCCTACCGGATGGTCTCGCTGATGAGCACCGAGGCCGCCGAGGAGCTCGGCCTGGAGCCGGGCGTCCGCGCCATCGCGTCGGTGAAGTCGACCAACGTCGTCGTGGAGCGCCCGTGACCGGCCGACCGACCCGCGCCACGGCGCTCAGCGTCCTGCTCGGCCTGCTGGCCCTGCTCCCCCTCGCCGGCTGCGGCGAAGGCGGAGATGGGGACGGGGAGCGCACCCTCACCGTGTACGCCGCCGCCTCGCTCACCGAGCCGTTCGAGCAGCTGGCCGAGCAGTTCGCGGCCACCCACGACGGGGTCGACGTCGAGCTCTCCCTCGGCGGCTCCGCCGACCTGGTCACCCAGCTCCAGGAGGGCGCCCGCGCCGACGTGCTGGCCACGGCCGACACCGCGACCATGGACCGGCTGGTCGCCGACGGCCTCGCGGCCGGGGAGCCGCGGACGTTCGCGACCAACACGCTGGAGATCGCCGTCCCGGCGGGCAACCCGGCCGGGGTCCGGTCCCTGGAGGACCTCGACGGCGACCGGGGGCTCGACCTCGTCGTCTGCGCGCCCGAGGTGCCGTGCGGCGCCGCGGCCCTCGCCCTGGCCGAGCTCGGCGGCGTCACGCTGGCACCGGTGAGCGAGGAGCAGTCGGTGACCGACGTCCTGGCGAAGGTCGCGGCCGGCGAGGCCGACGCCGGCTTGGTCTACGTCACCGACGTCGCGACCGCCGGGGACGACGTGGAGGGGATCGCCGTCCCGGAGGCCGCGGAGGTGATCAACGACTACCCCGTGGTCGCCCTCGCGGACAGTGACGAGCCGGCGCTGGCGGAGGAGTTCGTCGACCTCGTCCTCGGCGACACCGGCCGGGCCGCGCTCGCCGCGGCCGGCTTCGGCGGGCCGCGCTAGGTGGCGGCGCCACGCCAGGTCGGCGTACCCGCCTGGATCTTCCTGCCTGCCGCGCTCGGCGCCGCCCTGGTGCTGCTCCCCCTGGCCGGGATGCTCTCCCGCGTCGCCTGGGCCGACGTCCCCGCGCTGGTCACCTCGGACTCCGCCCGCACCGCGCTCGGCCTCAGCCTGCGCACCGCGGGGTCCAGCACCCTGCTCTGCCTCCTGCTCGGCGTGCCGATGGCGCTGGTCCTGGCCCGGACGTCGTTCCCCGGCCAGGGGCTGGTGCGCTCCGCCGTCCTGCTGCCGCTGGTGCTGCCGCCGGTCGTCGGCGGCATCGCACTGCTCTACACCTTCGGCCGCCGCGGCCTGCTCGGCGCCGAGCTCGAGGCGCTGGGCGTCCAGGTCGCGTTCTCGACCGTGGCCGTCGTGCTCGCCCAGACCTTCGTCTCCCTGCCGTTCCTCGTCGTCAGCCTCGAGGGGTCGCTGCGCAGCGCCGGGCAGCGCTACGAGGTCGTCGCCGCCACCCTCGGCGCCCGGCCCACGACCGTCCTGCGCCGGGTCACGCTGCCGGTCGTGCTGCCGGGCCTGGTCTCCGGGACGGTCCTCGCCTTCGCCCGGTCGCTCGGCGAGTTCGGCGCCACCGTCACCTTCGCCGGCAGCCTCGAGGGCACCACCCGCACCCTGCCGCTCTACATCTACGGCCTCCGGGCGACCGACCCCGACGCGGCGGTCGCGATGTCGCTGCTGCTGGTGGTCGTGGCCGTGGTGGTGATCGGGCTCGCCCGACCCGGGAGCGCCGCGTCGTGAGCCTGCACCTGGACGCCCGCGTCGCCGGCCGGGGGTACGACGTGGCGCTCGACGTCGCCGCGGGCCAGACCCTCGCCGTCCTGGGTCCCAACGGCGCCGGGAAGTCGACCACGCTCGACCTGGTCGCCGGCCTGCTGCGGCCCGACGACGGACGGGTCGTCCTCGGCGGCCGCGAGCTCACCGGCCGGCACGCGTGGGTCGCGCCGCACGACCGGCGGGTCGCCCTGCTCGCCCAGGACCCGCTGCTCTTCCCCCACCTGGGCGTGCTGGACAACGTCGCCTTCGGCCCGCGCAGCCGCGGCGCCGGCCGGCGGGCGGCCCGCGACACGGCCCGGCGCTGGCTGGACGAGGTCGGGGTGGGCGACCTCGCGGACCGGAGGCCCGGCGAGCTCTCCGGCGGCCAGGGCCAGCGGGTGGCCCTGGCCCGCGCGCTCGCCGCGGAGCCGTCGCTGCTGCTGCTCGACGAGCCGCTCGCGGCCCTCGACGTGGCGGTCGCGCCGGCGCTGCGCCAGACGCTGCGCCGGGTGCTCGAGGGGCGCACGGCGGTCGTGGTCACCCACGACGCCCTGGACGCGCTGCTGCTGGCCGACCGGGTGGTGGTGCTCGACGGCGGGCGGGTCGTCGAGGACGGCCCCGCCGCCGAGGTCCTGTCCCGCCCGCGGAGCGCCTTCGCGGCCCGGGTCGCCGGGCTGGACATGGTGCGCGGCACCTGGGCCGGCGGCGTCCGGGCGCCGTCCGGGCACGTCGTGCACGGGATCGTGACCGGTCCCGCCCCGCAGCCCGGCGACCCCGTGGTCGCGGTCTTCCGCCCGGCCGCGGTCTCGGTGTTCCGTGAGGCCCCGGGCGGCAGCCCCCGCAACGCGTTCCGCGTCGTCGTCACGGACCTCGAGCCGCGCGGCGACCAGGTGCGGGTCCGGGCGGGCGACCTGGCGGCCGACGTCACGGCGTACGCCGTCGCCGAGCTCGGCCTGGCCCCGGGGTCCCCGGTGACCTTCAGCGTCAAGGCCAGCGAGGTCGCCGTCTACGGCACCTGATCGGTGGCCGGGTGCCCACGCGACCGACGATAGGGTGCCGACCATGACGGACCCCGAGAGCATGAGCGCCGCCCCCGCGTCCCCCGACCGCAACCTCGCACTGGAGCTGGTCCGGGTCACCGAGGCGGCCGCCATGGCCGCCGGCCGCTGGGTCGGGCGTGGCGACAAGAACGGCGCCGACGGCGTCGCCGTCAACGCGATGCGCGTGATGATCTCGACGATCGGCATGCGCGGCACCGTCGTCATCGGCGAGGGCGAGAAGGACAACGCCCCGATGCTCTACAACGGCGAGGAGGTCGGCGACGGCACCGGCCCCGAGTGCGACGTGGCGGTCGACCCGATCGACGGCACCACGCTGACCGCCAAGGGGATGAGCAACGCGGTCTCGGTGCTGGCGGTCTCCCCGCGCGGCTCGATGTACGACCCGTCCGCGGTCTTCTACATGGACAAGCTCGCCACCGGCCCGGAGGCCGCCGACGCCGTCGACATCCGCTTCCCGGTCGCCGAGAACATCCACCAGGTCGCCAAGGCCAAGGGCGGCAAGGCCGAGGACGTCACCGTCGTGCTCCTCGACCGGCCCCGGCACCAGCAGCTGGTCGACGACATCCGGGCCACCGGGGCGCGGATCAGGTTCCTCGTCGACGGCGACGTCGCGGGCGCGATCTCCGCCGCCCGGCCCGAGAGCGGCGTCGACCTGCTCCTGGGGGTCGGCGGCACCCCCGAGGCGATCATCACCGCGTGCGCGATGAAGTGCATGGGCGGCGTGATCCAGGGTCAGCTCTGGCCGCAGGACGACGAGGAGCGGCAGCGGGCGCTGGACGCCGGCCACGACCTGGACCCCGACTTCGTGCTCGGCACCGACGACCTGGTGACCGGCGACGACTGCTTCTTCGTCGCCACCGGCATCACCGACGGCGACCTGATGCGCGGCGTCCGGTACGCCGCGGGCGGGGCCACGACCCACTCGCTGGTGATGCGCTCGCGCAGCGGCACGATCCGCTCGATCACCTCCGAGCACCGCCTGCAGAAGCTACGCGCTTACTCCGCGATCGACTTCGAGCACTGAGGACGCCGTCGAGGTCGGCGCCAGCACCGCGGCGACGTGGTCGACGACCCGGGGGTCCACCGCCATGCCGATGTGGCTGGCGGTGACCTCGATCGCGGCCGCGGTCGGGTCGACGCAGGCCCGCCAGTCGACGATCCCGTCGCGCTTGCTGTAGATCGCCGTGAAGGCGACGTCGGCGGGGACCGGCTGCCGGCTCTCGTCGAAGCTCTGGCGCGCGCAGGCGCCGCCGACGCAGTCCTCGGACATCAGGCCGGGCAGCCCGGCCCGGCTGAGCCGGACGAGCATCTCCACGCTCGCCGTCAGCGCGCCGTGGTGGGCGCCCGGCGCGAGCATCGGGCTGCCCATCGTGACGATGCCCGAGACCAGGTCCGGCCGGCGTACGGCGATGCCGCGGGCCAGCATGCCGCCGAGGCTGTGCCCCACGAGCTGGACGCGGCTGCCGCGCCGGATGGCGATCGACTCCAGGCGCGTCTCGAGCTGGGCGGCGGCGTCGAGCGTGCAGCCGACGTTGGCGCGGATCTGGGAGCGGTAGGTGCGGAAGCCCCGCTGCCGCAGCACCGCCGCCATGAAGGCCAGCGAGTTGTCGCCGGCGAGGAAGCCCGGGACCAGCAGGACGGGGTCGGCGGTGCGGTCCAGCGCCCGCGCGGCGTACGGCGTGGCCCGGCGCACGCGGCGGTCCGCCACCCGCCGCAGGACGTGCCGGCCGGCCTCGCCGACCAGGCTGGCCTCGCGGAGGACGGCCGCCACCCCGGGTCGGGCGAAGCCGTCCGGGAGGAGGAAGGACGCCAAGGTGGGCTGGCTCACATGCCGACCGTACGGCGCCAGAGGCCGAAACCCTAGGAAATCCAGCCTTTCGGGTCATTTCGTCCACCCCGCGGGTTAGGGAACACTCTTGTCCATGACCAGCACGCGCTCCGCGCACGAGTCCGCCACTCCCGTCGCGCAGTCCGGCGAGCTCTTCGCCCCGGTCTCGAGCGGGGTCGAGCTCTGCTACCAGACCTTCGGCGACCCCGACGCCGACCCGCTGCTGCTGGTGATGGGCCTGGGCGGCCCGATGACCTGGTGGGACCCGGACCTCTGCCGGCTGCTGGCCGAGCGCGGTTTCTTCGTGATCCGCTACGACAACCGCGACACCGGCCGATCCTCGCGGGTCGGCGGGCGGGTCAGCCGCACCACGCTGGTGCGGGCGTTCCTCGGGGCGCCCGTGCGGGCGCCGTACGACATCTCCGACATGGCCCGGGACGCCACCGGCCTCCTCGACCACCTCGGCATCGACTCCGCGCACGTCGTGGGCGTCTCGATGGGCGGCATGATCGCGCAGACGCTGGCGATCGAGGAGCCGTCCCGGGTCCGGTCGCTGACCAGCATCATGTCCACGACCGGCAAGCGCACCGTCGGCTGGCAGAACCCCTCGCTGTTCCCGGCGCTGATCGGGGGCCGCGGCCCCTCGCGGGAGGCGTACGTCAAGGCCAGCGCCGCGATGTGGCGGATGATCGGCTCCCCGGCGTACCCCCAGCCGGCGGAGGAGACCCGGGCCCGCGCCGAGGAGACCTACGACCGCGGCGTCAGCGCGTCCGGCGTGCTGCGCCAGATGCTGGCGATCCTCACCCAGCCCAACCGCGGCGCGCGGCTGCGGAGCGTCAAGGTCCCCACCCTCGTGATCCACGGGCTCGCCGACAAGATGGTGCACGTCTCGGGGGGCCGCGCCACCGCAGCGGCGGTCCCGGGCGCGGAGCTGCTGCTGGTCGACGGCATGGGCCACGACATGCCGCCGGCGCTGTTCGAGACCTTCACGGCGGCGATCCGCAGGAACGCCGACCGCGCCTGACCGGGCGCTCCTCCCGCCGCCGCGCCCTCCCCGTGACGGGAGCGTGACGCGGAACGTTTCCTGCCGATCGCCTTCGGGCAGTGGACAAACCACTCGGCGAGGGACTAGACGTGTGACCCAGGCCACGCAATCCGGGAGGGGCCAGATGAGCAGAACGTCCGCACGACCAGCACGCCGCGCAAGGGCACGTCGGCGGGTCGCGCTCGCCGCCGCCGCCGTCCTGGGAGGCACCCTGCTCGCCGCGTGCAGCGAGGAGGGGAAGCCGGTCCTGACCTGGTACATCAACCCCGACGGCGTCGAGGTCCTCGACGTGATCGCGGAGCGGTGCAGCACCGACCGGTACGACATCGAGACCGAGCTGCTGCCCACCGGCGCGACCGACCAGCGGATCCAGCTCGCGCGTCGCCTCGCCGCCGAGGACGACACCACCGACCTGATGAACCTCGACCCGGTCTTCGTGCCGGAGTTCGCCAACGCCGGGTGGCTGGAGGAGATGCCCGACGACGTCGTCACCGAGGACACGCTCGACGGCATCGCCGAGACCGTGCGCTGGGACGACCGCATCTACGCGATCCCGCTCTGGGCCAACACCCAGGTGCTCTGGTACCGCAAGTCGCTGGCCAAGGAGGCCGGGCTGGACATGAGCCGGCCGGTCACCTGGGACCAGGTCATCGACGCCGCCTCCTCGGTCCCCGGCGCCACGGTCGGCGTCCAGGCCAACAAGTACGAGGCGTACGTCGTGTGGATCAATGCGCTCGTCCAGGGCGCGGGCGGCGAGATCATCTCCGACGCCGAGGCCGGCAAGGACGCCTCGGTCGACATCGACTCCGAGGCCGGCCGTGCCGCGGCGGCGGTGATCGAGAAGCTCGCGAAGTCCCGCGCCGCGCAGAGCGACCTCAGCGTCTCCAACGAGGGCACCAGCCTCCCCGCGATGTTCGCGGGGCCGGGTGAGTTCATGACCAACTGGACCTTCGTCTACAAGAACTACGCCCCCTCCCCCGAGAACGGCATCACCGAGGAGCAGTACGAGGACCTCGGCTGGGCCCGCTACCCCCGGACGGTCCCGGACATGGAGTCCCGGCCCCCGGTCGGCGGCATCGACGTCGGGGTGGGCGCGTTCAGCAAGCACCGCGACTTCGCCGTCGAGGCCGCGCAGTGCATCACCGACACCGACTCCCAGGTGGCTCTCGCCGTCGACGCCGGGCTGATGCCGGCGACCGCGACGGCGTACGAGGCACCGGAGCTCGCCGAGGCCTACCCGCCCGACCTGCTCGAGCTGTTCCGGGAGAGCGTCGACTCGGGCGGTCCCCGCCCCAAGAGCGCCTACTACGCCACGATCTCAAGCGCGATCCAGAGCGTGTGGCACTCCCCCGACTCGGTCGATGAGTCGACACCGAAGGAGTCCGCGGACTTCCTCGCCGAGGTCCTGGAAGGGAAGGCCCTGCTGTGAGCAGCACCTACGTCGCCACCCCGGAGGTCGACGCCGGGAAGACCCCGCCCGCCGGTAGCGACCGGTCGCGCGCCGAGGGACGGTTGGCCGCCAAGCTCGTCGCCCCCGCAGTGATCGTGATGCTCGTGGTCACCGCGTTCCCGATCCTGCGGGCGCTGTGGCTCTCCTTCTACAGCTACTCCCTCACCGCACCCGACGACCGCGAGTTCGTCGGCCTGAGCAACTACATCACCGCGCTGACCGACAGCCTGTTCTGGCGCGACATCGGCGTCACCGTGCTCTACATGCTGGTGACCGTCGCGATCGAGCTGGTCATCGGCTTCATCTTCGCGATGGTCATGCACCGGGTGATCTTCGCCCGGGGCGTGATCCGGACCTCGATCCTGATCCCCTACGGCATCATCACCGTCGTCTCCGGCTTCGCCTGGCAGTTCGCCTTCACCTACCAGAACGGCTTCGTCAACGGCTGGCTCCCGTTCATCGACGAGCAGTTCAACTGGTTCGGCGACACCACGCCCGCGGTCATCGCGATCATGGTCTCCGAGATCTGGAAGACCACGCCCTTCATGTCCCTGCTGCTCCTCGCCGGGCTCGCCCAGGTGTCGGAGGACATGATCGAGGCGGCGAAGGTCGACGGGGCCACCTGGTGGCAGCGGCTGTGGAAGGTGATCCTCCCGAACATGCGGGCCGCGATCATGGTGGCGGTGCTCTTCCGCGCACTGGACGCCTACCGGATCTTCGACAACATCTACGTGATGACCGCCGGTGCCGTCGGCACGGAGTCGATCTCGTTCCTCACCTACCGGCAGACCATCGAGCAGTTCCAGCTCGGCATGGGCTCCGCGCTCGCCGTGCTGCTGTTCCTCTCGGTGCTGCTGGTGGCGTTCTTGATCGTCAAGCTTTTCCGTGTCGACCTGGCCCAGGCCCGAGGGGAGTGAACGTCGGATGAAGCAGAAGATTGGTCTCGTCCTCGGCGTGGCGCTGGTGATGCTCTGGTGCCTGCTGCCGATCGCCTGGATCCTGTCCCTGTCCTTCAAGAGCCAGGACGCCGTCTCCAACGGCACCGACCCCGGCTTCCTCCCGCTCGACTCGTTCACCGGGTGGGACAACTACACCGCGGTCTGGGACGACGAGCAGTTCCGCCGCTCGATCCTGAACTCGCTCGGCATCAGCCTGATCGCCACCCTGCTCTCGGTGATCCTCGCGACGCTCGCGGCGTACGCCATCGCCCGGCTGGAGTTCCGGGGCAAGAAGTTCGTGCTCACCGTGGCCCTGGCGATCGCGATGTTCCCGGTGGTCTCGCTGGTCAGCCCGCTGTTCGACCTGTGGCGCACGATCGGCCTCTACGACACCTGGCCCGGGCTGATCATCCCGTACATGTCCTTCACGCTGCCGCTGGCGATCTGGACGCTCTCCGCCTTCTTCCGCGAGATCCCGTGGGAGATGGAGCAGGCGGCCCAGGTCGACGGCGCGACGTCGTGGCAGGCCTTCCGGAAGGTGATCGTCCCGCTCGCGGCACCCGGGGTGTTCACCGCGGCGATCCTGACGTTCTTCTTCGCCTGGAACGACTTCGTCTTCGGCATCACCCTGACCTCGACCGAGAACGCCCGACCGATCCCGGCGGCGCTGTCGTTCTTCGTGGGTCCGGACCCGTTCCAGCGGCCGGCCGGCCTGCTCGCCGCAGCCGCCGTCATCGCGACGATCCCCATCGTCGTCATCGTCCTGCTCTTCCAGCGCAAGATCGTCGCCGGACTCACCTCCGGCGCGGTGAAGGGATAACGCCATGGCCGCCATCACCCTCAAGCACATCGTCAAGAAGTACGGCGACGGCTTCCCGGCCGTCAACGACGTCTCCATCGACATCGCCGACGGGGAGTTCGTGATCCTCGTCGGGCCGTCCGGCTGCGGGAAGTCCACGCTGCTGCGGATGATCGTCGGGCTCGAGGACATCACCTCGGGCGACATGATCATCGGCGACCGCAAGGTCAACGACCTCGCTCCCCGCGACCGCAACCTGGCGATGGTCTTCCAGAACTACGCGCTCTACCCGCACCTGACCGTCTACGAGAACATCGCGTTCCCGCTGCGCCTCGCCGGGGCGTCCGACGAGGAGGTCGACAAGAAGGTCCGCGCCGCCTCGGCCACCCTCGAGCTCGACGAGCACCTCGACCGGAAGCCCGGCAACCTCTCCGGTGGCCAGCGCCAGCGCGTCGCCATGGGTCGCGCGATCGTCCGCGAGGCCGACGCCTTCCTCTTCGACGAGCCGCTCTCGAACCTCGACGCGAAGCTGCGCGGGCAGATGCGCACCGAGATCTCGCGGCTGCAGAAGAAGCTCGGCATCACCACCGTCTACGTCACCCACGACCAGACCGAGGCGATGACGCTGGGCGACCGGGTGGCGGTGCTCAAGCGCGGGATCCTGCAGCAGCTCGCCAGCCCCCGCGAGCTCTACGAGAACCCCGGCAACCTGTTCGTCGCGGGCTTCATCGGGTCCCCGCCGATGAACTTCCTCCCCGCCGAGGTCGACGGGACGACGGTGAAGCTGCCCTTCGGCAGCGTCCAGATCCCCGCCGACCGTGCCGAGCGGGCCGCGGGCAAGGGACTGCTCATCGCGGGCATCCGCCCCGAGCACTTCGAGGACGCCTCGCTGCGGGAGGACGCCTCGGGCTCGACGTTCCGGGCCCCCGTGGACGTGGTGGAGTGGCTCGGCAACGAGACCTACGCCTACATCCCCTTCGAGGCCCCGCCCCAGGTGGAGGAGCAGCTGCGCCAGCTCGAGCGCGACCTCGACGGCGAGTCGCTGCGTACCCAGCTGGTCGTCGCGCTCGACGGCACCAGCCGGATCCGCGAGGGCGAGGAGGCCGAGATCTGGGTGGACGCGGCCAAGATGCACCTCTTCGACCCGTCCACCGGCGAGAACCTCACCATCGACCACGAGCACGCCGGCGAGGTCCCCGGGGCGGCGATGGCGGCCGCCGCGGAGCAGCCCGCCGCTGCCGGCTGACCCTCGCGGGTCAGTCGACGACGATCACGACGATGCCCGGCCGAGGCGCGTGCGCCCCTGGCCGGGCATCGGCTTGCGGATCACGGTCACCGCGCCCATCAGCGCCATCCCGCGGACCCGCACCAGTGGGGAGTCCGGGCCGATCTCCGCGGCGATCTTGGCCCGGCCCTCCTCGAAGGCGCCCATGATGCCGACCCCCTCGACCTCGACCCGGGTGGCGGCGTTCACGATGATGTCGATGCCGCCCATGACGGCGTTGGCGTTGATCACGACCTCGGGGGTGGTGAACACCGCCTCGCGCAGGTCCACGTCGATGCCGCCCATCAGCGTGAACGCCGTGTGCACCGGCGGGACCGCCCACACGCCCGTGCGGTCCTGCCCGGACAAGATGGCCAGGCTGCTCGTGTGCCGCGGCAGGTCCTCGATCCGCCCGGAGTACGCCGGGGCGGCGGGCCGGCGCACGGCCGGCGGGTGCGGGCCGGGCGCCGTGCCGGGCAGGTCGGCGAGGATCGGCACCAGGTCGGCGTACACCTTGGCGGCGTACGTCGCCTCCAGCCGCTCCTCGAGCTCGTCGACGTCCAGCCGCCCCTCGCCCGCGGCCTCGCGCAGCACCTCGGCCGCCGCGTGCCGGTCGGAGTCGGAGATGCGCAGCCGCATCGGGTCGGCGGGATCCAGGTGACCCTCCATGCGGCCAACCCTAGACGCGCCCGCCCCCGGGCACGACCGGGCGGACGCCGCCGCGTCCCGACCCCGGGGGCGCCGGACCCTGACCGCTCGGTAGTCTCACCGCCCGTGTCGAGCGCCCCTGAGTACGCCTACTCCGACCTGCTCCCCCTCGGCCCGGACCGGACGCCGTACCGCCTGGTCACGACCGAGGGCGTCTCGAGCTTCGAGGCCGACGGGCAGACGTTCCTGCGGGTCTCCCCCGAGGCGATCCGCACGCTGACGGCCGAGGCGATGCGCGACATCGCCCACTACCTGCGTCCCGGGCACCTGGCCCAGCTGCGCCGGATCATCGACGACCCCGAGGCCTCGGGCAACGACCGGTTCGTGGCGCTCGACCTCCTGAAGAACGTCAACATCTCCGCCGGTGGCGTGCTGCCGATGTGCCAGGACACCGGCACCGCGATCGTGATGGGCAAGAAGTCCGAGGGCGTGCTGACCGGCGCCGACGACGGCGCCGCGATCAGCCAGGGCGTGTACGACGCCTACACCCAGCTGAACCTGCGCTACAGCCAGCTCGCCCCGCTCACGACGTACGAGGAGCAGAACACCGGGACGAACCTGCCGGCGCAGATCGAGATCTACTCCACGCCGCAGACCAGCGGGCGCCCCGAGTACAAGTTCCTGTTCATGGCGAAGGGCGGTGGGTCGGCGAACAAGTCGTTCCTGTTCCAGGAGACCAAGGCGATCCTGAACCCGGAGCGGATGCTGCAGTTCCTCGACGAGAAGATCCGCTCGCTCGGCACGGCCGCCTGCCCGCCGTACCACCTGGCCGTGGTGATCGGCGGCACCAGCGCGGAGTTCGCGCTGAAGACCGCGAAGTACGCCTCGGCGCGCTACCTCGACGACCTGCCGACGTCGGGCTCGATGAGCGCGCACGGGTTCCGCGACCTCGAGCTGGAGCAGCAGGTCCTCGAGCTCACCCGGTCCTTCGGGATCGGGGCGCAGTTCGGCGGCAAGTACTTCTGCCACGACGTCCGCGTGGTCCGGCTCCCCCGCCACGGCGCGTCCTGCCCGGTCGCCATCGCGGTCTCCTGCTCGGCCGACCGCCAGGCGCTCGGCAAGATCACCCCGGAGGGCGTCTTCCTCGAGCAGCTGGAGACCGACCCCGCGCAGTACATGCCGGACGCCGGCGTCGCCGAGGACATCGCCGGCGGCGAGGTGGTGCCGATCGACCTCAACCAGCCGATGAGCGAGATCCTCGCCGAGCTGCGCCGCCACCCGGTGAAGACCCGGCTCTCACTGACCGGCCCGCTGGTGGTCGCCCGCGACATCGCGCACGCCAAGATCAAGGAGCGGCTCGACGCCGGCGAGGAGATGCCGGCGTACCTGCGCGACCACCCGGTCTACTACGCCGGGCCCGCCAAGACGCCGGCCGGCATGGCGTCCGGCTCCTTCGGGCCCACGACCGCGGGGCGGATGGACTCCTACGTCGAGCAGTTCCAGGCCGCGGGCGGCTCGATGGTGATGCTCGCCAAGGGCAACCGCTCGAAGGCCGTCACGGACGCCTGCGCCGCGCACGGCGGCTTCTACCTGGGGTCGATCGGCGGCCCTGCGGCGCGCCTGGCGCAGGACTGCATCCGCAGCCAGGAGGTCCTGGAGTACGCCGAGCTCGGGATGGAGGCGGTCTGGAAGATCGAGGTCGAGGACTTCCCGGCGTTCATCGTCGTCGACGACCGCGGCAACGACTTCTTCACCGACCCGTCCGGCACGGTGACCGTGCCGGTGACCGGGCTGCGGGTGCGCTCGGCCCAGTAGCGGTCCGGCCCAGCAGTCCCGCTCAGTAGCTGCGGTTGGACTCCTTGTTGCCCGCCGGCTTGCCGTTGGGGCCGGCGTCCTCGCCGTCCTCGAGGGCGTTGCCCGACTCCGGGTTGCCGGCGACCCCCTGGTCGTCGGAGATCGGGGTCTCGCGGGCTGCGGGGTCCATCGACGCCACCTCGGAGACCTGTCCGCCGTCCTGCTTGTCCTGCGGGCTGCTCGACTTGTCGGTCATGCTGAGCAGGTACCCGGAACCCCGCAGGCGACTCGTCCGTTCGACGGGTGAGGACAGGAGAACACCATGAGGTGCCCCACAGACGAGACCACGCTGGTGATGAGCGAGCGGAGCGGGATCGAGATCGACTACTGCCCCACCTGCCGGGGGGTGTGGCTGGACCGCGGCGAGCTCGACAAGATCATCGACCGGTCCCTGGGCCAGGCCCCGCCGCCGGCCGCCGCGGCACCGCCGCCGGCGTACGACCGCTACGAGCAGCCGCGCCACGAGGAGCAGCGGCGCCACGAGCAGTCCTACTCGCCGCAGCAGCAGGGCTCCTACAAGAAGAAGCGCAAGGAGAGCTGGCTCAGCGAGATCTTCGACTGAGCCAGCCCTCCTGGGTGCGGGTGATGCCGGGGGGTCAGCTCCCCGGCTTCGCCTGCGACTTCACGGACTCGGCGGCGGACTGCCCCTCGTCCTTGACGCGCGCGGCCGACTCGGTCGCGGTGTCCTTGACCTCCTGGGCCGCGCCCATGGCACGCTCCTTGAGGTCGTCGGTGAGACCCTGGCCGACGGACTTCGCCTCGTCGAGGAGCGGTCCGCCCTTCTCCTGGGCGGTGTCGGCGACGAACGACGCCACCTGCGCCTCCTTGGCCGTGGCCGGGATCAGGCCGGCGAGGACGACGCCCGCGCCGAACGCGACCAGGCCCGCGGCGAGGGGGCTGCCCTCGACCCGGTCCTGCGCGCTGCCGAGCGCACCCGACGCGCCGTCGGCGACGCCCTGGGCCATCCCCTGGACGCTGCCGGCGGCGCCGGAGCCCGACGAGGCGGCGCTGCTGCGCACGCTGTCGGCGGAGCCCATCACCTTGCTGCGGAGCGCGGAGACCCTGCTGCGTGCGGCCTCCTTGCGGCGGTCGATGATCGCGCTGGGGCTGACCCGGTCCTGCAGGGCGTCGAGGTCCGACGCCATCCGCTCCCGGGTGCCGGCGATCTCGCTGCTCAGCTCTTCTGTGCTCTGGCCCATTCTGCGTCCTCCTTGAGTGTCTGCTGCGTGCGGGGCAACTGCGGGTTGCTCTCCTTGAGTGCCGTGCGACCGGTGACGGCGAGGACCGCCGCGCCGATGCCCCACAGCACGGTGACGATCAGCGCCGCCGCCCAAAGCGGCAGCACCAGGTCGAGCGCGAAGATGATCGTGAACGACAAGAACAGCAGCACCATGTAGGCGGAGAGCCCGGCACCGCCGAGCAGCCCGGCCCCCTTGCCCGCCTTGGCCATCTCCTCCTTGAGCTCGACCTTCGCCAGGTCCATCTCCTGCTTGATCAGCGTGGAGAGGTCCGTGGTGATGTCGCCGACGATCTCGCCGAGCGAGCGCTGGTCGGAGGGCTGGGCGGGGTCCAGGCCTGGGTCGGCGTGGCTCCCGTGACTCCCGGGCTGCGTGGTCATCGCTGTCCCTCGTCGCCGAGCACGCCGCGCTCGCCGTACCCGGCCTCCGGGGTGGACATCGGGGGCGGGGACGGCATGGTGGGCGCGGCCGGGATGGCGCCCGGGCCACCCGAGGTCGGCTGGCCGTGCGGCGCGCCCGCCTCGGTGCTGGGGCTCGGCACGTAGGTCTCGCCCAGGGTCGAGGTCGGGGAGCCGCCCGTGGGCGGCACGGCCGGGGTCACCGGTCCGTCGGCCTGCGCGGCGGCGATGCCGTCGGCGGCACCCCGGGCCAGGCGACCCACGACCACACCGGCCGCGAGCGCGCCGAGCAGGAAGCTGCCCGGGCGCTGACGCGCGAAGCGGCGTACGTCGTCGAGCAGCTCGCCGGGCTCGCGGCTCTCCAGCTGGGAGCTGAATGCGCGAGCGCGCTCGGAGACCTGGCGGGCGAGATCCGTGGCCATCCCCGGCGTGCCGTTGCCCGCCATGGACTCGAGGTCGTCGCCGAGCGTGCGCAGCGTCCCCGCGAGCCGGTCCTTCTGCTCCTTGGACTGCGCCGTGACCTGGCTCATGGCGTCGGCGAGGACGCTGCGGGCCTGGTTGGCGGCCTCGGCGGCCACCGCACCGGCCTCCTGCTTGGCCGTCCCGGCGACGTGCTTGCCCTCGTCGGCAGCCGTGCTGGCCGCGTCCTGTGCCCGGTCACGGGCGGACTGGTCGGTTGTCATCGGTACCTCCGTTGGATCGGGATGGGACGTCTGCAGGTATCCACCGCGGCGGGGACCAACCCTCACCCCGCTGGAGGAGTGGGTCGGGGTCCCTACCTGGGTATCGGCTTGGCAGGGTGTGGCCCATGGAGCACGTCGAGAAGGCCCGCGCCGAGTCCGCCCGCGGGGAGCTGGTGCTGCGGGAGCGCCGGGAGCCGGGCGCCCCGGCCGTGCTGGAGCTGCGCGCCAACGGCGTCTTCGTGATGGACACCCTCGAGACCAGCACCGAGCAGGCGCTCGCCGCGGCCGCGCTCGAGCTGGTGGCCGACCCGCGGGCCGTCCTGGCGGCCGGGCTGGGGCTGGGGTTCACGCTGCACGAGGTGCTCGCCGACAGCCGCGTGGAGCGGTGCGCGGTCGTCGAGATCGAGGAGGCGCTGGTCGGCTGGCTGCGCGACGGCACCGTCCCGCACGGCCCGGCGCTGCTCGCCGACGAGCGCGCGGCGATCGTGGTGGCCGACGTCGCGGTCGCGATGGCCGAGGCGCGCCCCGCGTCGTACGACCTGGTGCTGCTCGACGTCGACAACGGCCCGGGCTACCTCGTCCACGACCTCAACGCGCGGCTCTACCAGCCGGCGTTCCTGGCCGCGACGCGGACGGTGCTGCGTCCCGGCGGGGCGCTCGTCCTGTGGTCCGCCGACGAGGCTCCCGAGCTCGAGGAGACGCTGCGCTCGGTCTTCGGCGCCGCCGAGGCGCGGCCACTGGCGGTCCGGCTGCAGGACCGGGACGAGCACTACTGGCTCTACGTCGCACGGGTACCGTCTGGGGCGTGACCGAGCCTGCCGATGACTCCCCGTTCCGCACCGAGCACGACTCCATGGGCGAGGTCCTCGTCCCGAAGGACGCCCTGTGGCGCGCGCAGACCCAGCGCGCGGTCGAGAACTTCCCGATCAGCGGCACGCCGATCGAGCCGCGCCTGATCCAGGCGCTCGGCACCGTCAAGCAGGCCGCGGCCACCGCGAACCACGAGCTCGGCGTGCTCGACGACGCGCGGGCGACCGCGATCCGGGACGCCGCCGCCGAGGTCGCCGCAGGCCGTCACGACGCGCAGTTCCCGATCGACGTCTTCCAGACCGGGTCCGGCACCAGCTCCAACATGAACACCAACGAGGTGATCGCGAGCCTCGCCACCCGCGCCGGCGCGGACGTGCACCCCAACGACCACGTCAACGCCAGCCAGTCGAGCAACGACACCTTCCCGACCGCGATCCACGTCGCGGCCACGCTCGCGGTCGTCGACGACCTGCTGCCCGCGCTCGACGTGCTCGGGAGCAGCCTGGAGCGGAAGGCCGAGGAGTTCGCGGGCCTGGTGAAGTCGGGCCGGACCCACCTGATGGACGCGACCCCGGTGATGCTGGGCCAGGAGCTCTCCGGCTACGCCGCCACCGTGCGGTACGCCGCCGAGCGGCTCGCGTCGGTGCTCCCCCGGGTCCGCGAGCTGCCGCTCGGCGGCACCGCGGTCGGCACCGGCATCAACACGCCCCCCGGCTTCGCGGCCCGCGCGATCGAGGTGCTCGGCGAGCTCACCGGGCAGCCGTTCACCGAGGCGCGCAACCACTTCGAGGCACAGGGCACCCGCGACTCCCTCGTCGAGCTCAGCGGCGTCCTGCGCACGTACGCCGTGGGGCTGACCAAGATCTGCAACGACCTGCGCTGGATGTCCTCGGGACCCACGACCGGGCTCGCCGAGATCCACCTCCCCGACCTGCAGCCCGGGTCGAGCATCATGCCCGGCAAGGTCAACCCGGTCCTGCCGGAGGCGACGCTGATGGTGTGCTTCCAGGTCATCGGCAACGACGCCGCGGTCACGGCCGCCGGCGCCAGCGGCAGCTTCGAGCTCAACGTCGCCATGCCGGTGATGGCGCGCAACGTGCTGGAGTCGGTGCGGCTGCTCGCGGCGTCCTCGCGCGTGCTCGCCGAGCGCTGCGTCGACGGCATCACCGCCGACGCCGGCCGGATGCGCCAGTACGCCGAGTCCTCGCCGTCGGTCGTCACCCCGCTCAACAAGCACATCGGCTATGAGAACGCCGCCACGATCGCCAAGAAGGCGCTCGCCGACGGCGCCACCATCCGCGAGACGGTCATCGCGCTGGGGTACGTCGAGCGCGGCGAGCTCACCGAGCAGCAGCTCGACGAGGCCCTCGACGTGGAGTCGATGACCCACCCCTGACCCTGACCCTGACCCCGGCCTGACAACTCACGCCGAGTCGGCGTGAATG
Organism: Nocardioides dongkuii; assembly: GCF_014127485.1. Taxonomy (NCBI): domain Bacteria; kingdom Bacillati; phylum Actinomycetota; class Actinomycetes; order Propionibacteriales; family Nocardioidaceae; genus Nocardioides; species Nocardioides dongkuii. The sequence continues at coordinate 1,087,169 of NZ_CP059903.1, read as the reverse complement.
TCCGCGCGAGTCGGCGTGAATGTTCGCCGTACCCGGACACAAGCGCCGACTCGGCACTCGTGGGGTCAGTACCAGCCGTGCGACTCGCTGTGCGCCCAGGCGCCGCAGGGCGAGCCGTAGACGTCGGCGATGTAGCCGAGGCCCCAGCGGATCTGGGTGACGGGGTTGGTGGCCCAGTCGGCGCCGGCGGAGGCCATCTTCTCGCCGGGGAGCGCCTGCGGGATGCCGTACGCCGAGGACGTCGGGTTGTCGGCGTCGACGGTCCAGTTCGACTCGCGCGTCCAGAGGGAGTCCAGGCAGCCGAACTGGTCCACGGAGAACCCGAAGTCGCCGAGCAGGGCCCGGCCGATGTCGCGCGGGTCGTCGTCGGACAGGCTCTCGGTGGCCGTCATCGCGCCGCCACCGCGCTGGTCGAGCGCGGCCCGCTTGAGCGGGTCGGCCGACTTCCGGCGGTCGGACCGCGAGATGGTCTCGGGGCGCGCCGGGACCTCCGCCTCGGTCGCCGCGGGCGCCTCGGTCGAGGACACCGCCGACGCCAGGTCGGCCGCGGCGGGGGTGACGCTGATCGAGTCGGAGGACAGCACACCGACGGAGACGGTGGCGCCGGTCGCGGCCACGGCCGCCGAGGAGAGGACGACGGTGGTGCGGATCGCCTTCTTCGGGGCGTCCACCGAGATCGTGCGGTCGGGGGCCTGACGGTGCTTCGGAACGTGCTTGACGGGCTTCGACACAGGTAGAGACTCACGGGTAGACGACGTGGGACCGGACCACCATGCCCGAGCCACATGGCCCCTGCAAACGGAACCCCCGATCTGGGGACCGAGGGTGACGAGGGAGACGTCCGGAGGTGCCCCGCGTGGTCACACCCACCCCACGGGACACCTCCGTCACACCAGCCTCAGACGGTCATGTGCTCCAGCATCTCGGTGACCAGCGCGGCGATCGGCGACCGCTCGGAGCGGGTCAGGGTGACGTGGGCGAAGAGCGGGTGCCCCTTGAGCTTCTCGATCACCGCGACCACGCCGTCGTGCCGCCCGACCCGGAGGTTGTCGCGCTGGGCGACGTCGTGGGTCAGCACGACCTTGGAGTTGGCCCCGATCCGGGAGAGCACCGTGAGCAGCACGTTGCGCTCGAGGGACTGGGCCTCGTCGACGATCACGAACGCGTCGTGGAGCGAGCGCCCGCGGATGTGCGTGAGCGGCAGCACCTCGAGCATCCCGCGGTCCAGGATCTCCTCGATCACCTCGCGCGAGGTGATCGACCCGAGGGTGTCGAAGACCGCCTGGCCCCAGGGCGACATCTTCTCCGACTCCGACCCGGGCAGGTAGCCGAGCTCCTGGCCGCCGACCGCGAACAGCGGCCGGAACACGACCACCTTCTTGTGCTGGCGGCGCTCCAGGACCGCCTCGAGCCCCGCGCAGAGCGCCATCGCCGACTTGCCGGTGCCGGCGCGGCCGCCGAGGGAGACGATCCCGACCTCGGGGTCGAGCAGCATCTCCAGCGCGATCCGCTGCTCGGCGGACCGGCCGTGGATCCCGAAGGCCTCGCGGTCGCCGCGGACCAGGTGGACCTGCTTGTCCGGGCCGACCCGGCCGAGCGCCGTCCCGCGGTCGGAGAGCAGCACCAGGCCCTGGTGGCAGGGCAGGTCGCGGGCGTCGGCGAGGTCGAGCACGCCGTCGTCGTACAGCTCGTCGAGGTCGCTCGCGGCCACCTCGACCTCGGCCATGCCGGAGTAGCCGGTGTCGGACTCGCTGATCGCCTCGCCGCGGTACTCCTCGGCGTCCAGCCCGACCGCGGAGGCCTTGATCCGCATCGGCAGGTCCTTGGAGACGAGCGTGACGTCGGCGCCCTCGTCGGCGAGGTTCTTGGCGACCGCGAGGATCCGGGTGTCGTTGTCGCCGAGCCGGAAGCCGGAGGGCAGCGAGCCGGGGTCGGTGTGGTTGAGCTCGACCCGGACCGAGCCGCCCTCCTCGCCGACGGGGACCGGCTCGTCGAGCCGGCCGTGGGTGATCCGCAGCTCGTCGAGCATCCGGAGCGCGGTCCGCGCGAAGAACCCGAGCTCGGGGTGGTGCCGCTTCCCCTCCAGCTCGGTGATGACGACGACGGGCAGCACCACCTCGTGCTCGGCGAAGCGCTTGAGCGCGCCGGGATCGGCGAGCAGCACGCTGGTGTCGAGCACGTAGGTGCGCGCTGTGGTGCGGGCGGTGGAGGCGGAGCGTTGGGTCGTGGTGGCCTGCGTCGGCACGGTTCACCCCTCACGGGCCGGCGCGCGCACTCCTCGCCCCGGTCCTAGCTCGTGCTGGCGGACCGGGATGACGCCCGAAGACAGGAGTGCCTGCCTCCTCGCGCGCGGCAGGGATCAGCCTGCCGTGCGGTGCAGTCGTGAATGCTCACGATCGGGCCTCCCGATGCGGCGAGCTTCCCCACTCGCCGTTGCCTCGGAACGTACGCCGATCCGCGGCGCCGCGGCAGCAACACGCCCGAAAGCGGGGGGTGAACGTCAGGCGCCGTGCCGGCGCTCGCGCTGGGCGTAGGCCCGGATCGCGCGCAGGAAGTCGACCCGGCGGAAGTCGGGCCAGTAGGCCTCGCAGAAGTAGAACTCCGAGGTCGCGCTCTGCCACAGCAGGAACCCGCCGAGGCGCTGCTCCCCCGAGGTGCGGATCACCAGGTCGGGGTCGGGCTGGCCCTTGGTGTAGAGGTGCTCGGCGATCGACTCGACGCTCACGCCCGCGGCAATCTCCTCCACCGGGGTGCCCCGGGCGGCGTGCTCGAGGATGAGCGAGCGGACGGCGTCCGCGATCTCCTGGCGGCCGCCGTACCCGACGGCGATGTTCACCAGCAGCCCGTCGACGTCGCGGGTGGCGTCCTCGGCCTCCTTGAGCCGCTGCGCGGTCGAGGCCGGCAGCAGGTCGAGCGCGCCCACGGGGTGCAGCCGCCAGCGGCGGGCGTCGGCCAGCGAGGCCACCGCCTCCTCGATGATCTCGAGGAGCGGCGCCAGCTCGGCCTCGGAGCGGTTGAGGTTGTCGGTCGAGAGCAGCCACAGCGTGACCACCTCGATGCCGACCTCGTCGCACCAGCCGAGCAGCGGCTCGATGTTCGCGGCGCCGGCGCGGTGGCCATGGGCGCTGTCGCGACCGACGGCCCGGGCCCAGCGACGGTTGCCGTCGAGCATCACGCCGACGTGCTTGGGGAGGTTGTCGGGCATCCGGCGGAGGACCCGGGCCTCGTACGCCGGGTAGAGCACCCGCCTGAGCCCGCGCTTCCAGTCCGCCACGTCTCCAGGGTACCGGGGCCGCTCGGCGCGTGGCCTTCGTCTCTTTGCGTTTCCTCGATGGGTCCTGCCGACGCACCCGCCGGTAACTTTGCCACCATGAACCGCGGGATGGACGACGTGCGCGCAGGGATCGAGCACCTCGGCGACTCCTTCCACGAGACGTTCGAGGACCTCAAGCCCAAGCTGCGCGGATGGCTGCACCTGGGGGTCGTGCCGCTGACCCTCGCCGGCGGGATCGTGCTGATCGCCCTGTCGCCCGACACCCTCACCCGGATCGGGTCGACGGTGTTCACCCTCTCGGCGCTCCTGCTCTTCACGGTCTCCGCGATCTACCACACGGGCACCTGGTCGCCCCGGACATGGGCGTTCCTGCGGCGCTTCGACCACTCCAACATCTTCGTGCTGATCGCCGGCTCCTACACACCCTTCAGCCTGATCCTGCTGGAGGGCACCCAGCGCACCGTGCTGCTGACGGTCGTCTGGACCGGCGCGATCCTGGGCGTGCTGTTCCGGATCTTCTGGACCGACGCCCCGCGCTGGCTCTACACGCCGATCTACATCGCGATGGGCTGGGCGGCGGTCTTCTTCCTGCCCGGGTTCCTGCGCGGCGCCGAGGAGCTGGGCGGCACGGCCGGCATCACCGCGTTCGTGATGATCGTGGTCGGGGGGGCGCTCTACACCCTCGGCGGCGTGGTCTACGGCTTCAAGCGCCCCGACCCGTGGCCGCAGTGGTTCGGCTTCCACGAGGTCTTCCACACCTTCACGATCCTCGCGTTCGCCGCGCACTACGTCGGCGTCTCCGTCGCGACGTACGCCCTGCGCTGACGGCTTCCGTGCTGCCGGGTCAGTCCACGACCCGCCCGTGCGGGCGCCCCGGGTCGTCGTACGCCGGCTCGCGCTGGCCCGCCCGCAGCGCCTCCAGCTGGGCGCACACGGCGACGCCGTAGAAGAACGAGATCGCGGCGAGCAGCGCCCACAGCAGCAGCGCGACCATGCCGGCGAGCGGCCCGTAGGTGCTGCCGAAGGACCCGCTGAGCCCGACGTACGCCGCGAGGCCGGCGGTGGCGAGCATGCTCAGCACCACCGCGACCACCCCGCCGAGCGCGAGCCAGCTCAGCGCCGGCTGCCGGCGGCGCGGGGCGTGGTCGAGCAGCACCGCGATGGCGAGCACCAGGAGCGCCGCGCCGACCGGCCAGCGCAGCACGTTCCAGGTGCGCCGGGTGCCGTCGGACCAGCCGTAGGCCTCGGTCATCCCGTCGGCGAACGCCCCGCCGCCGACCAGGAGCAGGAAGCCGAGCCCGACCGGCACCGCGAGCAGCCCGGTGAGCACCGCCGCCCGGCCGTACTTGCGCAGCGCGGGCCGGTCGCGCCGGATGCCGTAGATCCGGTTGGCACCGCGCTCGACCTGCGCCATGGCGGTGGTCATCGAGGCGACGGAGAGCAGCAGCCCCAGCGTCAGGGCCAGCTCGCCGGCGTCCTCGCTCGACTCGGACCCGCCGACCGCCGAGGCGAGCGCGTCGCCGTCCCCCTCCCCCGGCGAGATCCCGTCGACGGTGACCGCGACGACCGTCGCGACCTTCTCGCCGTCGATGTCCGCGGCCAGCCCGGTGAGCGCCAGCAGGAACGGCACCAGCGCCAGGCACGCCTGGAGCGCGAGCGCCCGCGAGTTCGTGAACCCGTCGCCGTACCGGAACCGCACGAAGGCGTCGACCGCGACCCGGCGCAGGCCGTGCCGGCGGGCGAGGTGCCAGGCGTCCTCGGCGTCGAGCTCGTCGCCGTCGAGCTCGGTGGTCACGGGGACCGTGCGTGCGGTGGTCACGGGCGGCAGCCTCGCACGCCGCCCCTCGTGCGGCGGCGGCCGCCGCCGTACCGTGGGCGCATGGCCACGATCGAGCTCACCTCCGAGAACTTCGCCGCGCACGTCGCGGACGACGACATCCTGCTCGTCGACTTCTGGGCGGGCTGGTGCGGACCGTGCCGGCAGTTCGCCCCGACGTACGAGGCGGCGTCCGAGGCGCACCCCGACATCGTGTTCGGCTCCATCGACACCGAGGCCCAGCAGGAGCTCTCGGCCGCCGCCGGGATCCAGTCGATCCCGACGCTGATGGCGTTCCGCGAGGGCGTGCTCGTCTTCGCCCAGGCCGGGGCACTGCCCGCGCCCGCGCTCGAGCAGCTGATCAGCGGTCTCCGCGGCCTGGACATGGACGAGGTACGCCGCCGGGTCGCCGAGCAGGAGGACGCGGCCCCCTAGCCGGCGCCTGCGGGGTCGGTCAGGCCTGCCCGGAGGGCGGGGGCACGTCGTCGTCGGCGTGGTGGTCGGCTCGGCGGTCGACCTCGTCGTCGACCGGGCCGAAGACGCCGGCCTTGCGGTTGGCCTCGGTGCGCCGCAGCTGCTTGGTCAGCGACCAGCCCAGCAGGGCGAGCGCGGCGATCAGCAGCAGGAAGCCCACGAACGCGGTCCAGCCGGCCTTCACGTCCTCGGGCTCGGGCGCCTGGTCGGCGGCGAGGACGCCGACGTGCTGGATGGCGAGCCCGGTCAGCTCGGTAGTCAGGGCGAGCAGCTGCATGCGGTCCAGTCTCTCAAGCGGGGTCGGTGATGCCGGCGAACAGGTCGTCCTCCGGCAGCGTGGAAGGGACGTGGCTCACGACGAGCTCGAAGTCCTCGGTGGGCCATACGTCCTCCTGGATCTCCCGCGGGATGGCGAACCAGAAGCCGTCCGGGTCGATCTGGGTCGCGTGCGCGAGCAGCGCCTGGTCGCGCACGCCGAAGTAGTCGGCGCACGGCACCTTGGTGGTCACCCGCGCGTCCCACTCGGGCTCGGGCTCCCACTCCGCCAACCGCTCGGCCCACGGGGACTCCAGGCCGTGCGCGAGCATCGCGTCGTGCAGCCGCTGCATCCGCTCGCGGTTGAAGGAGTGGTGGTAGTAGAGCTTCAGCGGCTGCCACGGCTCGCCGAGCTCGGGGTAGCGCTCCGGGTCGCCGGCCGCGCGGAAGGCCTCGACGCTGATCTCGTGGCACTTCACGTGGTCGGGGTGCGGGTACCCGCCGCGCTCGTCGTACGTCGTCACCACGTGCGGGCGGAACTCGCGGATCAGCCGGACGAGCGGCGCCGCGGCCTCCTCGAGCGGCACCAGCGCGAAGCAGCCCTCGGGCAGCGGCGGCTTCGGGTCGCCCTCGGGCCAGCCGGAGTCGACGAAGCCGAGCCAGTCCTGCTTGACCCCGAGGATGTCGCGGGCGCGCTCCATCTCCTGGCGGCGGATCTCGGTGATGTTCTCCAGGATGTCGGGGCGTTCCATCTTGGGGTTGAGGATCGACCCGCGCTCGCCGCCGGTGCAGGTGACGACGTGGACGTCGACGCCCTCGGCGACGTACTTCGCGGTGGAGGCGGCGCCCTTGCTCGACTCGTCGTCGGGGTGGGCGTGGACATGCATGAGCCGGAGGCCCGACCGGGGGTGCTGCGACATGCCCGTCATCGTAGGTGCGACCATGGGACGGTGACCTCGCAGGACCTCGCGAACCGGTACGGCGCCCCCGCCCGCGGCGGGCGCCTGGTGCGGTACGCCGTGACCGGCGTCGTCGCCGCCGTCGCGCTGGTCTGGCTCGCCTGGGCCACGCTGTCGCACGCGAAGCCGCCGGTGGACTCCGAGATGGTGTCCTTCGACGTCACCGGCCAGCACACCGCGACCGCGCTCGTCGAGGTCCGCCTCAGCGACGACGCCACCGACGTCGAGTGCCTGCTGCGGGCGTTCGCCGAGGACCACACCGTCGTCGGCGAGCGGTCCTTCTCGCCCGTCCCCGAGGACGGCCGACGCCTGGAGCAGACGGTGCGCACCGAGCGCCTCGCGACGTCGGTGGAGCTCGTCGGCTGCACCGCCGAGGGACAGCCCCGCCCGCGCTGACCCACGCCCGGCGCTCCGACACGATGTGGTGCGGGTCACGGAGGAATCTGCTTCCGCGCCCCCGGGTTGCTAGAGTGGACGATTCCGACAGCCCTACCGGGCCGTCCGAGTGATGGTCATGCGTCCCTGAGACGCGACCACGAGCCAGCCGGACGGCCACCCGCTGTCGGACCGACGACCTGACGGGACTCCCCCGTCGTACCCGCCGAACACGTAGTGCACAGGAGTACCGCCATGACGCAGTCGACCGAGCAGGGCACGATCTGGCTCACCCAGGACGCCTTCGACAAGCTCACCCAGGAGCTCGCCGACCTCAAGGGTCCGATCCGCCAGGAGGTCATCGCGCGGATCAGCGCGGCCCGCGACGAGGGCGACCTGAAGGAGAACGGCGGCTACCACGCGGCGCGCGAGGAGCAGGGCAAGGTCGAGGGCCGGATCCGCCAGCTCGAGGACATGCTGCGGCGCGCCGAGGTCGGCGAGACGCCGCCGAACGACGGCGTCGTCGAGCCCGGCATGGTCGTGACCTACCGCTTCGTCGGCGACGACGAGGACGAGGTCGAGACCTTCCTGCTCGGCGCCCGCGAGATCGAGCCCGAGGGCCTGACGGTCTACTCGCCGCAGTCCCCGCTCGGCTCGGCGATCAACGGCCACGCCCGCGGCGAGACCGTCTCCTACGAGGCGCCCAACGGCAAGCAGCTCGAGGTCGTCATCGTCGACGCGGTCCCCTACACCGGCTGAGGCCACCCGGCCGCGCTACTCCAGGATCCGGTAGCCCCGCTCGCGGAGGCGGGCCAGCACCCGCTCGGCGTGCGGGGCGCCGCGCGTCTCGAGCTGGAGGTGCACCTCGACCTCGTCGAGGCGCAGCGAGGGCGAGATCCGCTCGTGGACGACCTCGAGCACGTTCGCGCCCTCCGCGCTGACGTCGCCGAGCAGCCGGGCGAGCCCGCCGGGCACGTCGGGCACGGTGACGTGCAGGTTGAGGTAGCGCCCGGCGGCGGCCATGCCGTGCCGGATCACCTTGCCGAGCAGCAGGGGGTCGATGTTGCCGCCCGAGAGCACGGCGACCGCCGGCGTGGCGAACCGGCCCGGGTCGTCGAGCATCGCCGCGACCGCGGCGGCGCCGGCGGGCTCCACGACCATCTTGGCGCGCTCGACGAGCGCGAGCAGGGCGCGGGAGAGCGCGTCCTCGCTGACGGTGACGATCTCGTCGACGTGGTCGCGCACGGCGGCGAAGGTGATCTCGCCGGGCAGCCCGACCGCGATGCCGTCGGCCATCGTCAGCATCGACTCCAGCGCGACCGGTCGGCCGCTGGTCAGCGAGCCGGGGTACGCCGCGGCGCCGGCCGCCTGCACCCCGACGACGCGGACGTCGGGGCGCAGCGCCTTGACCGCGATCGCGATGCCGGCCAGCAGCCCGCCGCCCCCGGTCGGCACCAGCACGGTCCGGGCCTCCGGCGCCTGCTCGAGGATCTCCAGGCCCGCCGTGCCCTGGCCCGCGACCACGTCGGCGTGGTCGAAGGGGTGGATGAACACGGCGCCGGTCTCCGCGGCGAACGCCCGGGCCGCGACCATCGCGTCCTCCAGGTAGCGGCCGTGGAAGACCACGTCGGCGCCGTACGCCCGGGTCGCCCGCTCCTTGGGGATCGGCGCCCCCTCGGGCATGAAGACGGTCGCCTTGATGCCCAGCAGCTGGGCCGCCAGCGCGACGCCCTGGGCGTGGTTGCCGGCGGACGCCGCGACCACCCCGTGGGCGCGCTCCTCGGCGCTGAGCCGCGAGATCCGGACGTAGGCGCCGCGTGCCTTGAACGACCCGGTGCGCTGGAGGTTCTCGCACTTGAGACGCACCGGGCCGCCGGCGAGCGCCGAGAGCCACCGCGACTCCTCCATGGGGGTCGCGATCGCCACGCCGTCGAGCACCTCGCGGGCCGCGACGATGTCGGCCAGCGTCACGGTCGGCGCGGGGGGCACGGGAGGATCGGGCGGGACCTCGGTCACCGCTGCTCCTCGGGCTGCGGCACCTCGAGCTCGGAGCCGGTCTCCTCGTAGTCCTCGGCGAGCTCCTCGACGGGGTCGTCGCCGATCTCGGTGTACGCCGCGAGGTGCTGCACCACCGCGTTGATCGCGGCCGCCATCGGGACGGCGACGAGCGCGCCGGCGATGCCGCCGACGATGACGCCGACCGCGATCGCGAGGATGACCCCGAGCGGGTGCAGCGAGACCCACCGGCCGAGCAGGAACGGCTGCAGGACGTGGCCCTCGATCTGCTGGACCACGATGATGACGGCGAGCATCAGCAGCGCCGTGATCGGTCCCTGGTCGACGAGCGCGACGAGCACCGCGACGATGCCGGCGAGGGTCGCGCCGATCATCGGCACGAACGCGCCGAGGAAGACCAGCACCGCGATCGCGAGCACGAACGGGACGCCGAGCACCCAGGCGCCGATGGCGATGCCGATGGCGTCCACGGCGGCGACGAGCACGGTCGCCCGCACGAACTGCGTCAGCGAGACCCAGGCGACCCGGCCCGAGCTGTCCACCCGCTCGCGGGCCGCGCGCGGCGCGAGCCGGACCACCCAGGACCAGATGCGCCGGCCGTCGGCGAGGAAGAAGTAGACCGAGAACAGCACGATGAAGAAGCCCGCGAAGACGTGGCCGACGGCGGAGCTGACCTCGGTGACCTGGGAGACGGCGCCGCCCTCGGCGGCACCCTGGGTGATCGCGTTCTGCGCGCTGGCGATGTAGTCGTTGATCTGGGACTCGCTCGCGTTGAGCGGGCCGTCCTTGAGCCACGCGCGGATCTGGTCGAGGCCCCGGACCGTGGAGTCGGCGAGGTCGGTCGCGCCGCTGGCGACCTGCTGGGTGACGAAGGTCAGCAGCGCGGCCACCAGCCCGATCCCGCCGACCACGACGAGGAGCGACCCCAGGCCGCGGGGCAGCCCGATGCGCTGGAAGCCGTCGACGATCGGGACCGCGAGGGCGGAGATGAGCAGCGCGATCGCGATCGGCAGCACGACGACCGAGAGGTGCCCGACCGCCAGGAACACCAGCGCAGCGGCGGCGACGATCACGATCAGCCGCCAGGACCACGCGGCGGCGAGGTCGAGCCCCCACGGCACCTGGGCCCGGCTGAAGTTCGACGCGCCGCCGACGATCGGGGTCGGCTGCTCCATCGCCCGGCGCTCCTCGCGCAGCTGGGCCCACTGGTGGGCGAGCCGCTGGGCGAGCCGCTCGGCGTCGTCGCTCGCCGTCCGGGGCATCGGCAGCCGGAGCCGGCGGCGCTGCTCGACGGACCCGCTGATCGGGGTGGTGGCATCGCCCTCGTCGTTCACCGGCACAGGCTATCCAGCCGCCCCCCGCGCTCAGCCCAGGGCGCGGTCGAGGTCGCCGAGGAGGTCGTCGGCGGTCTCGATGCCGACGCTCAGCCGGACCAGGTCGGCCGGCACCTCGAGGTCGGTGCCGGCGACGCTGGCGTGCGTCATCCGGCCGGGGTGCTCGATGAGCGACTCGACGCCCCCGAGGGACTCCCCCAGCGTGAACAGCTCGGTGCGCTCGCACACGGCCAGCGCGCGCTCCTCGCCGCCGCGGACCCGGAAGGACACCATCCCGCCGTACCGGAGCATCTGGCGCTGGGCGACCTCGTGGCCGGGGTGGCTCTCGAGTCCCGGGTAGATGACCTCCTCGACCGCGGGGTGGGCGGCGAGGAAGGCGACCACCTTCTCCGCGTTGTCGCAGTGCCGCTCCATCCGCAGCGCGAGGGTGCGGATGCCGCGCAGGGTCAGCCACGAGTCGAACGGGCCGGCGACCGCGCCCATCGCGTTCTGGTGGAAGGTGAGCTTCTCGGCGAGCTGGAGGTCGCGGACCACGAGCGCTCCCCCGACGACGTCGGAGTGCCCCCCGACGTACTTGGTCGTGGAGTGGACCACGACGTCGGCGCCGAGGGTCAGCGGCTGCTGGAGGTACGGCGAGGCGAAGGTGTTGTCGACGACCAGCAGCGCGCCGGCGTCGTGCGCGACCGCGGCCAGCGCCTCGATGTCGCCGATGTTGAGCAGCGGGTTGGTGGGCGTCTCGACCCAGACCAGCTTCGTCTCGCCGGGACGGACCGCCGCGGCGACCCGGTCGACGTCCGAGACCGGGGCCGGGCTGTGCGCCAGGCCCCAGACCTGCGCGACCTTGTCGAAGAGGCGGTAGGTCCCGCCGTACGCGTCGTCGGGGAGGACCACGTGGTCGCCGGGGCGGCAGAGCGCGCGGATCAGCGTGTCCTCGGCGGCCAGGCCGGAGGCGAACGCGAACGCCCGTTCCCCCTCCTCCAGCGCGGCGAGGTTGCCCTCGAGCGCGGTGCGGGTGGGGTTGCCCGAGCGGCTGTACTCGTAGCCGCCGCGCAGCCCGCCCACGCCGTCCTGCTTGTACGTCGAGGTCGCGAAGATCGGCGGGATCACCGCGCCCGTCGTCGGGTCGGGCTCGTAGCCGGCGTGGATGGCCCGGGTCTCGAAGCCCTGGCCCTTGGTCGACTCCTGGCTGCCCTGCTGCTGCTCGCTCATCCGACCGAGGCTAGCGCTCCCCGGGGAACGATCCGGCCACCCCCGGTGTTGCACACTGTGCCCGTCCAGCAGAGGAGCCCGCATGTCCTTCTTCACCCGCAAGTCCGAGCTGATCGCCCCCGACCAGGCGCTGCCCGGCCGCACCGAGCGCCCCTGGCACCTCGCCGAGCGGCACCTGGTCCTCGACGCACCCGTGGTCACCGACGAGGCTCCCCCGGGCCACGAGGTCGCGATCTTCGGCCTCGGCTGCTTCTGGGGCGCCGAGGAGATCTACTGGCAGAAGCCGGGCGTCTGGTCGACGTCGGTCGGGTACGCCGGCGGCACGACGCCGAACCCGTCGTACGAGGAGGTCTGCAGCGGCCGCACCAACCACACCGAGGCCGTGCGCATCGTCTTCGACCCCGCCGTGATCTCCTACGCCGACCTGGTCAAGACGTTCTTCGAGGTGCACGACCCGACCCAGGGCATGCGCCAGGGCAACGACGTCGGCACCCAGTACCGCTCCGCGATCTACTGGACCACGCCCGAGCAGGAGCAGACCGCGCGCGAGCTGACCCAGGTGTACGGCGACGAGCTGCGCCGCCAGCGCCTCGGCGAGATCACCACCGAGGTCCGCGAGGCCCCGACGTACTACTACGCCGAGGACCAGCACCAGCAGTACCTCGCCAAGAACCCCTTCGGCTACCGCTGCCACTCCAACACCGGCGTGAAGTTCCCCGAGACCGCCTGAGTCGCCGCCCTTCGCGGCCGCCTCACCGCGCTCGGGTGTCGTATCCGGCCCGCGCCGTTCGTAGCGTGGGTGAGGCGGACACCGGGTCCGCCCGCGCGAGGGAGCAGACATGGCCGAGTACCTCCTCTACTTCAACCAGCAGTGGGTCGGGGACCACACCGAGGAGTGGTTCCGCAGCCGCGGACCGCTTGCCTTGGCGGTCGTCGACGAGATGAAGGCGGCCGGCGTGTACGTGTTCGCCGGTGGCCTCGAGGAGGGCAGCCCGGTCTACAGCGCCGAGCCGACCGGCGGCACGGCGCTCGTCACCGACGGGCCGTACGTCGAGACCAAGGAGTTCCTCGGCGGGTTCGCCGTGGTGGACGTGGCCGACGACGAGGCCGCGAAGATGTGGGCGGGCCGGCTCGCGGAGGGGTGCGGCTGGCCCCAGGAGGTGCGCAAGTTCGGGTCGCAGCCTCAGCTCCCCTGACCGTTCCTTCTCAGCCGCAGCCAAACATGCACAACCCCCGAGCGTGCGCTCCACCCGCACGGAGCGCTGGTGCATGTCCGACCACCCAGTCCCGCTGGAACGGCGTGAGCGGGTAACCCCTGTCGGCACGGTCCGGTGCGGTGACTGCCGGGATCACATCGCCGAGTCGGCGCTTGTGTCCGGTGGATAACCCGGACACAAGCGCCGACTCGGCGTTTTGCGGGTGGAGCGGGTGGAGATCACCCGGTCGGGGCCCGACCTGGCTGAGCCGGCGTCAGGCGGACTCGTCGACCTCGAAGCCGATCAGCCACGGCACGCCGAACCGGTCGACGACCTGGCCGTCCCACGCGCCCCAGGGCCGCAGCTGGAGGTCGTCGAGGACCCGCCCGCCGTAGGCGAGCCCCGCGAACCAGGCCCGCAGCGTCTCCTTCGGGGCCGCGCCGAGCAGCGACAGCAGCAGCCCCTCACTGCGGAACGGCACCTCGCCCTCGGCCACGTCGGCCGCGAAGAGGTCGACCGGGCCGTCGACCAGGTAGCCGTGCGCGATCGCGTCCGCCGGGCCGTCGTCGCGGCCGAACTCGCCGAACGAGTGCAGCTGCGCCTCGCCCCCGAAGATCCGCGCGTAGGCGGTCAGGGCCTCGCGGGCGGTGCCGGGGAGCTGGAGGTAGGGCGTGGGTGCCGTCATGCCGCGGGATGCTACGGAGACCCGGCGTACGACGCCCTCGCGACACGACGTCCCGACCCGGATGAGTACGCGACCTCAGGTGCCGCGGCGCGCGCCCGGCCAGGCTGGACGGCATGACCGACCCGCTGCCGCCGTACCCCGTCTCCGGACCCCAGGGGACCCCCGAGCCGGTCCACCGGCACCCGGTGCTGCGCGTGGTCCTGGTCGCGGGCGCCGCGATCGCCCTCGGGTGCGGCCTGCTCGTCGGGGGCGCCTACGCGCTGCTGTACGTCGTCAACCCGCTGGGCGACGAGTGGGTCTGCGCCGAGGGTGAGGCCCCCGTCATCGCGACCAGCGACCGGGCGAGGACGGCCGGCTGCGTGCGGGAGGGGACCACGCTCCCCGAGGACGTCGTCTGGGACCCGTTCGGCAACCGCCCGATGCCCGACAACTGCGACCAGGAGGGCTGGGTGCTCGTCGAGCGCCAAGTCGTCCGCCGCGGGGTGCCGGACGTCGAGCAGGACTGCGCCCGCGAGGACCTGGTCCTGCCCGACGGCTGGACGCCCGCCGAGGCCGAGGACGACTGACGAGCCACCCCGGGGCGGACCTCAGGGTCGGACCGGGGCGGATCCGGATTGGGTGGCGGCCCGGAGACGGGCACGCTGGAGGTACGCCGGGGAGAGGCCCCGGCGCAGCGATCCGGAGGACCACCGCATGACCGACATCCGCCAGAGCCTGGCCCGTCAGGGCCTCGTCCGCCCCCGCCACGACCGGGTCGTCGCCGGAGTCTGCGCCGGCGTCGCGCGCCGCTTCGGTCTGACCCCGTGGACCGTGCGGCTGCTCTTCCTGCTGCTGCTGTTCATCCCCGGCACCCAGCTGGTGATCTACCCCGTGCTGTGGCTGCTGATGCCGTCGGAGGGGAGCGCCGCCGCGCAGCCGCCGGGGCCGTACTCGGCGTACCCGCCGGAGCGCTGAGGCCGGACGGCGGGCGCGTGCGCGGGATTGCGCTCGGCCCGCAGGGGTACCCCGCAGCCCTCCTGCCTCCGACACCCCGGGACACCCCATGACGCTCAACACCACCTCACGCGCCCTGCACGACCTCGGCCTCTCCGCCTGGTTCGGCGGCACCCTCGCGAACGCCGTGGCCCTCAACGCCGCCGCCGGCGAGGCCGACCTCGCCGGCAACAAGGGCGCGGTCGCCAACGTCGGCTGGGACCGCTGGACGCCGGTCAACGCCGCCGCCATCGGCGCCCACCTGGTCGGCAGCCTCGGCCAGCTGGCCGGCAACAAGGACCGCGTCGCCGCCCAGCAGGGGGTCGGCTCCATGGTCGTCGCCAAGACCGCCCTGACCGCCGCCGCCCTCGGGGCCACGGCGTACTCGCGGGCGCTGGGCAACCGGGTCGCGCAGCACACCCACGTGCCCGTCGAGTCCGGCACGCAGCCGGCGGACCAGACCCCCACCGGGGTCGCCCAGGCGCAGAAGCGGCTCGCCGTCCTGCAGTGGGTGGTCCCGGCACTGACCGGCACCCTCGTCGTGGTCAGCTCCTTCGCGGGCGAGCAGCAGCGCGCCGTCGCGCAGCGCCAGGGGATCGTGCAGCGCCTGCTGCCCGGGTCCTGACCCTCGCCGACGCCGACCCGCCGGCCCGCGCGCGTGCCGGGCGGCGGGTTGGGCCGACCGTCATGATGGAGTCATGACGGACCTCCCCCGCAAGGCCGTGGCCAGGACCGCCCGCCTGGCCGCCCTCCCGCTGGGGTACGCCGGCCGCAACGCGCTCGGCCTCGGCAAGCGGCTCGGTGGCCGGCCTGCCGAGGCGGTGGCGACGGAGATCCAGCAGCGCACCGCCGACCAGCTGTTCCGCACGCTCGGCGAGCTCAAGGGCGGCGCGATGAAGTTCGGCCAGGCGCTCTCCGTCCTGGAGTCAGCGCTGCCCGAGGAGCTCGCGGCGCCGTACCGCGAGCAGCTCACCCGCCTGCAGGACTCCGCTCCCCCGATGCCGACCCAGACGGTCCGCGAGGCCCTGGCCCGCGACCTCGGACCGGACTGGAAGCAGCAGCTGGTCTGGCTGGACGGCGGCCCGACCGCGGCCGCCTCGATCGGCCAGGTCCACAAGGGCCGCTGGCACGACGGCCGCGAGGTCGCCGTGAAGGTGCAGTACCCCGGGGCCGGCGAGGCGCTGCTCGCCGACCTCAAGCAGCTGGCCCGGCTCGGCCGCACCGTCGGCCAGCTGGTGCCGGGCATCGAGATCAAGCCCCTCATCGAGGAGCTGCAGGCCCGCGCCGCCGACGAGCTCGACTACCGGCTCGAGGCCGAGGCGCAGACGGCGTTCGCCGAGGCGTACGCCGACGACCCCGAGATCGTGGTCCCGCGCGTGGTCGCGGTCGGCGAGACGGTGCTGATCACCGAGTGGCTGGAGAGCCCCGCGTCGTTGGCGCAGGTGATCAGCGACGGCACCCAGGAGGAGCGGGACCGGTACGGCGAGCTGTTCGCGCGCTTCCTCTTCTCCGGCCCGGCGCGCACCGGCATGCTGCACGCCGACCCGCACCCCGGCAACTACCGCATCCTGCCCGCGCCGGACGGCGGGCCCGGCCGGCTCGGCGTCCTCGACTACGGCGCGGTCGCCCGGCTGGGCGACGAGGGGCTGCCCGAGGCGATGGGCCGGCTGATCCGGATCGCCGGGCTCAAGGACCGCGACGCCCTGCTCGCGGGGTTCCGCGAGGAGGGGTTCATCAAGGACCGGATCCAGGTCGACCCCGAGCTGCTCGTCGACTACTTCGCACCGTTCGTCGAGCCGACCCTGGTCGAGCGCTTCCGGTTCTCCCGCGAGTGGATGCAGACCCAGTTCCAGCGGATCAACAACCCCCGCGACCCGGGGTTCGCCGTCGCGACCCGGCTCAACCTGCCCCCGGCGTACCTGATGATCCACCGCACCTGGCTGGGCGGGATCGGCGTGCTGAGCCAGCTCGGCACCGAGGCGCCGTTCCGGGCGATCCTCACCGAGATGCTGCCGGGGTTCGCCGACCCGGACGCCGACCCCGAGGCGGAGGGCGAGGTCGAGGGCTAGAGCGGCAGGTGCATCACGTGCAGCCCCACGAAGCCGTGGGCCCGCGAGCGGAAGGCGCCGGGCACGGTGCCGACGACGACGAAGCCGAGTGACTCCCACAGCCGGACCGCGGCCGTGTTGGTCTCGACGACCGCGTTGAACTGGATGCCGCGGTAGCCCTGCTCGCGGTGCCAGGCCACGACGTGCTCGCCGAGCGCGCGGCCCACGCCGCGCCCGCGCGCCTGCGGCGCCACCAGGAACGACGCCGTGCCCACGTGGTCGCCGCGGCCGGGCCGGTTCGGCCCCATCTTGGCGGTGCCGAGCACGACGCCGTCCTCCTCGAGGACGACCGTGGCGCCGGGCGGCCGCTCCAGCCAGAGGTCGCGTGCCTGCTCGGAGGTGAGGTCGTGGGGATAGGCGTAGGTCTCGCCGGCCTCGACGGTGTCGCGGAGGAACGGCCAGATCGCCGGCCAGTCCTCGGCGGTGGCGGGGCGGATCATCAGTCGCCGGTGCTCCCGTCGACCGACTGCCGCAGCAGGTCGGCGTGCCCGTTGTGGCGGGCGTACTCCTCGATCATGTGCACCATGATCCACCGCAGGCTGAACCGGTCGCCGGTGCGCCCCACCCGCTCGGACGGCGTGTCCAGGCCGCGTCCCTGGGCCAGCACCTCGGCGACCACGCCGTCGGAGACCGCGATCTCGGCGTCCAGCATCGCGCGCAGCTGGGCGGGGCTGTCGTGGACGGCGCTGTGCCAGTCCCAGTCGGCGTCGTGCTTCCAGTCGACCGACGCCCACGGCTCGGAGTACTCCCGGCCGAGGAAGACGCAGGTGAACCACCAGTGCTCGACGAACGCGAGGTGCTTGAGCATCCCGCCGAGGGTGAGGTCCGAGGGTGGGAGCGTCGCCGCCAGCTGGGCGCCGTCGAGGCCCTCGGTCTTCAGCCGCAGCGTGTCGCGGTGGTAGTCCAGGAAGCCGGTCAGGATGGCGAGCTCGTCGCCGGCCAGCGGCGGGTCCACGCGTTCGGTCGAGGTCATGGGGCCCGACGCTAGCGACCGGCGCTCACGGGAGCACCCCGGTTTCGGGATCGCGGTCGGGCAGGACGAGGTCGGGGTGGCTAGTCCGGCGCGTCGACCCACCGCTCACCCGCGGCGCTCGTCTCCCCGCGGCCACCGGTCAGCTCGGCGACGAGAGCGTGCAGGCGCCCCTCCCCCTCCGGCGGTACGCCGAGGAGCAGCGTCGCGCGGTCGGCGTACGACGTGGCGAGGACGGCGACGCCCCGACCGCGCAGCTCGGTCTCGACCCGGCCCGCGTCGGCGTGGTCGACCACCAGGACGTGCTCGCGCACCAGGCTCCGGCGCCGGGTCCCGGCGAGGTCGAGGCCGGCGCGCACCGCGTCGCCGTACGCGCGGACCAGCCCGCCGGCGCCGAGCAGGGTGCCGCCGAACCAGCGGGTGACCACGGCGACCACGTCGCTCACCCCGGCGCCCCCGGCCGCCCCGCGCAGCACCTCGAGCATCGGGGCCCCGGCCGTGCCGGCGGGCTCCCCGTCGTCGCTCGCCCGCTCCACCGGCGACGGCGGCGGGCCGACCACGAACGCCGAGCAGTGGTGCCGGGCGTCGTGGTGCACCCGGCGCAGCCGGTCGACCACGGCCCGGGCCGCGGCCTCGTCGGGGACCCGCACCAGCGTCGCCAGGAACCGCGAGCGCTTGACCTCGGTCTCGACCTCGACGTCGCGGGCCAGGGTGAGGTAGCTGCTCACGGAAGCCTCACCAGACGCCCAGCACGCCGCCGCCGATCCGGACCACGAACGCGGAGACGACGACGATGAAGAACACCCGCACGAACCGAGCGCCGCGTGAGACGGCGACCCGCGCCCCGACGTACCCGCCGACGAGGTTGCACAGGCCGAGGACCAGCCCGGTCTTCCACAGCACCGCGCCTTGCGGGACGAAGAGCAGCAGCGCGCCGAGGTTGGTGGCCCAGTTGGCCATCCGGGCCTTGGCGGAGGCCTCGAGGAAGCCGTACCCGAGCAGGCCGACGAGCGCGAAGACGAAGAAGCTGCCGGTGCCGGGGCCGAGCGCGCCGTCGTAGAAGCCGATCAGGACGCCGACCAGCATCGCCGCGGCGAGGTGCTGGTGGCCGGCGTACCGCAGGACCGTGGCGGAGCCGAGGTCCGGCTTGAGGATGACGTACGCCCCCACCAGGACCAGCGCGACCAGCACGATCGGCTCGAACGCCGAGCGGGGCACCTGGCTGGCCACCAGCGCCCCGCAGAACGACCCGGCGAGGGCCAGCAGCATCAGCGGCAGGAACGTGCGGGGGTCAGGCCGGACGCGGCGGTAGTACGTCGCGGAGCTGACCGTCGTCCCGCAGATCGAGGCGAGCTTGTTGGTGGCCAGGATCTGCACCGGGCTCGCGTGCGGGAGGCCGATCAGCAGCGCGGGTAGCTGGATCAGCCCACCGCCCCCGACGACCGCGTCCACGAAGCCGGCCGTCAGCGCGGCGAGTCCGAGCAGGGCCAGCACGGTCGCAGTCGGGTCCTCCACCCCTGGAACCTATCCACCGAGGGCGCGCAGGCCCGCGGTGACCGCCACCGCCACCAGGACCGCGAGCAGCAGCGGCGCCTTCCGCCACAGCAGCACCCCCGCGACCGCGACGCCGGCGGTGCTCGCGTCGACCTCCCAGCGCTGCCCCTCGCTGAGCGCGGCGGTCACGACGAGCGCGGCGAGCAGCGGCGCGGGCAGGAGCGCGATGACGGCGGCGGCCCGCGGCGGGAGCTCGCGCCCGCCCAGCAGGACCGGACCCGCCGCCTTGATCGCGACGGTCACCAGCGCCACCGCGCCGATCAGCACCCACCACCCCGCGCTGTCCACGCCGCTACCTCGCCAGCGCCACGAGGGCGACGACGCCCGCGGCCAGGATGGGTACGCCGGGGGGCGCGACGGGCACCAGGAGCAGCGCCAGCAGCCCGCCGGCGACCGCGGCCGTCCGCGTGCGGGGGTCACGCACCTCGGCCAGCAGCAGCGCCAGGAAGAACGTCGGGTAGACCGCGTCCAGCCCGAGCCGGTCGGTGTCGCCGAGCACGTCGCCGATCAGGACCCCGACGACGGTGCCACTGATCCACCCTGCGTACTGCGGGACGGTGGAGCCCATCAGCTGCCGGTGGTCGAAGGTGCCGTCGCCGTTGTTGGCGAGCGCCCAGGAGGGGTCGACCACGGTCTGGCCCTGGAGCGCGCGGGTCAGCGGGCGCCCCGGGAGCGAGGGCGCGACCGCGACGCCCATCGCCAGGAACCGTGCGTTCATCAGCCCGGCGGCCGCGACCGCCGGGACCAGGCCGCCGCCGGCGCCGACCACCGACAGGGCGGCGAACTGCGCCGACCCCGCGTGCACGAGCGCCGACATCGCCACCGCCTGGAGCGGCGTCAGCCCGGTCTGCACGGCCAGCACGCCGAACGACATCGAGAGCAGGAAGCCGACCGCTGCGAAGGGGACCCCGAGCCGCATCCCCCGGCGGAACGACGCGTGCACCGTCACACCCTACGGACCAGACGAAGGTCGACACCGCCGGACCTGTCGACCGAAGGACCAGCGGGACGGCCGGCCGGCGGCTAGGTTCCCTGCCGACCCCGTCCCACGACCGCATCGGAGCACCCATGTCCCCCCGCTGGCTCAGCCGCACCCTGGTCGCGCTCGCCGTCCCCGCCCTCGTCGTCCCCGCCCTCGCGACCCCCGCCTCCGCGGCGAAGGCGCCCGAGGTCCCCTCGGTCGCGCAGGTCACGAAGGTCTACCCGCACCTCGGCGGCGAGTCCTACGTGACCCACGACAAGGTCTACCGCAGCACCAAGAAGTGCAAGCAGGGCAAGGCGATCAAGGGGGCGACCGCCACGTTCGCGTCCTACACCGTCGACGACCCGGCGGACCAGGCGGCCACGGGCGCCAAGCCGAGCGTGTTCACCACGGCGATGAAGTTCCGCACCGCGAAGGCCGCGAGCGCGTACCTGCGTGCGTCGGGCAAGACCGTGAAGTGCCCCCTCGCGGGCCCCGAGGGCGAGGACATCAAGATCAAGGTCACCAAGATCAAGTTCAAGCTCGGGGAGGAGCGCCAGGGCTGGACCATCTCCGCGACGTTCGACCAGACCAGGCTCGTCGCCCATGCGCTGGTGGTCCGCAAGGGCAAGCACCTCGTGACGACCGGCGTCAGCTCCTCCGACGGCAAGAAGCCCTCGGTCAAGAAGGCGGTCAAGTTCACCAAGGTCGCCATCAAGACCGCGAGCTGACGACCAGCCCGCCCGACCGTCCCCCGGCCTAGCCTCAGGCCGTGCGCATCGTCTCGCTGCTCCCCTCCACCACCGAGATCCTCTTCGCCCTCGGCGCGGGGGACGCCGTGGTCGGGGTGAGCTTCGAGTGCGACACCCCGGCTGAGGCACGGACCCGGGCGATCGTCTCCAGCACCTCGATGCCGGCCGGGCTGGACCCGGCCGGCATTGATGCGTACGTCGCCGCCGCGATCGCCGCCGGCGAGAACCTCTACCGCCTCTCGGCGGACGCCCTGCGCACGCTCGACCCGACCCACGTCGTGACCCAGGACCTCTGCGCGGTGTGCGCCGTCGACGTCACCGTCGTCGACGACGCGCTGGCGCACCTCGGGTGCACCGCCGAGGTGCTCACCGTCGACCCGCGCACGGTCGAGGAGGTGCTGGGCTCGGTGCTCGTGCTCGGCGGCGCCGTCGGGAGGGAGGCCGAGGCCGCGGACCTCGTGGCGTCGCTGCGGGCCAGGCTCGCGGCGGTCGCGGACCGGGTGGCCGACCGGCCACGGCCCAGAGTCGTCGTCCTGGAGTGGACCGACCCGCCGTACGCCCCCGGCCACTGGATCCCCGAGATGGTCACGCTCGCCGGAGGCGACCCGGTGCTGGGCACCGCCGGCGAGCGGTCGGTGCGGGTCCCGTGGGCGGCCGTCCACGACGCGCGGCCCGACCTGGTCGTCGTGGCGCCCTGCGGCTACGACCGGGCCGGCGCGCAGGCGCAGGCCGACGCGCTCCTCCGGGCGGGGCTGCTCCCGCCCGGAGTCCCGGTGCACGCGGTGGATGCGAACGCCGCCTGGGCCCGGCCCGGGCCACGCCTCGTCGACGGGGTCGAGGAGCTGGCCGGCGTCCTGCACCCGGCTGTCGGCGGTCTCCACTAGACCGGTCCCATGACGTCGATCGCCGACCAGGCCGAGCGCTACCTCCAGGACCTGGCCCACCCCTGCGCGCAGCCGTCCGCCCGCCAGTGCCTCGTGTGCTTCGTGGCCCGCGCGGTCGAGCAGATCGGGTGCGACGAGACCCTCCGGTGGGCGCAGCGCTTCCGGGAGGTCCGCTCCCCCACCGCGACCGGCCTCGAGCACCGGCTCGCGGAGGTCGGGGCCTTCTGCGACTGCGAGGTGCTCCTCAACGGCTACCGGCTGGCCCGGCACCTGCTGGTGCGCGACCTGGCCACCGACGAGCTCGAAGCACCTGACGAGCTGCCCGACTGCGCCGGCGTCCGGTCGACCTCCACCCGCCCGTGCGGCCACTGGCGACGCCGGACCACCTCGGTCTGGGACGACGCGCCCTAGTCGCCGACCCAGAACCCCCGGCCGCCGAACCAGTCGCCGTACGCCGACCCGCCGCCGCTGCCGGGGCGACGCGAGCCGAGGTACGACCCGACGACGGCGGCGCCGAGGTCGTCGAGCTCGGGGGCGACCACCCGGCCCTCGACCCGGTCGGCCATCGAGTCCACGAACCGCGCCAGCCCGGGGTCCTCCCCGAGCCGGAAGAACGTCGTCTGCGCGCCGAGGCGGCGCGCGTTGTCGAGCTCGCGGACGGCGTACGCCACGGTCAGCGGGTGCGGCGGGTAGCTGAAGAACACCTCGCCGTCCGGCTCGAGGTGGGACGTCGGCTCGCCGTCGGTGACCACGAGCAGCACCGGCTGGGCGTTCGGGTGCTTGCGGAAGTGCCGGTTGGCGAGCAGCAGCCCGTGGTGCAGGTTCGTGCCCTTCTCCCAGCGCGCGTCCAGCGCGGTGAGCTCCTCGATGTCCATCACCTCGGCGTGCCGGCCGAAGCCGATCAGCTGCAGGTGGTCGCCGCGGAACCGGGAGCGGATCAGCGTGTGCAGCGCGAGCGCGGTGCGCTTCATCGGGACCCACCGGCCGTCCATCGCCATCGAGAACGACGTGTCCACGAGCAGCGCCACCGCGGCCTGGGTGCGGGCCTCGGTCTCCTGCACCTCGACGTCGCCGATCTCGAGCACGGCGCCGGTCGGGTCGCCCGCGCGGCGGCGTACGCCGTTGAGCACGGTGCGCGGGATGTCCCACGGCTCGGTGTCGCCGAACGCCCACTCCCGCGTCGCCCCGGACAGGTCGCCCGCGGCGCCCGCGCGGCGCAGGTCGCGCTGGCCCTGGCGCCCGGACATCTTCTCGGCCACGTCGCGCAGCAGCGCCTTGCCGAGCTGGCGCATCGCCTTGGGCGTCAGCTGCAGCTGCCCGGTGGAGTCGCGGCGCAGGGTGCCCTGCTCGCGCAGCGCCTTCTCGAGCCGCTGCAGGGTCCGCGCGTCGACGGCGGCCTGGTCGCCCAGCTGGCGGGAGAGCTTGTCGAGGTCGAGGTCGTCCATCCGCGCCCCGCCGTACGACTGGGAGAGCTGCTCGGAGAGCTCGTCGAGGTCGGCGAGGTCCTGGAAGACGCCGGTGCCGTCGCCGAGGCCGAGCCCCTCCTCGCCGTCCATCCGCTCCGAGCCGCCCCAGTCCTCGCCCGGGCGCAGCGACTGCAGGTTGCCGTCGAGCCGGGACAGCGCGTCGGAGAGCTGCGGGGACCCGAACGCCTGGGCGGAGAGCTCCATCAGCTCCTGCCGCTGCTCGGCGCTCATCGAGTTGAGCATCCGCTGCGCCGCGGCGGCCCGCTGCGCCATCGCGTCGAGCAGCTCGTCGAGGTCCTTCGGGTCCTCGGGGAAGAAGTCTCCGTGCTTGGCCATGAACTCGGCGAAGTCCTCGGCGGTGTCGGTGCCCTGCTGCCGCTTCTCGAGCAGCTCGTTGAGGTCGCCGAGCATCTCGTTGATCGCGGCCCGGTCCTCGTCGGTGGCGTTCTCGAGGGCCTGCTTCATGCCGGCGAACCGCTGGTCGAGCAGCTCCCGGCCGAGCAGGTCCTTGATCTTCTCGTAGTCGGCGCGGGCCTCGCGGCTCTGCCAGTCGTACGACGAGAGCTCGCTCACCGCCGCGGCGGGGCTGGCGGGGAGGTTCTCCAGCTGGAGCTCGCGGAAGGCCCGGTCGGCGTCGTCCATCATCGCGTCGCGGGCGAGCTGCTTGCGCTCCTCGAGCACGGCGCGGTCCAGCAGCTCCTTGACCTCCTGGAGGGTGCCGTCCAGGTTGTGCCGCTGGGTCAGCTCGCGGCGCCGCTCGGCCACCCGGCGGGCGAGGTCGTCGAGCCCGGCCTGGTCCCGGCCGCCGCGGCGCAGGAACTCGCGCATCGCGCGCTCCGGGCTGTAGCCGGCCATCACGTCCTCGCCGATGGCGTCCAGCGCCTCGGCGATGTCGACCGGCGGCGCGAGCGGGTCGCCGCCGTCGTACTTCCTGAAGCGGGTGCGGTCCTTGCTCACGCCGCCCACCTCCGCGCGACGTCAGCCATAGACGGTCTCGGACCCGTCGGAGTCCTTGCCGATGCGCCGGGCCAGGTAGAGCCCCTCGAGCGCGAGCTCGATGGCGCCGGCGCGCTCGCCGTCGTCGGTGGCGCCGAGCCGGTCGCAGATCTCGTCGTACAGCTCGGACTCGCCGAGCACCGGCAGCCCGGTGAGGAAGTCGCGGGCGGTGACCTGCTCGCCGGTGGTCACCATCGCGCCGGCCTCGATCGCGTCCACCAGCAGCGCGAGGTCGAGGCCGCGGAAGTGCTGGCGGACCGTCTCGGCGGTGGCGGTGCGGAGCAGGTGGGTGAGGATCTCCTCCTCGCGGCCCTCCTCGCCGGACTCGAACTCGATCTTGCCGCCGAGCACCTCGAGCGCGGTCTCCAGGTCGACGGCCCGCGCGACCGCCTCCTCCTCGCCCTGCCGGGTGGCGCGGTGCAGCGCGGCGGCCGCGATCGTCTCGGCGCCGGCGATCGCGAAGCGCGCGGAGACGCCGCTGCGCTGGTCGACCGAGCTGGACTCGCGCAGGTTGCGGGTGAACCGGGCCAGGATCTCCAGCAGCGGCTCGGGCACCCGCGCCACGAGCTCGGCCTCCTGGCGGATGACGGCCATCTCGGCGTCGAGTCCGAGCGGGTAGTGGGTGCGGATCTCGGCGCCGAAGCGGTCCTTGAGCGGGGTGATGATCCGCCCGCGGTTGGTGTAGTCCTCGGGGTTGGCGCTGGCGACGACCAGCACGTCGAGCGGCAGGCGCAGCACGTAGCCGCGGATCTGGATGTCGCGCTCCTCCATCACGTTGAGCATCGCGACCTGGATCCGCTCGGCGAGGTCGGGGAGCTCGTTGATGGCGACGATGCCGCGGTGGCTGCGCGGGATCAGCCCGAAGTGGATGGTCTCGGGGTCGCCGAGCGAGCGGCCCTCGGCCACCTTCATCGGGTCCACGTCGCCGATCAGGTCGGCCACGCTCGTGTCGGGGGTGGCGAGCTTCTCGGCGTACCGCTCGTCGCGGTGCCGCCAGGCCACCGGGAGGTCGTCGCCGAGCTCGGCGGCGCGGCGGCGGGACGCGTGCGTGACCGGCTCGTAGGGGTGCTCGCCGAGCTCGGAGCCCGCGATCACCGGCGTCCACTCGTCGAGGAGGCCGACCATGGTGCGCAGCAGCCGGGTCTTGCCCTGGCCGCGCTCGCCGAGCAGCACCACGTCGTGCCCGGCGATCAGCGCCCGCTCGAGCTGCGGGACGACGGTGTCCTGGAGCCCGTGCAGCCCGGGCCACGGTTCGACGCCGTCGCGGAGCTTGGCGAGGAGGTTCTCGCGGATCTCGGTGCGGAGGGTGCGGTGCACGTGGCCGGAGGCCCGGAGCTCGCCGACGGTGCCGATGGTGGGGGCGTGGGTCACGTCCTCCAACGTACCCAGCGCCTCAATCGTCGCGGTCCCCGTCCACGTCGTGGGGGACGACGGCAACGGCGCCGTCGGCGCGCTCGACGACCGCCGGGGCGATCGGCACCTGGACCAGGTCCCGCAGCGGGCCGGTCTGCCGGAGCCCGACGACCGTGAGGTTGCGGCCCCGGGACGCGAGGACCAGCGCCTGGTCGACCAGGCCGCGCCAGAGCGCGCGCTCGACCTGCACGTCCGGGTACTGCTCCTGCATCCCGCTCATCGCCTCCGCGAGCAGCGCCTCGACGTCGGGGTACTGCGAGATCTCGTGCTCCGGCACCTGGTGGGCCGACCAGCCCGCGGACTGGACGTCGAAGAAGCAGTGCACGACGGTCAGCGGGAGCTGGCGCAGGGACGCCTCCCGGTAGGCGAACCCGAGCGCGGGCATCGAGGCCGGCGTGCCGTCGACCCCGACCAGGATGCCGCCGGTCGCCTCCTCGGCGCCCGGCCGCACCACCACGACCGGGCAGTGCGCCTGTTTGGAGACCGCCACGCTCACCGAGCCCAGGAGCAGGCTGCGGACCGGCCCGCGACCGCGCGAGCCCACGACGAGCACCGCGGCCGACCGGGACAGCTCCTCGAGCGCGTCGCGGGCGTCGGTGCCCACGACGAGGCCGCGGACGTCGAGGTCGGGGTGCAGCGCGAGCGCCTCGTCCCGGGCCTTCTCCAGCATCGTGGCGGCCTCGTCGCGGATCGCCTTCGCGAGGGCCTCGCTGTCGATGCCGGCCTCGGCCAGCCAGACCGTGCCCTGGACGGTGAAGCCGTTCACGAGGGTGAGCGGCCGGTGCGTGAGCCCGGCCTCGACGGCCGCCCAGCGGACCGCGCGCGCGGACCCGTCCGAGCCGTCCACCCCGACGACGACGGTGCCGGCGGGAACGTCACTGGTGCTGCTCAGAGTCTCCATGCCCGGAGTATCCACCCCCGCCGGGCCGCCCGTCAGGGGCCTCCGGACGGGCCCGAGGGGGACCTTGGTCCCGGTCGCCTACGCTTCCCGGGTGCAGCTCCAACGACCCTGCCCGTGCGGCTCCGGCACGACGTACGACGGGTGCTGCGGGCGCCTGCACCGCGGCGCGGCGCAGGCGGAGACCGCCGAGGAGCTGATGCGCTCGCGCTACGCGGCGTACGCCGTCGGAGACCTCGACCACGTGTTCCGCACCTGGCACCCGCGGACCCGGCCCGACGTCCTGGAGCCCGACCCCACGCTGACCTGGACCGGCCTGCGGATCCTCGGCAGCGGCGAGGACTGGGTCGAGTTCGTGGCCTTCTACGAGCGCGCCGGCGTACTCGGCGAGCGCCATGAGCGGTCCCGCTTCCAGCGCCGCGCCGGCCGCTGGGTCTACCTCGACGGCGACCTCACCTGAACCCACCCGTTGAGTTGGGCTCCCCTCACCGTCGAGTTGGGCGAAGCTCACCCTCGAGTTGGGCGAAGCTCACGCCAGCGCGTGAGGAACGCCCAACTCGACCGGGAGAACGGCCCAACTCAACGGTGAGGTAGGCCCAACTCAACCTAACGGCTGAGGATGACCGAGGAGCCGTGACCGAAGAGGCCCTGGTTGGCGGTGATGCCGACCCGGGCGCCCTCGACCTGGCGGCCGGTCGCCTGGCCACGGAGCTGCCAGGTGATCTCGCAGACCTGGGCGAGCGCCTGGGCCGGGACCGCCTCGCCGAAGCAGGCCAGCCCGCCCGAGGGGTTGACCGGGATCCGCCCGCCGATGGTGGTCTCGCCGGCCCGGAGCAGCGACTCGGCCTCGCCGCGTGCGCAGAGGCCGATGTCCTCCATCCAGTCCAGCTCCAGCGCCGTCGACAGGTCGTAGACCTCCGCGACGCTGACGTCCTCGGGCGAGACCCCGGCCTCCTCGTACGCCGCGTGCGCGATCGACTCCTTGAAGGTGCGCGCCGGCTCGCCGACCTCGGCGCTCGGGTCGGTGGAGAGGTTCGGCATGTCCAGCACGGTGTTGGGGAAAGTCGGCGTCACCGTGGAGACCGCGTCGACGGTCACCGGCTGGTCGAGGCCGAGCCGCCGGGCGTACTCGGTGCTGGCCAGCACGACCGCGGCGGCGCCGTCGGAGGTGGCGCAGATGTCGAGCAGGTGGAGCGGGTCGGAGACCACGGCGCTGGTCAGCACGTCCTCGACCCCGACCTCCTTGCGGTAGCGGGCGTTCGGGTTCGCCAGGCCGTGCTTGGCGTTCTTGACCTTGACCCGCGCGAAGTCCTCCTGCGTGGCGCCGTAGAGGTCCATCCGGCGGCGCGCGTACATCGCGAAGTACGCCGGGTTGGTCATGCCGAGCAGCCGGAACCGCAGCCAGTCCGGGTCGTCCCAGCGCTCCCCCGCGTTCGGCGCGAGGAACCCCTTCGGCGTGGTGTCCGCACCGACGACCAGCGCGACCTCGCAGAGCCCGGCCAGGATCCGGGCGCGGGCGGTGTCGAGGGCCTGCGCGCCCGTCGCGCACGCGGCGTACGACGTGGCGACGCGGGCGCCGTTCCAGCCGAGCGCCTGGGCGAAGGTGGCGCCTGCGACGTACCCGCCGTACCCGTTGCGGACGGTCTCGCCGCCCACGACCAGGTCGACGTCGGTCCACGGGACGCCGGCGTCGGCCAGCGCCGCGCGGGCCGCGTGCACGCCGTACGAGACGAAGCTGCGGCCCCACTTGCCCCACGGGTGCATGCCGACGCCGAGGACGGCGACGCTGTTCTGACGGCTCACTGGTCGGCCTCCTGGCCCATCTCGACGACCGGCTTCCAGCGCCAGACGGTGCGCTCCCCGGTCTCGTCGGTGTGCAGGGTCTCCACGACGAGCTCCACCTCCGCGCCCACGCGCAGGTCGGCGACGCCGTACCCCTCGGCCACCTGGCCGAGCACGGTCAGCCCCTCCGGCAGCTCGACCGCGGCGAGCGCGAACGGCTCGTAGGGGTCGCTGGCGGGGACGTACGGCGGGGGCGGCTGGTACTGCGCGTCGGTGTAGGACCAGATGCGGCCGTGACGCGACAGCTCGACGTCGGCGAACTCCTCGCCGTCGCACGCGGGGTTGCGGCAGTACCCGGCGGTCACCGGCGGGAAGTACACGCTCGCGCAGGTCACGCAGCGGGAGCCGACGAGGGCCGGCTCCGGCCCCGTCGTGAACCACCCCTCGATCACGGGTGTCGCGGTCATCGGCCCTCCTGCGCTAGGAACTAGAACAGGTTCCACCCTAAGTCAGGGCTGCGCGAGGAACCCCAGCAGGTCCTGCCTGGTGAGCACGCCGACGGGGGCGCCCTCCTCGTGGACCAGCACGCCGTCGGCCGACTCGAGCAGCCCGACGGCGGCGGAGGCGTCCTCGCCGGAGCCGATGGTCGGCAGCGGGGCCGACATGTGCTCGGAGACGCTGTCGGTGAGCCGGGCGGTGCCGGCGAACAGCGCGTCGAGCAGGGCCCGGTCGGAGACCGAGCCGACGACCTCGGCGGCGACCACGGGCGGCTCGGCGCGGACGACCGGCATCTGCGAGACGCCGTACTCCTGCAGGATCGCGACGGCCTCCGCGATGGTCTCGCTGGGGTGGGTGTGCACCAGGTCGGGCAGCCGGCCGTCCTTGCCGCGCAGCACCTCGCCCACGGTGCGTACGGCGGGGGCCTGGCCGCTGGCGAAGCCGAACTGGCTGAGCCAGCTGTCGTTGAAGATCTTGCCGAGGTAGCCGCGGCCGGAGTCCGGCAGCAGCACCACGATCACGGCGTCGGTGCGACCCTCGGCGGCGAGCTCCTCGGCCAGCTGCTTCGCGGCGTACGCCGCCATCCCGGACGAGCCGCCGACCAGCAGCGCCTCCTCGCGGGCCAGCCGCCGGGTGTAGGCGAACGAGTCGGCGTCGGAGACCTCGATGATCCGGTCCGCGACCGAGCGGTCGTAGGCGTCGGGCCAGAAGTCCTCGCCGACGCCCTCGACGAGGTAGGGCCGGCCGGTGCCGCCGGAGTAGACCGACCCGGAGGGGTCCGCGCCGACGACCTGGATGTCGGGGTTCTGCTCCTTGAGGTAGCGGCCGGTGCCGCTGATGGTGCCGCCGGTGCCGACGCCGGTCACGAAGTGCGTGATCCGGCCCTCGGTCTGCGCCCAGATCTCCGGCCCGGTGGTCTCGTAGTGCGACCGCGGGTTGTGCGGGTTGGAGTACTGGTCGGGCTTCCAGGCGCCGGGCTGGGACGCGAGCCGGTCGCTGACGTTGTAGTAGGACGTCGGGTCCTCGGGCTCGACCGCGGTCGGGCAGACGACCACCTCGGCGCCGTAGGCGCGCAGCACGTTGCGCTTGTCCTCGCTGACCTTGTCGGGGCAGACGAACACGCAGTGGTAGCCCCGGGCCTGCGCGACCATCGCCAGCCCGACGCCGGTGTTGCCGGAGGTCGGCTCCACGATGGTGCCGCCCGGCTGCAGCGCGCCGGAGGCCTCCGCGGCGTCGATCATCCGCGTCGCGATCCGGTCCTTCACCGACCCGCCCGGGTTGAGGTACTCGACCTTCGCCAGGACGAGGGGACCCTCGGTGCCGCCCAGGTCGTCGAGGGACCGGCCGAGCCGCAGCAGCGGGGTGTTGCCGATCAGGTCCAGGAGCGAGCTCACGTACTGCATCCCCTCAAGATAGGGCCGAAGGCGCGGCCCCGCAGAAACCCCGTGCCCCCGCCCCCGGCCGCCGTCCGTAGAATCGCGGCGTGGGGAAAGCCGGGGCAGCGCGCAAGCTCGCCTCCGCCGCGGTGTACGGCGGAGGCGGTCTCTCCGTCGTCGGCGGCGCCCTGTACGGCGTGCTGACCGCCGAGGCGAAGCTCGCCCGCAAGACGATCGGCAAGATCCGCGAGGACCCGCCGCCGGACTCCTCCGGCTGGTACGGCCGCGGCCGCCCGGGCCCCGCGATCCGGGTCGCCCTGCTCGGCGACTCCAGCGCGGCCGGGTACGGCGTCGAGCGGGTCGAGGAGACCCCCGGGGCGATGCTGGCCAGCGGGATCGCCGAGCACGCCGGCCGCCGGGTCCACCTGCGCGACTTCGCCGTGGTGGGCGCCCGGTCCTCCGACCTCGGCGACCAGGTGGACCGCGCCATCCCGGTCACCCCCGACGTCGCGGTCATCCTCATCGGCGCCAACGACGTCACGCACACGGTGATGCCGTCGGCCTCCGTGCGCCACCTCGCCGAGGGGGTACGCCGCCTCCGCGAGGCCGGCATCGAGGTCGTGGTCGGCACCTGTCCCGACCTCGGCACCCTCAAGCCGATCGCGCCCCCGCTCAAGCAGGTCGCCCGCGCCTGGTCGCGCCGGCTCGCCGCCGGCCAGACGATCGCGGTCGTCGAGGAGGGCGGCCGCACCGTGTCGGTCGGGTCGATCCTGGGTCCGGAGTTCGCCGCCGCCCCGGCACTGCTCTTCGGCCCCGACCAGTTCCACCCCTCCGCCCAGGGCTACCGCTCGCTCGCGTCGGTGCTGGTGCCCTCGACCCTGGCGGCGCTCGGCGTGATCCCCGACGAGGAGGCCCACGTCGAGACGCTCCGCGGCGAGGGCGTGCTGCCGATCACCAAGGCCGCGATCGAGGCGGTGCGGACGCCGGGCACCGAGCTCGACGGCACCGAGGTCGGCGGCAAC
Organism: Nocardioides dongkuii; assembly: GCF_014127485.1. Classification (NCBI taxonomy): domain Bacteria; kingdom Bacillati; phylum Actinomycetota; class Actinomycetes; order Propionibacteriales; family Nocardioidaceae; genus Nocardioides; species Nocardioides dongkuii. Next base: position 1,055,924 of record NZ_CP059903.1, on the reverse strand, counting down.
CGCCTCGGCGTCCGCGGCCGGTGGGTCGAGATCCGGCACCGCCGCCGCCGGCCGCAGACCGTGGCCGAGACCCCCGAGGACGCCGACGAGCCGGAGACCGCCGACCGCTGACCGCCTCACCGTTGAAATGGGCCCACCTCACCATCGAGATGGGCCGTCATCCCGGCAGGTGCGTGAGAAGCGCCCAGCTCGAGCGCAAGGACGGCCCAACTCAACCCTTAACTGGGTCCAGCACGCAGCAGGGGCCCCGGGCGGATCGCCCGGGGCCCCTCGTGTCTTGTGCTGCTGCGGATCAGTCCTGGTTGAAGATCGCCAGGAGGCGGAGCAGGTTGGTGTAGATCCAGACCAGGCTCACGGTGATCGCGAACGCCGCGCGCCACGACTCCCGCTCGGGGATCCGGTTGGCGACGCCCTGCTCGACGAAGTCGAAGTCGAGGATCAGCATGAAGACGCCGAGCACCAGGCCGGCGATCGAGAACAGCAGGCCGATGCCGCCGAAGTCGTAGAGACCCATCCGGGAGCCGAAGAGGCCCAGGACGAGCTCGAGCAGGCTGAGCGCGACCATGCCGAACATCGCGGCCATCACGAAGGTGCGGAACTTCTGGCCGACCTTGATGTTGAGGAACTTGTACGCCGCGAGCGTGCCGGCGAAGGCCGCGAAGGTGCCGATCACCGCCTGGACGACGATGTTGCCCGAGTCGGGCGTGGAGAACTGGGCGTCGAAGAGCTTGCTCAGCGCGCCGAGCGCGACGCCCTCGAGCACCGCGAAGGCGAGCACGAGCGCCGGGCTGATGACCCGCTTGAACGAGTTCACCATCGACAGCGCGAAGGCACCGAGCGCGCCGATGGTCATCGCGGCGAACAGCGGGCCGAGGTCGACGTTGGCGTCACGCAGGTCGGGGGTCAGGAACCAGGTCGCGAAGGCCGCGACGAAGACCGTCCCGATCGTCATCGCCGACTTCTGGACGACCGAGTCGATCGTCATCGGCGCGCTGCGCTCGAAGGTCTCCGGGGTGGAGCCCGGCGTACCAGTGCCCCACTGGGAGGGGTCGGTGCCGTAACCCTGGTAGGTGCCACCGTTCCCGGCGTAGGTCTGGTTGCCGTAGGCGTTCGCGCCGGAGCGGGTGAACTCCTCCGACCGGCGGAACACCGGGTTGTTGCTCTGCATGGACTCCTCCTTGGAGGCCTGGGGGCCGTCGCCTTGACGGCTCACCTGGTGCGGTCAGCCTAGTGACCTCACCGTGCTCAACGCTCGGGGCGTCCCGGACGTTCCCCGTTCCTTTACCCGCGCCGGACCGCGAGCACCACCGTGTCGGTGACCGTCACCGTGCGCCCGTCCCGGGTGTCCTCGCGGGTCGGCGCGGCGGCGACCCGGACGTCCCACTCCCCCGGGTCGAGCAGCGCGGTGACCTTCTCGGGGCCGAACAGCAGGTGCAGGAGGCGCGGGTTGCGCAGCCCCGACCCGGCGTCGGCGGGGTGGTGCGCCGCGACCAGCAGGGTGCCGCCGGGCCGGACCGCGGCGGCCAGCGCGGCGTACGCCGTGGCGAACTGGGGATCGGGCAGGTGCATGAACTGCGCCGAGACCAGGTCGGCCTCCGGCAGCGGGTCGCCGGCGAGCAGGTCGACCTGCTGCCAGGCGCACCGGTCGGCGACCCCGGCCTCCTCGGCGTGCCGGGCGGCCCGCTCGAGCGCGACCGTCGAGAGGTCCACCCCGGTGACCCGCCACCCGCGCCGCGCGAGCCAGACCGCGTCCGCGCCCTCGCCGCAGCCGACGTCGAGCGCGGTCCCCGGCGGGAGGTCGCTCGCGTGCTCCAGCAGCCGCGGGTTGGGGTGGCCCGACCAGATCCGCTCGGACTCGGCGTACCGGCTGTCCCAGAACTCGCGGGTGAACATCTGGGCGTCGGCCTCGTGGTCGCTCATGGCCCCAGCCTGCCCCCTCAGGTCGACCTGAAGGCAAGATCCTCGGCGCGAGCACCAAAGTCCACTTTACAAGTAGACTATGCTGGGTCTCGTGTCGATCCTGCGGACCACCCCGATCCCGTCGTACGACGACGTCCAGGTGGTCGTGCCCGCGCCCGCACCCGGTCCCGGCAACTGGGCCGGCGCCGCGAGCGCCGTCCTCGTCGACGGCGTCTTCTGGCTGACCTGGCGCGACCGGCGACCGCTCACCGACGGCCGCGGCGTCGCCGTCCACGTCGCCCGCTCCACCGACGGCGAGCACTTCGAGCCGGTGACCCAGGTCCGGCGCGAGTGGTTCGGCGCGGAGTCCTTCGAGCGCCCCGTCCTGGTCCCCGTGCCGGGGGTGGGGTGGCGGCTCTACCTCTCCTGCGCCACGCCGCGCTCGAAGCACTGGTGGGTCGAGTGCCTCACCGCGCCGACCGTCGAGGGGCTGCCCGACGGCGAGCGCACCGTGGTCCTCCCGGGGAACGACCGGGTCGCGGTCAAGGACCCGGTCATCTGCCCGGCGGCCGACGGCGGGTGGGACATGTGGCTGTGCTGCCACCCGCTGACCGACCCGGGCCACGAGGACCGGATGACCTCGCGGCACCTCACCAGCCCGGACGGGCTGACCTGGACCGACCACGGCGAGGTCCTCGCGGGCCGGCCCGGCTCCTGGGACGCCCGAGGCGCGCGGGTCACCGCGGTCATCGGCCAGGACCCGCTCACCGTGCTGTACGACGGCCGCGCCGACGCGGCGTCGAACTGGCACGAGACCACCGGCGTCGCCCGCTGGGACGGCACCCGGCTGGTCCCCGACGACACCGTCGGGCCGATCGCCTCGACCGACTCCGACGGCGCGTTCCGGTACGCCGCGGCCGTGGCGCTGCCCGACGGGCGCACCCGCTTCTACGTGGAGGCCGCCCGACCCGACGGCGCCCACGACCTGGTCACGCTGGTTCGCTGAGCCGACGCTGGCGCTGCCGCTCCAGGAACGACCCGCGGCTCTCGCGGGAGAGCCAGTCGCCGAAGTCCTCGCCGGTCAGGGCAGACAGCCGGTCGACGTCGTCGGCGAACAGCGGCAGCAGCCGCTCGCGCACCTCCGGGTCCAGGCGCGGCCGGTGGCCGTCGGCGCCGTCGCTGAGCCGCGCGACCAGCGGCGCGCTCAGCCGCCGCCACGCCTCGGGGGGCGCGAACTGGCCCAGCCGGGCGCCGGCGCGCACCACCGGCCCGAGCACGCGCGGACGCCAGCCCGGTTCGACGTACGCCCGGGAGTTGTCGCGCGGCACGGCGCCGATGAGCCCGGTCTCGAGGCCGAGGAACGCGCAGGCCCGGTCGAGCGCGGCGCGCGGCTCGTCCACCAGGTCGCGGTAGCGCATCACCAGGACCCGCTCCCGGTCGACGTACCGGAGCAGGTGCTCGAGCTGCTCGCCGTACCGACCCAGCCCGGCGTACCGCCAGAACGGCGCCCAGCCCGCGTCGACCCGGCCGGGCTCGGCGGCGAGCGCCCGCTCGAGGTCGCCGATCGGCTCCAGGCCGTCGCTCCACAGGTGCATCCAGTTGCTCGCGGCCCGGTCGATCGGGTCGCGCACGACCGCGATCAGGCGTACGTCGGGGAGCTGCTCGGCGATCCGCCGGTGCGCACTGCGGCTCCACAGGTAGAACGGCGTGCTCTCGCCGCGGAGCTGGTCCTCCCGCGCCCCCTCGAAGAGCCGGTCGTAGTCGCGCCGGCGCCAGACCCACTCCTGCTGGGAGTGCCGGTCCCCCGGGCCGCCGTACGCCGGGGGCGGCGCGTCGTCGCAGAGGAAGTACTTCGGTTCCTTCGGGCTGGTCGTGAACACCTGCGGGTGCCGGCTGAGCGCAGCGTGCAGGGCCGTCGTCCCGGCCTTCGGGGCGCCGACGACCAGGAAGTCGGGCGCGGGGAGCCTGCCCATCGGGCCTCCTCGGGGAGTCGGAGGCCACAATCTACTTTGTCCACTGGGTTAGTGGGAATACCTGGCGCGACCCTGTTTCCCGGTGCCCCCGCTGGGACTCGAACCCAGACTGCGCCGCACTTGGGCGAGACCCCGGCGATTTCACCTCTCTGCTCGAGGAGGGTCTCAGTCAGCCCGGCGCGACGAAGCTCACCGACGTGGCGAGCGCCCCCCTGGCAGTGCTGCCCAGCCGCTACGAGCACTCGTCCGCTGACTTTCGCCAGCGCGAGGTAGAGCGGTGACGTCGTGATGGCCGGGGGCCCATCGTCAACGCCGTGCCCTACGCAAAGAACGCCTGACCTACCAGTTGAGCCAGGAGCCGGTGAGGATGTTTAGCGTCAAGCTCTCGATGAACACCACCGTCTCCTCACGGCCCGGCCTGTAGCCCGTCGGGTGGCCACATCGGTTACGGAGGCTCAGTCGCTCGATAAGTACCTGCCGGGCATTGCGGTTGAAGATGCCAGCGTCTTCGCCAATTTGGAGGAACTGAGACTCGCTCATGTAGAGGAGATCATCGACCTTCTTGATCTCGCGGTAGTTCTTCGCCGTTCCGTACCGAGAGAAGTTGGCGGCTTGGATCGCTTTGACACCACCCTTGCGGGCCCGGACGACGCCGTAGAGATGTTCGATAGACGCGGCCCAGACCATAAGAATCGCCGCGCGATAGAGCCCGTTCTCGTATGCAGTCACCGCCTCGTGTAGATAGTCGGCATACTCGGCTGGCGCTGCTGCCCGAGCATCGACTAGAGATTGCAGAGCCTGTGCTGGTGACTCATGTGCGGTGTCGCGAACAGGTGTCGGATACGTCTCCTGAAGGTTTTTGAGCCGGGCCACCAACTCGAGCGGATCAGACTGGTTCGGTGGCATCGTCAGGATTGTTCAAGACGTACCGGCGCATGTTCTTGAAGATCTCGGCGACCGTCTCGGCAGTCGCGTCAGCAGCGATGTGAATCTCGATGTTGACATGAACCGCAGGACTCGTTCCTACGGTGATCGAGGGGGTTGCTCGTAAGGGCGGCGTGAACGCGGGCGGATCGGCCTGCGGAGCGCTCTGCACTGGCGCTTCGGAAGACTGTTGCCCGTCTGTAGCGGCCGGATCCACCAACTTCGCAGTCACAAAGGCCTCAATGGCTGCCGAGTTAGTCTTTAGATAGGAGTCCGTCTTCGTCTTGGAACCCCGAGTGAACTTTCCGAGCCCTGCTTCCCCTGCGACCCGCATGAAGAAAATGACCGCATCCGTGAGCGCGGCACCCTGAGCGCCTTCCAACTGATCCTGATGCTTGTCGTGCCAGTAGTTGCCGACGACAGTTTTCGAAGGATCTTCGACCTTGCTGTAGAACATCCATTCGATGGTCTCGACGTAGAGCGGTACCTCGCGGAGCGCCTGCTCCATGAGGGCTTCCCTGTCCCTCTCGTCCGCGGCATTCGCGTAGCCACGGCCACGCTCGGACAATTTGACGTTGGTGCCGTCGCGCTCCAACAGCCCGATGCGCTTTAGTGCCTCAAGTTTACGGTTGTCGGCGTACTTCCCGTCGATAGCCTTCCTAACCCGGTCCAGCGGGACCCAACCCACCTGACCCTTGAGGTAAGCCCCCAGCGCGTCAATGTCTTCAATAGTGGTCTTGATCGGTAGCACGGACTTCCCCCGCTTGCTCGTTTTAGGTGGACAGCATGCCAGCCGGTCCAACAAGTTGGTTGCATTCTCGGCAGAAGCGGATGCGTCGACCAGAAGAGTGTTTCCTGGGGCGGACGGAGGTATGGGTCGATGGGCTAGCCGAGGGCAGGCGCCCGAAGATGCGACACAGTTCGACGTCTAGCCGCGACCCGACCTTGCGTCGGTCCGGGCCCGACTCCTTGACTGCGTCATACCTGCTCGGGAGCCATTCTCAGCGGACGACTCACCACCTGTAGCCCAGGCGGATCATCTTGGCCCGACAGAGCGTGGCATCGTGTGCTGCAGCGCCCGAGTAGAACCGAACCGAATCGCAAAGGTCCGACGTCAGCACACGCCTGGTCCGCATCCCCGCAGGCAATGTGTTTCGTCGGTGCCCCCGCTGGGACTCGAACCCAGACTGCGCCGCTTTTAAGGCGGCTTCCTCTGCCGATTGGGATACGGGGGCGTGCCTCGCCCGCAACCTACAAGTAGGTCTTGCGCGGGTGGATCGCGTGCGCGCCCGCGGCCCGGTCGAGGAAGAGCAGCCCGGCGCAGTGGTCGATCTCGTGCTGGAGCGCGCGCGCCTCGAAGGCGTCGGTGACCACGGTGACCTCCTCGCCGGTGCCGGGCAGCCGGCCGCGGACGACCACCCGGGTCGCGCGCTTCACGTCGCCGGTCAGGTCGGGGACGCTCATGCACCCCTCCCGCGCCTTCTCGTTGCGGCTGGCCTCGACCACCTCGGCGTTGCAGAGCACGAAGGTGCCGTGGTGGGTGCGGGTCTTGGGATGGTCGGCGACGTCGACGCAGAACACCCGGGCGGACACCCCGACCTGGGGGGCCGCCAGGCCCACGCAGCCGGGGCTGACCCGCATGGTCGCGACCAGGTCCGCGGCGAGCCGCACGGTCTCCGCCGCGCAGGGGTCGACGTCGGCGCCGGGCGTCGACAGCACCGCGGCCGGCGCGCGGACGACGTCGCGCACCACGCCCTCGACGCCCAGCTCGGTCTCGGACCAGGCGGCGACGCGGCCGTCCTGGTCCTGCTCGGCGCTCACAGCTCGTCGGCCTCCGCCGGGCGCAGGGTCGCTCCGACGCCGAGCTCCTCGCCGGCCGCGCGGATCGCGGCGCCGACCGCCTCGACGTCCACGTCGGCCGGGAGGTCGATCTCGGCGACCAGCAGGTAGAGCTCGCCCGCGAGCCGGGTGGTCAGGTCGGTGATGTTCCCGCCGACCCGGGCGACCTCGGCCGCGACGGCCGAGACGATGCCCGGGCGGTCGCCGCCGTGGACGGTGAGCACCCAGGAGGTGCCGCGGGTCGCTGGGACGTCCTCGGTCGGGACCTCCCGGACCGTGACCACGAGCGTGCCGTCGTCGGCGAGCGGCGCGAGCGCGGCCTCGACCTCGGCCGCCGGGACCGGGCCCGAGCAGACGAGCGTCATCGCGAAGTGGCCGCGGAGCAGCGTCATCGAGGAGTCCTCGAGGTTGAGCCCGAGGCCCGCGAGGATCGCGGTCGTCTCGGCGATGATGCCAGGGCGGTCGTGCCCCAGGACGGTGGCGGCGAGGTGCGTGGTCACCCGCCCATCCTCGCAGCGGCCGCCGCGCGCCCGAGCACGTCGTCCAGCATCGACTCGGTGAGCCTGCCGGTGAAGGTGTTCTGCTGGCTGGGGTGGTAGCAGCCGAGCAGCAGGACGTCGTGCGCCGGCCCGCCGATGACCGCCTCGGCGCCGTGCCCGAACTTCGGGCGGGGCCGGGGCACGTCCCAGCCCAGCGCGCGGAAGGTGCGCAGCGTGGCGTCCCAGCCGATCGAGCCGAGCGCGACGGCGACCCGCACCGAGCCCGCGAGCAGCCCCACCTCGGCCTCGATCCAGGGCGCGCAGGTGTCCCGCTCCTCGGTGGTCGGCTTGTTGAGCGGGGGCGCGCACCGCACGGCCGCGACCATCCGGGTGTCGACGAGCTCGAGGCCGTCGGCGGCGTGCACGCTGGTGGCCTGGGTGGCCAGGCCGACCCGGTGCAGGCTGGCGACCAGCCAGTCCCCCGACCGGTCGCCGGTGAAGATCCGCCCGGTGCGGTTGCCGCCGTTCGCGGCGGGAGCGAGGCCCACCACCAGCACCCGCGGGTCGGGGGCGCCCCAGCCGGCGATCGGCCGGCCCCAGTACGGCTCCCCGGCGTACGACGCGCGCTTGGTGACCGCGACGTCCTCGCGCCACCGCACCAGGCGCGGGCAGGCCCGGCAGACGCTCACCCGGGCGTCGATCTCGGGCAGGGTCGCGCCGCGCGCGAGCCGGCGTACGGCGGCGGGCGTCCGTGCGACGGGAGTGTCCGGACGTGCCGGATCGCCGGGCCATCCCGAGGCGGGTGGCACCGGCGATCCGAAGAGCTCTCCGGTGGCGGGGTGCGGAAGCACGGTCACCGGGTGCGGCGCGTGGTCACGGCGCAGGCTGGATCGACGCCTCCGTGCGGAGCTTATCGGTGGCCGACGACGTCGCGTCGCCGACCTTCTCCTTGGCGGCGCCCGCGGCGGCCGCGGCCTGGGTGACCACCGCGTCCTGCGCCTTGTGGGCCGCGTCCTGGACCTTGGGGTTGCCCGCGATCTTCTGCGCCTGGGCCTTGATCTGCTCGTAGCGGCCGCGTCCGGCCCGGGTGCCGAGCACGTAGCCGACGCCGACGCCAAGCAGCAGGGACAACTTCTTCATGTGGGACTCCTCGTGGTGGGGGTCAGTGATGGGTCAGTGGGTGAAGCGGCGGTAGACCGCCACGCCGACCAGGACGACGACGCCCGCGGCAGCCGCGATGCCCGCGATCTTGGCCTGCCGGGTGGCAGTCTCGCGCACCCGGGTCTGCAGCTCGTCGACGGTGCCGGCGAGCTCCTCGCGCTGTCGGGCGATGTCGGCCTCGATCTCGGCCGGTGTCTGGCTCTGGCTCATGGGTGCTGCTCTCCCTTGATCGCGGCGACGTCCTGCTTGACGCCGGCGACGGCCCGCTCGGGCATCACCGGCGTCGCCTGCTGGACCTCCTTCTTGCCGAAGAGCGCCGCGGCGCCCGCCAGCACGAGGAGGACGACGCCCACGATCAGCGCGGCCGCCCAGGCGGGCAGCACCAGGTCGAGGGCGAGCACGGCGCCCGCCACCAGCGTGCCCAGGCCCAGGAGCGAGAGCAGGCCGGCGGCGCCGAACGCGCCGATGCCGAGCCCCGCGGCCTTGCCCTTCTGGGAGAGCTCGGCCTGGGCGAGGCGGACCTCGCTGCGCACCAGCTCGGGCACCTGCTCGGCGAGCCGGTGGACCACGGCGCCGATCGGCTCCTCCGGTGGGGCCGCCGTGGCACCGGTGGAGGCACCCGTGGGGGTGCCCGTGGGGGTGCCGGAGGCACCCGTGGGGGTGCTGTGCGGATCGGTCATGCGTGCCCGGTTGCCCGTCGCCGGGAGGCACAAACGGGTCAGCGTGCGATCGACCAGGCGATGCCGTCGAGGATGTCGGCCTCGGAGACGACCAGGTCGGTGGCGGTCGCGCGCCGCAGCACGCGGGAGAGCACCAGCGCGCCGGCGTCGATCACGTCGGCGCGACCGGGGTGCAGCCACGGCAGCTGCAGGCGCTCGCGGACCGTCATCGAGACCAGCCGGTCGACCATCGCGTGCACCTCGTCGACCGGCAGCCGCACCTGGTCGATCGCGTCGCGGTCGTACGCCGGCAGGTCGAGCACGCCCGCCGCGACGGAGGTCACCGTGCCGGCGACGCCCACGACGGTGCGGGCCGCGGCCACGTCGACCTCGCAGGAGTCGAGCGCCAGGTCGATGTCGCGCACGCAGGCGCGCACCTCCTCGCGCGTCGCCGGGTCGGCGCGGACGTGCCGCTCGTGCAGCCGCACCGAGCCGATGTCGAGGGAGCAGGACGCCCGGGGCTCGGCGGCGCCCCCGGCCGCGGGCACGTCGCCCAGGACCAGCTCGGTCGAGCCGCCGCCGATGTCGATGACCAGCACCGGCCCGGCGGGCGGCGTACGCAGCGCCCGCACCGCGCCGGCGAAGGAGAGCGCCGCCTCCTCGGTGCCGCTGAGCACCTCCGGCTCCACGCCGAGCCGCTCGCGGACGCCGGCGACGAACACCGCGGCGTTGCTCGCGTCGCGGGTCGCGGAGGTGGCGCAGAAGCGGATGTTCTGGCGGGGGACGTCGTGCTCGCGCACCAGCACGGCGTACTCGTCGAGCGCGGCGAAGGCCCGCTCCAGGGCCTCGTCGGCGAGCCGGCCGGTGGCGTCGACGCCCTGGCCGAGCCGGACCATCCGGGCCTCGCGCACGGCGACGTCCGGGAGGTCCCCGACGAGCAGCTTGATGGTGTTGGTGCCGCAGTCGACGGCGGCTACCGGTCCACGCACGGACCCGCCTCCCACCACGGGCCCAGCAGCTCCAGCACCTCGTCGCCCAGCGGGTTGACGCCCGGGCCCTGGACCAGCGCCTGGCCGGCCAGCACGTGCAGGCACTTGACCCGGTCGGGCATGCCGCCGGCGGAGATGCCCTCGATCTCGGGCACCTCCTGGCCGACCTCGGCGGCGAGCTCGGCCCGGGCCGCGAGGTAGCGCTCGTGCGCGGCGGCGTAGGCCGCGGCGAGCTCCTCGTCCTCGGCCAGCCGGTCCTGCATCTGCTTCATCACGCCGGTGCCCTCGAGGGTCCCGATGCGCGACGCGGCGCGCGGGCAGGTGAGGTAGAAGGTGGTGGGGAACGGCGTGCCGTTGGGCAGCCGCGGCTCGGTCGTCACCACGTCGGGGTTGCCGCAGGGACAGCGGTGCCCGACCTCGTGGACGGCCCGGGGCTCCCGCCCCAGCTGGGCCGCGACCGCCGCCTCGTCGGCCGGCGAGATCACTGCTGGTCCTCCTCCGATCCGTCGATCCTCGTGAGCGGCGGGGGCTCCTCGGCGGGCGGGTCGCCCGCCAGCTCGACCGACCCCCAGGCGTCGGTCCACCAGGCGCGCGGCTCCGGCGGGTCGATCGCGGACGGGTCGCCCAGCGCCGCCCCGGCCTCGAGCGGCTCGCCGTCCTCGTCGAGCGCGACGTACGCCGTCTCCCCCGGCATCACGTAGCCCAGGCGCTTGCGCGCCTCCTGGACGACGTACGCCGGGTCCTGCCAGCGGCGCTTCTCGCGGGCGAGGTCGTCGATGTTGCGCTGCCGCTCGGCGATCTGGGACTGCAGCTCGTTGATGTCCTCGCGCTGCTGGAGGAACGCGCGCAGCGAGGAGGCGTAGGAGACGGCGAGCACGGCCAGCACCAGGACCAGGATCGCGAGCCGGCCGGTGGGCCGGGGGCGCACCGGGGCGTCCCGGCCGGCGGTGGCCGCCGGCACGGGTCGACGACCGCCCCGCCCGGTGCCCGGGGTGCGCCCGGGTCCGGTGCGGCCCGGGGGTCGGGACCCCCGGGCCGGGCGGCGGTTGTCGGCCATCGCGCGCGTCTCCCCGGACTCAGCCCTGGTAGCGCGGGAACGCCGCGGCCCCGGCGTACCGGGCGGCGTCGCCGAGCTCCTCCTCGATGCGGAGCAGCTGGTTGTACTTCGCGACCCGCTCGGACCGCGCCGGGGCGCCGGTCTTGATCTGGCCGCAGTTGGTCGCGACCGCGAGGTCGGCGATCGTGGTGTCCTCGGTCTCGCCGGAGCGGTGGCTCATCATGCAGCGGTAGCCGTTGCGGTGCGCGAGCTCGACGGAGTCGAGGGTCTCGGTGAGCGAGCCGATCTGGTTGACCTTGACCAGCAGCGCGTTGGCCTGGCCGCCGGTGATGCCGCGCTGGAGCCGCTCGACGTTGGTGACGAACAGGTCGTCGCCGACGAGCTGGGTGCGGGTGCCGAGCTGGTCGGTGATCGCCTTCCAGCCCTCCCAGTCGTCCTCGTCGAGGGGGTCCTCGATGGAGACGATCGGGTAGGAGCCGACCAGGTCGGCGTAGTAGGCGGTCATCTCCTCGGCCGACTTGGTGCCGCCCTCGAAGGAGTAGGCGCCGTTCTCGCAGAACTCGCTGGCGGCGACGTCGAGCGCGAGCGCGATGTCGGTGCCGAGCCGCAGCCCGGCGGCCTCGACGGCCTCCGCGATCAGGTCGAGCGCGGCGCGGTTGGAGTCGAGGTTGGGCGCGAAGCCGCCCTCGTCGCCGAGGCCGGTGGCCAGGCCGCGCTTCTTCAGCACCGACTTCAGCGCGTGGTAGACCTCCGTGCCCTGGCGCAGCGCCTCGCGGAAGGTGGGTGCGCCGATCGGCGCGATCATGAACTCCTGGACGTCGACGTTGGAGTCGGCGTGCGACCCGCCGTTGAGGATGTTCATCATCGGCACCGGCAGCAGGTGGGCGTTGGGGCCCCCGACGTACCGGTAGAGCGGGAGGTCGGCGGCCTGGGCGGCCGCGCGCGCCACGGCGAGCGAGACGCCGAGGATCGCGTTGGCGCCGAGCACGGCCTTGTTGGGGGTGCCGTCGAGGGAGAGCATCGTCTGGTCGACGAGGCGCTGGTCATCGGCGTCGATGCCCTCAACCGCGGGGGCGATCGTCTGGATCACGCCGGCGACGGCGTTCTCGACGCCCTTGCCGAGGTAGCGGTCGCCGCCGTCGCGCAGCTCGACGGCCTCGAACGCGCCGGTGGAGGCGCCGCTCGGGACCGCGGCGCGGCCGAACGAGCCGTCCTCGAGGAGGACCTCGACCTCGACGGTGGGGTTGCCGCGGGAGTCGAGGATCTCGCGTGCGCCGACAGCTTCGATGGATGCCAAGGGACCTGCTCCTGTGGGTGAGTCCGGGGGTACGACGGGTCGCGACTCGGGCCGCGACGGGTGCGCCGCCAGCCTAGACCGCCCCCACCGGCGTTGCGCGCAGGCCGCGCCCGCCCGGGACGCGCGGGACGTCATACGAGCTGGTCGCGATCGCCACCGCTTCGTCTGACGTCCCGCAGGACGTCGTACGACCTGGTCGCCACCGCCGCCAACCCGTATGACGTCCGGGCACGCACACGCACGTCCCGCAGGCTCGCCGAGTCGGCGCTTGTGCTCGGGTTCTCCACAGCGGACCTGGGGAGAAGGCGGACACAAGCGCCGACTCGGCGAAGAAGAAGGGGCGAGGGGGGTCAGGTGGTGAGGCGGCGGACGGTGTCGCGGAGGGCCTGCTCGGGGTCGACGCCGGCGGCGCGGGCCTCGGCGACGAGGGCGAGGAGCCGGTCGCCGAGGTCGTCGCCGGCGGGCTCGACCGGGGTGCCGGCGCGGGCGAGCCGGTCGAGCACCTTGTCGGCGTACAGCAGGGCGGGGAGCGAGGCGGGCAGGCCGTCGGTGACCGACGTGCGGTCCTTCTCGGTGGCCTTGATCGCCTGCCAGGCGTCGTTGACGGCGGCGGCGTCGCCGGGTCCCTCCCCCGACGGCGCGAAGACGTGCGGGTTGCGGCGGACCATCTTCTCGGTGATCCCGGCCGCGACGTCGTCGATCGTGAACGCGCCGGACTCCTCGGCGACCGCGGCGTGGAAGTAGACCTGCAGCAGCAGGTCCCCGAGCTCCTCGCGCAGGTGGGCGGGGTCGCCGGACTCGATCGCCTCGACCGTCTCGTGGGTCTCCTCGAGCAGGTAGCGGACCAGCGAGCGGTGCGTCTGCTCGGCCTTCCACGGGCACTCCGCGCGCAGCCGCCGCATCACCTCGCGGAACTCGAGGAGCGGCTCGGGCGGCTCGGGGCTCATGGACGCCGGGGCGCGACCGTCAGCGGCCGCAGCGCTGCGACTCGGGCAGGTCGGCCGCGCCGCCGTCCACGTCGGTGGCCGCGGACACGGCGAAGTCGCTGACCGCGACGGAGACGTCGTCGCGGCTCGTGAGCACCTGCTCGTCGCCGATCTCGATGGCGTCGAAGGCGGGGTTGATCTCGATGTCGGCGGACTCCTGCCACACCTGGGCGCGCTGGACGCCCGCGGCGACGGCCTCCTCCTCGGACGCCTCCTCGCCGACCTCGTCGCGCCCGATCAGGAGCAGCACGCCGAAGAGGAACTGGTCGCCGGTGAACGCCGGCAGCGCGGCCTCGATGGCCCCCTCGTCGGCGTCGCGGTAGTTGTCGCGGATGGCGTTGGCGCCGTCATCGATGTCGTCGGGGATGGTCTCGATGTCGTACTCGTCGAGCAGCTCCACGCCGATCTGCCGGAGCACCAGGCCCCGCTCGGCGGCGTTGCGGATGGTCGCGCCGGAGAAGACCTGGCCCTCGAGCCGCGGGTCGGTGGTGAGCACCTCGCACATGCCGGCCGCCGCCTCGTCGACCTCCCCGACCGTGATCACGTCGCCGTCGATGCGCGCCGCCTCGCCCGGGTAGAACTGGGTGCCGCTGACGCCGCAGCCGGAGAGCAGCCCGGACCCCACGAGGGCGGACGCGGCCAGGACGGCGGTCAGCGGGCGGCGCAGGCTCACGGGGACTCCTTGGGCGGTACGGCGTTGTCGGGGTCGATGATGGCGTCGATCACACGCCGCGCCCATTCAAGCAGGGCCACGCCGTCGATCGGACGCCCGCCCACCGGGGCCGTCTGCGGCCGCGGCACCAGGATGGTGTCGAGCTGGGTCTTCACGATCGACTTCGGGTAGAGCCGCTGCAGCCGTACGACGCGCGACTCCGGCAGGCTCACCGGCGCGAACCGGACGTTCTTGCCCGCGACCGTCACCTCGCCGACCCCGGCGAGGCGGGCCCGGGCGCGGAACCGCGCGACCAGCAGCAGCGACTCGACCACCTGCGGCGGCGCGCCGTACCGGTCGACCATCTCCTCGCGCAGCACGTCGACGTCCTCGTCGGTGCGGACCTCGGCGAGCCGCTTGTACATCTCGAGCCGGAGCCGCTCGGAGGAGATGTAGTCGTGCGGGAGGTGGGCGTCGACGGGGAGCTCGATGCGCACCTCGTTGAGCTCGGGCTCGGCGTCGCCCTTGAACTCGTGGACCGCCTCGCCGACCAGCCGGACGTAGAGGTCGAAGCCGACGTCGGCGATGTGCCCGGACTGCTCGCCGCCGAGCAGGTTGCCGGCGCCGCGGATCTCGAGGTCCTTCATCGCGATCGCCATGCCGCCGCCGAGGTCGGAGTGCTGCGCCAGGGTCGCGAGCCGCTCGTGGGCGGTCTCGGTCAGCGGCTTCTCCGACGGGTAGAGGAAGTAGGCGTAGGCCCGCTCCCGGGAGCGCCCGACGCGGCCGCGCAGCTGGTGCAGCTGGGAGAGGCCGAGGGTGTCGGCGCGCTCGATGATCATCGTGTTGGCGTTGGAGACGTCCAGGCCCGACTCGACGATGGTCGTGCACACCAGCACGTCGAAGCGCTTCTCCCAGAAGTCCAGCATCACCTGCTCGAGCTGGTGCTCGCCCATCTGCCCGTGGGCGGTCGCCACCCGGGCCTCCGGCACCAGCTCCTTGATCCGCGCCGCGGCCTTCTCGATCGAGTTCACCCGGTTGTGGATGTAGAAGACCTGACCCTCGCGCAGCAGCTCGCGGCGTACGGCGGCGACGATCTGCCGGTCCTCGTAGGCGCCGACGTAGGTCAGCACCGGGTGCCGCTCCTCGGGCGGGGTGGTGATCGTGGACATCTCGCGGATGCCGGTGATCGCCATCTCCAGGGTGCGCGGGATCGGCGTCGCGCTCATCGACAGCACGTCGACGGAGGTGCGCAGCCGCTTCATCTGCTCCTTGTGCTCGACGCCGAAGCGCTGCTCCTCGTCGACGATGATCAGCCCGAGGTCCTTGAACCGGGTGTCCGGGCTGAGCAGCCGGTGGGTGCCCACGACGATGTCGACCGACCCGTCCGCCATCCCGGCGGCCACCGCCGCGGCCTCCTTGGGGGTCTGGAACCGGCTCAGCCCCTTGAGGACGACGGGGAAGCCGCTCATCCGCTCGGAGAACGTGCTGAGGTGCTGGGTCACCAGCAGCGTCGTCGGCACCAGGACGGCGACCTGCTTGCCGTCCTGGACCGCCTTGAACGCCGCGCGCACCGCGATCTCGGTCTTGCCGTAGCCCACGTCGCCGCAGACCAGCCGGTCCATCGGCACGACCTGGCGCATGTCGCTCTTGACCTCCTCGACCGTGGTCAGCTGGTCGGGGGTCTCCTGGAACGGGAACGCGTCCTCGAGCTCGCGCTGCCACGGGGTGTCGGGGCCGAAGGCGTAGCCCTGGGTGGCCTGGCGCGCGGCGTACAGCTTGATCAGCTCGGCCGCGATCTCGCGCACCGCCTTGCGGGCCCGGCCCTTCCGCTTCGCCCAGTCGCCGCCGCCGAGCCGGTCGAGCGAGGGCTGCTCGCCGCCGACGTACCGGGTCACCTGGTCGAGCGCGTCGGCCGGCACGTAGAGCCGGTCGGGCGGGCCGCCGCGCTTGGACGCGCCGTACTCGAGGACGAGGTACTCGCGCACCGCTCCCCCGACCTCGCGCTGCTTCATCTCGACGAACCGGCCGACGCCGTGCTGCTCGTGGACGACGTAGTCACCGGACTTCAGCTCCAGCGGGTCGATCTGCTTCTTGCGCCGCGCCGGCATCTTGCGCATGTCGCGCGTGGAGGACCGCTGCCCGGAGATGTCCTCCCCGGTGAGCAGCGCGACCCGGTTGGTGTCGTCGACGAAGCCCTGGGTGAGCGCGCCGCAGGTGACGGTGACCAGCCCCGGGGCCAGGTCACCGTCGAGGGCGGCGGGGACGTCGCGCTCGCCGAGCGCCTCGACCATCCGCTGCGCCGGCCCGTGGCCCTGGTGCAGGACCAGCGTCCGGTAGCCCTCCTGGCGCCAGGTGTCGAGGTCCTTGGTGGCGCGGTCGACGTCGCCGCGGTAGGCGTCGACCGGCTTCATCGGCAGCGTGCGGCTCGGGACGCCGTCCTCGCCGCCGGCCGGCGACTCCTCGGAGTCGATGCCGAACGGGCTGACCGTCCACCACGCCTTGGACTGGGCCAGGGCGTGGTCGCGGACCTCGCCGAGGCTGCGGTACGACGCGGCGTCGAGGTCGATGGGCGCGGTGCCGCCGCTGGCCGCGGCCGCCCAGCTGGCGCCGAGGAACTCCTCGCTGGTCGCGACCAGGTCGTGCGCGCGGCCGCGGGCGCGCTCGGGGTCGAGGACCAGGACGTGGGTGTCCGCGGGCAGCAGGTCGACCAGCAGCTCCATCTCGTCGACGAGCACGGGGGCCAGCGACTCCATGCCCTCGACCGCGATGCCGGAGGCGATCTTGTCGGTGAGCTCGAGCAGCTGCGGGTGCGCGGCGCCCAGCGCGGCCGCGCGGCGGCGTACCTCGTCGGTGAGCAGCAGCTCGCGGCACGGCGGCGCCCAGAGCCGGTCGACGGCCTCGTGGGTGCGCTGGTCGGCGACCTGGAAGGAGCGGATGTCCTCGACGTCGTCGCCCCAGAACTCCACGCGCAGCGGGTGCTCCTCGGTCGGCGGGAAGACGTCGACGATGCCGCCGCGGACCGCGAACTCGCCACGCCGCTCGACGAGGTCGACGCGGGAGTACGCCGCGTCCGCGAGCCGCCGTACGACGTCGTCGAGCGCCGCGGTCTGGCCGGGCACCAGCTCGACCGGCTCGAGCTCGCCGAGCCCCTTGACCTGCGGCTGGAGGAGCGAGCGGACCGGTGCGACCACGACCTGCAGCGGCCCGTTGACGGGTCCGGCGGTCGAGCTCGTCGAGACCCCCGGGTGCGCCAGCCGGCGGAGCACGGCGAGCCGGCGCCCGACCGTGTCGCTGCGGGGGCTGAGCCGCTCGTGGGGCAGCGTCTCCCAGCTCGGGTAGTAGGCGACCGTGTCGGGGTCGACGAGGTCGGCGAGCGCGGCCGTCAGGTCCTCGGCCTCGCGGGACGTCGCCGTCACCGCGAGCACCGTGCGCCCGGCGCGGACCAGGCCCGCCACGACGAAGGGACGCATCGCCTCGGGCGCGGTCAGGTCGAGCGACGGGACGAGCGCACCGCGTGCGTCGTCGAGCGCCGCCGCCAGCGTCGGGTCGGCGAGGACGGCGTCGGCCAGGGCGGCGAGCGCGGCCGAGCGGGGGTGGGACACGGTGCTCCTCGAGAACGTCGGCAGGGTGCCGGTCAGCGCGACCGGTCAACACGACAGCCCCCGGTCACGGATGACAGGGGGTGGACGACGCCGATTCTACCGGCCGCCGGCGAGGGTCACACGTCGTCCGCGCGCCGCGAGGCGGCCCGTCGTCCCCCGGCCTCCTGGCCGTGCAGGTGCCGGGGCAGCAACAGGGCCGGGAGGATGATCAGCGCGGTGAGGGCGAACGCGACCCAGAAGGCGTACCCGTAGGACTCGGCCATGAGCGGGCCGACGATCGGCAGCTCGCTGCGCGGGATGGAGTGCAGCTCGGTGGCCCCGCCGCCGCTGCCGGTGCTGCCGCTCTCCAGGCCGCGGGCGGCGAGCTTCTGGGTGAGCTGGTGGGTCAGGACGGTGACCAGGACGGCGCTGCCGAAGGACGCGCCGACCTGCTGGATGGCCGAGAGCGTGGGCGCCGCCCGGGAGGCGCTCTCCTTGCTGAGGGTGCTGTACGCCGAGGAGATCGTCGGCATCATCACCGAGCCGATCCCGATGCCGCGCACGAACAGCGCGATGCTCAGCCACACGTAGGAGGTGTCCACGCCGACCTGGGTGAAGGGGTAGGTGCCGATCAGGGCGAGCAGCACCCCGACGGGGACGACGTAGCCCGCGCCGATCCGGTCGGTGAGCTTGCCGGTGACGAGCACGGCCACGATCGCGCCGAGGCCCTGCGGGGCGAGCAGGAGGCCCGCGTCCAGCGCGCCCTGGTCGCGGACGGTCTGGTAGTACAGCGGCAGCAGCAGCATCCCGCCGAACATCCCGATGGCGACGAGGAACACCGCCGCCGTGCTGGTGGCGAAGACGCGGTTGCCGAGCAGCCGGACGTCGACGATCGACGCGGGGCCGCGGACGAGGCTGTACGCGACGTACAGCGCCAGGCCGACGGCGCCGCCGATGAGCCAGCCCAGGACGCCCCACTCGTCGAAGCCGCCGCGGGAGCTGGCCTCGGAGAGCCCGTAGAGCAGGCCGGCGAGGCTGCCGGAGAGCAGGACGAGCCCGAGGAGGTCGAGCCGGCCCGGGTCGTCCTCGGCCCCTCCGGCGGGCAGCTTCCACACCGCCAGCGCGATCGCCACGATGCCGACGGGCACGTTGACCACGAAGATCCAGTGCCAGGTGGTGTACTCCACCAGCAGGCCGCCGAGCACGGGGCCGAACACCGGCCCGAGCAGCATCGGGACGCCGAGGATGGCCATGGCGCTGCCCATCCGGTCCGGCCCCGCCGCCCGCGCGATCATCGTCTGCCCGGCGGGCAGCAGCAGGCCACCGCCGATGCCCTGGACGGCGCGGAAGGCGATCAGGCTCTCGATGTTCCAGGCGGCCGCGCACAGCGCCGAGCCGATCATGAACAGGGTCACCGCCAGGACCCAGATCGGCTTCGCCCCGAAGCGGTCCATGGCCCACCCGGTGACGGGGATGACCATGGCGACCGCGAGCAGGTAGCCCGTGACGACCCACTGCGTGGTGGCCAGGGAGGCGTCCAGGTCGGAGCTCAGGGTGTCCAGCGCGACGTTGACGATCGTGCTGTCGAGCACGGACATGATCATGCCGGACACGATGACCAGCCCGGTGACGACCACCGTGCGGTCGAGCCCTCCGGAGGGCTCCGGGTCGGCGCCGGACGCGGGAGCGGGCTCCGCGTGAGGGGTGGTGGCCATGCGACTCAACGACCTTTCGTCACGGCCGCGCCCGGGCGACGACCACCTGGTACTTGGTGTAGTGGAAGTGCCCGTTGGCGTAGCGGACCCGGCCGGTGCAGCTGATCAGGACGAGGCGGTTCGCTCCGGTGGTGCCGAAGAACCTCCGCGGCAGCCGCCGGGTGCGGTCGTACGTCGCGGTCTCGCTCACCCGGTACCGGTACGTCCTGCCGCCGCTGACGACGGAGACCGACTGGCCGCGCTCGGCTCGGCGCAGGCCCCAGAGGGCGCCGGGCCGGTCCTGCCGGTCGGAGACGTGTCCGGCGACCACGGTGGCGCCGATCTTGTCGCCGTACCCGGCCGACTTCTTCAGCCAGCCGGTGCGGGAGACGTCCGCGGGCAGCACCATGTGCCCGCGCGCGACGGTGGTCGGGACGACGGTCGCGTCGAGCCCGATGCCGGGGGCGCGGACGACGGTGCGGACGGCCCGCGGGGACGGGACGGTGCCGGAGAATCCGCCGTCGACCACCGGCGGGCGGTACCGGGGCTTCGCGACCGTCGTCGTCTCCGACGCCAGGCCGCACCGGGTCGACGCGCCCTTGTTGGCCGCGGTCGGCTCGGTCGTCACCCGCCACGTGTAGACGCCTGGCGCGGTGACCCGCACCGCCGGCGTACGGGTCCAGCCGGCGCGCGCCCGCCAGTCGACGGTGCGCGCCAGCCGCGCCGGCACGCAGCGGGCCGCCGCGCGGGACGCGAAGGGGCCGTAGAGGCGCGCGGTCGCCGGCACCGTGGTGCCGCGTGCGAGCCCCGTGACCCGGACCCGGTCGTGGAAGGGCTTCCCCGGCCGGACCCGCCCGGCCGACGTGCGGGTCCGGATGACCGGCTCGCCGAGCTCGGCGCCGCCCACGGACGCGGAGTCGGTGTTGTTGGTGAGGTCGGGGTCGTACGGGACGGCGTCGGACCGGTCGGACGTGGCGGTGTTGGTGAGCCGGCCGGGCCGGGTGACGCGGGCGGTGATCCGCAGGACCGCCTGGTCGCCGGCGGTCGGGAGGTCGACGGGGTCGAGGCGGCCGATGTCCCAGGTGCCGGTGGCGGGGTCGTACGTGCCGACGGTCGCCCTGCTGCGGAGGTAGGACAGCCCCGCGGGGAGCCGGTCGGTGACCGTGACGTCCTCGGCCGCGTCGGGGCCGAGGTTGCGGACCCCCACGGTGAAGGTGACGGTGTCCCCGACGACCGGGGTGCGGTCGTCGACGGACTTGCGGACGGCGATGTCAGCCGCGGGGACGAACAGCTCGGTGGTCGCGGTGTTGTCGTCCGGTTCCGGGTCCTCGACCCGGGACTCCTGGATGACGACCAGGTTGCGGTAGTGCCCGGAGGCGGCGTCGCTGACCAGCACGGAGACGGTCAGCGTCGCGGTCTCGCCGGCCGCCAGGGTCGGGATGGTCCAGGTGCGGGTCTCCTCGTCGAAGGTGCCGTTGTCGGTGGTGTGGCCGGTGATCTCGGCCGGCTCGAGGGCGGGGTCGTTGACGACCGTGTCGTCGGTGTCGTTGGGGCCGGTGTTGGTGACGGTGATCGTGTAGTCCACGGTGTCGCCGGGCTGGGCGACCTCCGGGGCCACGCTCTTGGTCACCTCCAGGTCCGCGAGCTCGACGAAGGTCGCGGCGGCGGAGGCGGAGTTGTTCGTCTCGTCGACGTCGCGCTGGTCGAGGTTCTGCAGGCTGTGCGTGTTGTTGCGTTGTCCGACGACCGTGCCGGTCGCCCGGATGGTGAGGGTGACGGTGGTCCCGACCGGGATGGACCCGACGCTCCAGCTGCCGCTGTCGGGGTCGAAGGTCCCGTCGCCGCTGGCGGACACGAACGTCAGCCCGTCATCGAGGAGATCGGTGAAGACCGCGTTCGTGGCCGTGGTCGCGGGCTGGCCAGCGACCGCGTTGTTGGTGGCGGTGAGCGTGAACACCGCGTCCTGGCCGAGCGGGATCTGCGAGGCCGGCCCACCGTCGACCGCGGCGGCGGACTTCGTGACGCTGACGTCGACCGCGGGTGCCAGCGTGGTCACGGTGGCGGTGGACTCGTTGTCCTCCGGGGTCGGGTCGTCGAGCAGCGGCGCGTCGACCGTGACCAGGTTGGTCTTGGTGCCCGTCGTGTCGAGCCGGGCGGTGACGGTGAGGACCGCGGAGCTGCCCGAGCCCAGGGTGCCGACCTCCCACCGGCCTCCGGGGACGTCGACCGTGCCCTGGGAGGGGACGCTGTCCAGGACGGTCACCCCCTCGGGGCCGGTGTCGGTGACGTAGACGTCCCGGACCGGGTCCGGGCCTCGGTTCAGGACCGTGACCGTGTAGGTGACGGTGTCCCCGACGACCGACTCCGGCGAGTCGACGCCCTTGACGATGACCAGGTCGGCGACCGGGGTGCGCACGTCGACGCTCGCGGACGCGGAGTCGTTGGCGCTGTTGATGTCGGTGGGAGAGACCGTGGCGATGCTGGCCACGTTGGTGAACGTCCCGGGGTCCGAGGTGTCGAGGACGAAGTCGTACGTCGCGGTCCCGCCCACGGCGAGGGAGCCGATGGTCCAGGTGCCCGTGTCCGGGTCGTAGCTGCCGTCGCCACCGGAGGCGGTGGCCAGGTAGGTCAGGCCCGGCGGCAGCTCGTCGGCCACGGTGATGCCGGTGCCGGGGCGCGGGCCCAGGTTGGTGACCGTCACCCGGAACGTGACCGGCTCCCCCGCGGCGACCTCCTGGAGACCGACGACCTCCTTGGTCAGGGCCAGGTCGAGCGAGGCCGGGTTCAGGGTCACGGTGTCGCTGTTGTTGGCCGCGTTGGTGTCGAGCTGGGTGAGCCGGGTCAGGCTGGCGGTGTTCGACACCACCCCGTTGGTGTCGACCCGGGCGGTGAGGGTGAGCGTCACGGCGTTGTCGACCGCCAGCGTCGGGATGGACCAGACGCCGCTGGCGGCGGTGTACGTCGACGGCTGCGGACCCCCCGTGGTGGCGGACTCCAGCGTGAGCCGACCCTCGGGGAGCAGGTCGGTGATCACGACGTCGGTGGCGACAGCGGGTCCGTTGTTGGTCGCGGTGACGGTGAAGGTGACCGTGTCGCCGACCGCCGGCTCGGGGTCGTCGACGGTCTTCGTGACCGCGATGTCGGTGTTGATGCCGATCACCGCCTGTGCCTCGGGCGACTCGACGGGCTGCCCGATCGGGGTCTCACCGGTGGCGACCGCGGTGTTCACGATGCGACCGGTGGCGTCGGCCTCGCTGGTGTCGACGGTGTCGGTGCCGGTGCAGGTGGTCGAGGCTCCCGGGGCGAGCACGTTGGTCTCGCACACGAGGTCCCCCGAGCTCACGCGGTCGTCGGCGACGGCGATGTTCGTGACCGTGGACCCGCCGGTGTTCGTCACCGTGTACTGGTACTCGACCTGCTGCCCCGCGGCGTACGGCGGCGGGGTCTGCACGGACTTGGCCAGCTCCAGGCGGGAGACCAGGGGGACGGTGACCGTGGCCTCCGGAGACGTGACCTCGTCCTCGGCCGGGTTGCGGGCCGTCGCGGTGGCGATGTTGACGACCTCGCCGGCGTCGGCGTCCGCGGCGGTGACGGTGTAGGTCCCGCGGCACACCGTGGTCGACCCCACCGCCGGCGCCGGGGTCAGCGTGGTGGCGTCGCAGGTGATCGGTCCGGTGATCGTGTCGTCCGCGATCGCCAGGGCCGAGAGGTTCTCCGTCCCGGCGTTGGTGACGGTGTACTGGTAGGGGATGACGGTGCCGGGAGTGATCACGGCGGGCAGGGCGCCGGCGCTGCGGTCGACCTGCTTCTCCAGCTGCAGCTGGGCGAGGGGGTTGACCGACCGGACGATGGCGTTGCGGATCAGGTGGACGTCGGTCACGCCGCCCGTCGAGCCGGAGAAACCGAACTTGTAGGTGCTCGGCAGGTCCGGGGGCGCGGGTACGTCGAGCTCGGTGATCCACGGGTCGTCCGGGTCGTCGGGGTTGTAGCGGACCTGGACGATGATCCGCGGGTCGGGCGCGGGGGTGACGGTGATGTTCACCTGGCGCCGGGACGCGGCGAGCGTGCGGGCCCGCAGCGTCCCCGTGCCGCCGTTGAGGGTGGTCCCCGGGTCGTTCGGGTCCTCGGCGTCCGCGGGCGTGGTGGAGGCGAGGTAGCAGTACCCGGTCATGCCGTCGCCGGGACCACGCAGCGTGATCACGTTCGGGGCGACCGCGCCCTCCGCGGTCGAGGGCGAGCGCTCGTCCTCAGGACAGCCCGCCCCTCTGCTCTCGGCGTCGTCGTAGTAGTTGCCGTAGGCGTCCAGCCCCACGCCGAGGACCCCGCCGACGACGCCCGGCTCGTCGTCCCCGCCGGACGCAGGAGTGCGTTGGGCGTATCCCAGGCTGCCGCCGGCCCCGCCGGTCCGGACCAGGTCGGTGGCGCCGTCGACGAGGAAGAACCCGATGCCGTCGGCCCCGGTGCCGCCGTACTGGTACTGGTCGAAGGTGATGGTCACCCCGGCGACGGCCGGGATCGGCCGGTTGTACAGCACGCTGCCGGCCCTCTGGGTGGTCGTGTCGGTCAGCTGCAGGTAGCCGGGCGTGGTGCCGAGGGCCGGCACCGGGCCCGACCGGTGGGCCGCGCAGGTCGGGATCTGGGCCGCGCCGGCCGGAGGCGCCGTCCTGGCGCCGGTCAGGCAGGTGTCTCCCTGGGCGGTCCATGCCGGATCCGCCACCGAGGAGCCGGTGAAGGTCTCGTCCACGATCGTGGTCCCGCCCGTCGGCGGGTCGGCCGACGCCGGGGCGCGGGCCGCGTCCGGGACGACGGCGAGCACGGCTGAGGCCAGCGCACACGCGGCAGTGACGGCATTTCCACGGCGGAGGCTCATGCGCCCCCCTCTCGGTCTCGGACGCGTCTGTCCACGGTCGCCTCGCCGTCACCTGGGGACAACCCCCGTACGCCCACGCGAAGGAGCCCCGGCGACCCTGGCGACTGGCGCGTCCCTGTGCTAATGACCCCCGCCGCCTGCCCCTCACCCCACCCGTCGAGTTGGGCTCCCCTCACCGTTGAGTTGGGCCCCCCTCACCGTTGGGTGGGGCCCTTCTCACGCCGGCACGTGAGGAACGCCCGACTCGACGGTCAGGACGGCCCAACTCAACCGTCAGGCAGGCCCAACTCGACGGTCAGGTCAGGTGGTGCGGTCGGCGTACGACGTGGCGGCGGCGTGGACGGCGTCGACGTAGACCTGCGCGTGGTTGTAGGCGAACACCGCGGCGGCCCAGCCCTCGCCGGTGGTGAGGTCGTGGCCGTCGGCGCAGAGGTAGCGGGCGGCGGCGAGCGCGGCGTCGTCGAGGTCGTTGGGGTCGGCTTCCCCGTCCCCGTCGCCGTCGCTCCCCCAGGTCTCCCAGGTGCTCGGGATGAACTGCATCGGCCCGACCGCGTGGTCCCAGCGCGGGTTGCCGTGCCAGGACGACGACTCCGGGGTGGCCGGGATCGCGGCGACGGCGCCGCGGCCGTTCAGCGGGGGGCCGAGGATGCGCCGCGACGCGTGGCCGTCGGCCGCGATGACCCGGCCGCCGATCGTGCCGTGCTGCGACTCCACCCAGCCGATGCCGGCCAGCGTCGTCCAGCCCAGCGCGCAGCGGTTGTCGACGGCGAGCTGGGCGGCGGCGTACGCGCGCACGGCCGGCTCAGGGACGCCGGACGCCTCCGCGTGGGCGGACACCCACGCCGGGTCGACGACGGGTACGCCGACCGGCTCGCCGGCGGGCGCGGGGGCCACCGGCGCGCGGGCCGGGACCGGTGCGGCGACGTACGCGTGCTGCGCCGTTGGCGGCAGATCGGGGCGCGCGAGGACGGTCACGGACGCGACGTGCCCCAGCCCGGCGACGGCGCCCAGACCTGTCGCGAGCAGGACGATGAGCCGGACGGGCCTGGAGAGCACCGCGTCAGTATCCCGGTGGTCAGGGATGGACGGGAGGCGGCCCCGCGGCGCGCTCGGCCGCCGAGCGCAGGATGCAGAACTCGTTGCCCTCCGGGTCGGCGAGCACCACCCAGCCGCTGCCCGGGCCGTAGATCCCCCGGAGGTCGGCGACCTCGGTCGCGCCGAGGCCGAGCAGCACCGCGAGCTCCTCGTCGCGGGTCCCCTCGCGGGGCGCGAGGTCGAGGTGGATCCGGTTCTTGCCCTGCTTGCCCTCGGGCACCTCGATGAACAGCAGCCGGTGCCCCGTCGCGGGGTCGAGGATCATGCACTCCTCGTGGCCCGGCAGGTTGGGGTCGCCCTCGACGTCGACGTACCCGAGGACCTTCTTCCACCACTCCGAGAGCGCGTAGGCGTCGCGGCAGTCGATGGTCGTGTGCGAGACGAGGGCGGTCATCAGCCGGCGGAGGTGACGCCGTGCCGCTGCACGAAGTCGACGATCTGGTCGGCGAGCTCGGGCCGGCAGACGATCAGGTCGGGGAGGTAGACGTCGTCCTGGTTGTACTCCAGCGGCCGGCCGTCGATGCGCGAGGTGAACAGGCCGGCGGCGCGGGCGACGGCGACCGGGGCGGCGGAGTCCCACTCGTACTGGCCGCCGGCGTGCACGTAGGCGTCGGTCAGGTCACGGGCGACCGAGATGACCTTGACCCCGGCCGAGCCCATCGCGACCAGCTCGGCGTCCATCTCGGCGGCCAGCACGGGCACGAACGCGGGCGGCCGGCTGCGGGACACGGCGATCCGCGGCCGCTCCGACGTCCGGGGCGGTACGACGGGGGGCGCGCCGGTCGAGAACGTCTCGCCGAGCGCGGGCTGGGCGACGGCGCCGGCGGTGAGGTCGCGGGGGCCGCGCTCCCACAGGGCGACGTGGACGGCCCAGTCGTCGCGCGGCGGCTCGGAGAACTCGCGGGTGCCGTCGAGCGGGTCGATGATCCAGACCCGGTCCGCGGAGAGCCGGACCTTGTCGTCCTTGCCCTCCTCGGAGAGCACGGCGTCGTCGGGGCGGTGCTCGGCGACCAGCGCCATCAGCAGCTCGTGGGCGGCGCGGTCGCCGGCGTCCTTGAGCTCGCGGCCCTCCAGGCCCTCGGCCCGCACCTCGAGCAGCCGGCGGCCGGCGACCTCGGCCAGCCACGCGGCGAGCGCGTGGTCGTCGTGGCGGGCGGCGTCCGGCGGGGTCCCTGGGTCGAAGGTCACGAGCGTCACCCTAACCGGGCTCAGCCGGGCAGCCGCAGGCCCTGCGCGGCGAGCCGGGCGCGCAGCGCGGCGACGCCGTCGGGGATCTCCCACCCGACCGCGCGGATGCCCAGCGCCTGCGCCGTCTCGACGTACGCCGGGCCGTCGTCGACGAGCAGCAGCGCGTCGTACGGCAGGTCGAGCGTCGCGCGGACGTGCTCGAAGAACGCCGGGTCGTCCTTGGTCGTGCCGAGCTCGCAGGAGCAGAAGACGGTGTCGAGCAGGTCGCCGTACCCCACCTCGTCGCGGAGGTACGCCGCCCGCACGTCGTTCTGGTTGGTGACCAGGTGGCAGGCCAGCCCGAGCGCCCGCAGCGCGCGCACGACCGCCAGCGTCTCGTCGCTCACCTCGACGCGGCGCCAGTGCGCGAGCAGCTCGTCCTCGCGCCCGGTGAAGCCCCAGCGGTCGGCGACCTCGCGCACCACGTCGACGAACGAGCACTCGCCGCGCAGCGCCGCCTTCTCGGCGGCCCACAGGTCCTCGGTGAACGCGTCGGCCCGGTCGGGCGCCACGAAGCTGCGGACGTCGTCGTCCCAGCCGGGCGGGTTGAGCTGCAGGACGCCGTCGGCGTCGATGAGGACGGCGCGCACGCCGCCGGGGTCGCCCGCGAGGCTGGCGGACATCAGGAGTTGAACTTCTGCTGGGTGCGCTCGAGGCCCTCGGTGACCAGGCACTCGACCGCGTCGGCCGCGGTGTCGACGACGAACGGGACCACCTTGCGCTCGGCGGTGCTGTAGTTGGACAGCACAAAGTCGGCGACGTCCTGGCGGCCCGGCGGCCGGCCGATGCCGACGCGGACCCGGTGGAAGTCGCCGGTGCCGAGCGAGGAGCGCATCGACTTCAGCCCGTTGTGCCCGTTGTCGCCCCCGCCGAGCTTGACCCGCATCGTGTCGAACGGGAGGTCGAGCTCGTCGTGGATCGCGACGATCCGCTCGGCGGGCACCTTGTAGAAGGTCGCGAGCGCCTTGACCGGCCCGCCGACGTCGTTCATGTACGAGCGGGGCCGGGCCAGCACCACCCGGGGGCCGGGGTCGCCGGGGGCGCCGAGGCGGCCCTCGACGACGTCCGCGCGCCCCGTCTTGTGGGCGCGGAACGAGGACCGCATGCGGCTGGCGAGCTCGTCGGCGACGAGGTAGCCGATGTTGTGGCGGTGGCCGGCATACGTTGGCCCGGGATTGCCGAGCCCGACGACCAGCCACACGGGCGTGCTGGAGTCGGTCACGGAGTCCCGGGCCTTTCGACGATGGAGATCGAGGATCACTCCTCGGTGGCGGCCTCACCCTCGGCGGACGAGTCGGACGCCTCGGCGGCCTCGATCGCCTCGTCGGACTCCTCGCGCTCGATGCCGGCCTCGGCCTCGGCCTCCTCGAGCTCGGCCTCCAGCGCCTCGGCGCTGACCTGCTCGGTGACGTTGACGACGAGGGTGTCGGGGTCGACCAGGAGCGTCGAGCCGGAGGGCAGCTTGAGGTCGGAGGCCAGGATCTGCGTGCCGGCCGGGGCGCCCTCGATGGAGACCTCGATGAACTCGGGGATGTGGGTCGCCTCGGACTCCAGCTGCACCGTGGTGTTCTCGGTGACCACCAGGGTCTCGCGGGCGGCGTCGCCGACGACGTGCACGGGGACGTCGACGGTGACCTTCTCGCCCTTGATGACCGCGACGAAGTCGATGTGCTCGAGCACGCGGCGGATCGGGTCGACCTGGACCTGCTTGGTCAGCGCGAGCTGGACGGTGCCGTCGATGTCGAGCTCGAGGAGCGCGTTGGCGCCGAGGTGCTTGAGCGCCATCATCGTCGCGTGGCCCGGGAGGGTGACGTGGACGGTGTCGTTGCCGTGGCCGTAGATGACGGCCGGGACCTTGTTCTCGCGGCGGATGCGGCGGGCCGCGCCCTTGCCGAACTCGGTGCGGGGCTCGGCGGTGATCTTCTCGGACATGCGGGTCTCCTCGTGCTGGCTCAGGAACGTCTCGGGGGCCTCGGCGCGACGGCACGGCACACCCGGAGGTCAGCCAGCCCTGTCGATCACGGAGCGGAACACCGCTCCCTCGCCGAGGCAACCGCAGAAGTCTAGCCAGCCCGGCCGGGGACCGCGAAATCGGCTGCCGTCAGATGCGATCCAGGGTGTCCAGCCGGCGGCTCTGCTGCTCCAGGTAGCGCAGCAGCAGCAGCCCGAGCACGGCGTACAGCACCCCGACGCCGAGCTCGGCGGCCACCAGGCCGCCGACCGAGCCGAGGTCGGCGCCGTCGGCGAGCCGGCGCGCCGCCTGGATGCCGTGGGTCAGCGGCAGCCAGTCCCCCACCGACGCCATCCAGCGCGGCAGGTCGTCCTGGGCGACGTTGACGCCGCAGAAGACCAGCAGGACGCAGAAGAGCACGTTGCCGAACGTCGCGCCCTCGCGCACCCGCAGGGTCACCGCGCCCATCGCCAGGCCCAGCCCCGTGCACGAGATCGACGTGGCCACCACGACGAGCAGGATCGCGGGCCAGGCACCGGCCGGGATGTGCACGTCGAGCAGCAGCACGCCGGCGAGCACGCCGACCATCGCGACGCACCACCCGTTGGCGACCACGGGGACCGCCCGCCCCAGGAAGAGCGGCAGCCGGCGGGCCGGGGTGGTGAGCACGATGCCGAGCGTGCTGGCCTCCCGCTCGCCCCCGATGGTCACGCTCATCGCGAACAGGCACGGGATGGCCGCGTAGTTCAGCGCGTTGCCGATCACGTAGAACTCGTCGTCCCCGACGCCGGCGTTGCGGCCGATGAAGGCGAACAGCAGGATCTGGCAGATCGGGGAGATCAGCAGCGACGGGATCAGGATCCCCGGGGTGAGCCAGCCGAACATCGCCCGGTAGCTCATCAGCCCGCCGATGAAGAAGATCCGCAGCGACGTCATGTCAGCGCCAGGGTCGCGTGCCGGCGGGCGGAGTCGGCGAGCCGGCGACCGAGCCAGGCGGCGAGGACGGCGTACGCCGCGCCGGTGGCGGCGCACATCGCCAGGTCGGCCCACGGGCTCCCGCCGTCGGCCGCGGAGCGTACGGCGGCCATCCCCCACGTCGTCGGGATCGCCCAGGACAGCGGCTGCACCCAGACCGGCAGGGTGGCGACCGGGATCAGGAACCCGCAGAGGATCCAGCCGGGGTACTCCAGCGCCGCGCCGAGCGCCCAGGAGTAGCGGTACCGGACGGCGGTGACGGCCAGGAAGTAGCCGACCAGGGCGAGGGTGAGCGCGGTCATCAGCACGGCGGCGACGAAGAGCGGCCAGCTCGCGACCTCGAGGCGCAGGTCGAAGACCCAGCGCTCCCACGCGAGCGTCGCGACCACGCAGTACAGCCCGATCGTCGACATCGCCATCGTGGTCGGCACCAGGATCCGGCCGAGCCCGACCGGCGCGGCCACCACCAGCTCCAGGGTGCCGGCCCACCGCTCCCGGGTCAGCAGCGACGAGGCGATCACGCCCTGGGCGGTCCACATGCCCATCACCGCCGCCCCGAGGCCGGCGTACTGCATGGCCTCGGGGTCGTTGCGGACGCGGTAGACCAGCAGCGCCGCGGTGGCGAACATCAAGGGGAACAGCACCGCCAGGAAGCCCTCGAAGGCGGAGGTGGACAGCACCTTCAGCTGCAGCTTGTAGCAGGTCCACTGCTGGTGCAGCAGGGCGCTCACCGGCCGCTCACCCGGTCACCAGCTCGACGTAGGCGTCCTCGAGCGTGGGCTCGCGGGCGCTCACCCGGCCGACCCGGACCTCGCCGAGCCGGGCCAGCACCGCCTGCGCGACCTCGGCGTCCGGGGCGACCTGGAGGAGCAGCACCTGGAGCTGGCCGCGCTCCTCGACCGCGACGTGGCGGACGCCGGGCAGCGCCCCGACCGCCGCGACGGTCTCGGGCGGCACGCCGTACGTCTCGACCTCGAGGACCCGGTGCCCGCCGACCAGCCGCTTGAGCTGCGCCGGCGTGCCCTCGGCGACGATCTCGCCGGAGCGGATCACCGCGATCCGGTCGCAGAGCTCGTCGGCCTCGAACATGTAGTGGGTGGTGAGCAGCACCGTCTTGCCGACGGCGGTCAGCCCGGCGATGGTGCCGCGCAGCTCGCGGGCGCCCACGGGGTCGATGCCGATCGACGGCTCGTCGAGGAAGAGCACGTCGGGGTCGTGCAGCAGCCCCCGGGCGATGTGCAGGCGCTGGCGCATGCCGCGGGAGTAGCCCTCGACCCGCTCCTTCTCGCGGCCGGTGAGGCCGACCAGGTCGAGGAGCTCCGCGATCCGGGTGCGCTGCTCGCGCGGGGGCACGCCGTACAGCTCGGAGAAGTAGCGCAGGTTGTCCCGGGCGCTCAGCCGCTCGTACAGCCCCCGGTCGCCGCCGAAGACGTAGCCGATCCGCCGCCGCACCTCGCGGACGTCGTCGACGACGTCGTGCCCGAGCACGCTCGCGGACCCCGATGTCGGGAGCAGCAGCGTGATCAGCATCTTGATCGTGGTGGTCTTGCCCGCCCCGTTGGGGCCGAGCAGGCCGAACAGCTCGCCGGGCTCGATCGTGAAGCTGACGCCGCGGACCGCCTCGACCTCCTTGGCGCTGCGGCGCAGCACCCCGGTGCGGGTGCGGAAGGTGCGGTGCAGGTCCCGGGCCTCGACAGCGGTCACCGCGCGAGCCTAGGGCTCACCCGCCCCCGGGACGGGTGGAATCCTCAGGCGTGGCCGTCGAACATCGAGGTGACCGAGCCGTCCTCGAACACCTCGCGGATCGCGCGTGCCACCAGCGGGGCGATCGAGAGGATCGTCAACTTGTCGAACTCGCGGTCGGGCGGGATCGGCAGGGTGTTGGTCACGATGATCTCGGTGGCGGGGCTGTTCTTGAGCCGGTCGACCGCGGGGTCGGAGAGGATCGCGTGGGTGGCCGCGATGATCACGCCCGCGGCGCCCTCGTTCATCAGGGCCTCGGTCGCCTTCACGATGGTGCCGCCGGTGTCGATCATGTCGTCGGTGAGCACGCACATCTTGCCCGCGACCTCACCCACGACCCGGTTGGCGACCGTCTCGTTGGGGCGGTCGGTGCGCCGGGACTTGTGGATGAACGCCAGCGGCACGCCGCCGAGCTTGGCCGACCACCGCTCCGCGACCTTGATCCGGCCGGCGTCCGGGGAGACCACGCACAGCTGCTCGCGGCCGTAGTGCTCCTTGACGTAGTCGGTGAGGATCGGCAGCGCCATCAGGTGGTCGACGGGGCCGTCGAAGTAGCCCTGGATCTGGTCGGCGTGCAGGTCGATCGCGATCAGCCGGTCGGCGCCGGCGGTCTTGAACAGGTCGGCCATCAGCCGCGCGGAGATCGGCTCGCGGCCCCGGTGCTTCTTGTCCTGGCGGGCGTAGCCGTAGAACGGCAGCACGACGGTGATCCGCTTGGCGCTCGCCCGCTTGAGGGCGTCGACCATGATCAGGTGCTCCATGATCCACTCGTTGATCGGAGCGGTGTGGCTCTGGATCACGAAGGCGTCGCAGCCGCGGACCGACTCCTCGTAGCGGATGTAGATCTCGGAGTTGGCGAACTCGTACGCCGAGGTCGGCACCAGCTCGGTGCCGAGCAGCGAGGCCACCTCCTCGGAGAGATCGGGGTGGGCCCTGCCGCTGAAGACCATGAGGTTCTTCTCGGTGGTCTTCTTCATTCCGGTCACGAGGTGCTCCTGGGTCGCGGAGGGGTTATGAGGACGATTCTGCCCCTGGCTGCCCCACGTCCCCAACTCCGGGGTCGCCGTTGTGAGACTCCTCTCCTCCACCCGCCGTTCGCTTCGCCGCCGCTTCGGCGGCCGCCGCCTGCGGAGTGCCGGCGCGGCGCGTCTGCGCCCAGTCGGGGATGTTCCGCTGGGCGCCGCTGCTCACCGCCAGGGCACCGGGCGGGACGTCCTGGCGCACGACGGTCCCGCCGCCGGTGCCGGCCCCGTCGCCGATGGTCACGGGGGCGACGAAGGTGTTGTTCGAGCCGGTCCGCGCGTGCCGGCCGACGGTCGTGCGGTGCTTGGCGACGCCGTCGTAGTTGGCGAAGATCGTGCCGGCGCCGATGTTGGTGCCCTCGCCGATCTCGGCGTCCCCGACGTACGAGAGGTGCGGGACCTTGGCCCGGTCACCGATGACGGCGTTCTTGGTCTCGACGAACGCGCCGATCTTGCCGTCCGCGCCGAGCTGGGTGCCGGGCCGCAGGTAGGAGAACGGGCCGACGGTGGCGTCGGCGCCGACGACCGCGAGCTCGCCGTGGGTGCGGACGACGCGCGCGCCGACGCCGACCTCGCAGTCCTTGAGCGTGGTGTCGGGACCGACCACCGCGTCCTCGCCGACCACGGTGGCGCCCAGCAGCTGGGTGCCCGGGAGGAGCGTGACGTCGGGGGCGAGGACGACGTCGGCGTCGACCCAGGTGGTGGCGGGGTCCACGACGGTCACGCCGTCGCGCATCCAGCGGCGCAGGATCCGGCGGTTGAGCTCGCGGCCGAGCTCGGCGAGCTGCACGCGGTCGTTGGCGCCCTCGGTCTGTCGGACGTCGTCGAGGACGTGCGCGCCCACGGTCAGCCCGGCGTCGCGGGCCAGGCCGACCAGGTCGGTGAGGTAGTACTCCCCCTTCGCGTTGTCGTTGCGCAGCTTCGGCAGCGCCTCGACCAGGAAGCCCGCGTCGAGCGCGAGGATGCCGGAGTTGATCTCGGTGATCTCGCGCTGCTCGGGGGTGGCATCCTTCTCCTCCACGATCGCCACGACGTCGCCGTCGGCGTCCCGCACCACCCGGCCGTAGCCGAACGGGTCGGGCGCGATCCCGCTGAGGATGCTCACCGCCCGCTGCGCCGCCTCGTGCTCGGCCGCGAAGGCCCGCAGCGACTCGCCCTCCAGGAGCGGGGTGTCGCCGTACGCCACGACCACGGTGCCCTCGCTGACCCCGGCGGCGTCGACGGCGACCCGGACGGCGTGGCCGGTGCCGAGCTGCTCCTCCTGCACGGCGAGGATCGCGTCGGGGAGGATCTCCTGGACGTGCGGGCCGACCTGCTCGCGCTGGTTCCCGACGACCGCGACCACCCGGCTGGGCTCCATCGCGGCGACCGCGTTCAGGACGTGGCCGACCATGCTCCGCCCGCAGATGGGGTGGAGCACCTTCATCGTCTTCGACTTCATCCGGGTGCCGGCACCCGCGACCAGGACCACCACGGTCAGCTCGCTCATGGGGGCGACCCTACTCAGCCCGGGCGGGGCACCCGGACGGGATCAGTCGATCAGGCCGGGCTCGACGAGGTCGGCGAAGTCGATCTCGACCGGGATCTCCCCGGCCTCGAAGAACGCGTCGGCCAGCTGCTGCTCGGAGGCGATGTGCTCCTCGCTGACCGGGACCACGTCGGCGGCCTTGCTGGTGGCCACGGCGATCGTGGTCGAGCTCGGCAGGCCGGACTCCTCGGCCCAGCCCTCGCCCCACTTCTCCGGGTTGTCGACGGCCCAGGCGAAGCCCTCCTCCAGGAGCCCGACGAAGTGCTCGATCGACTCGCGGGTGTCCTCCTCCTCGAGCGAGGCCGAGGACGCGATCTCGAACTGCAGGTACGGGTCGGTCGCGGCGCCCTGGTCGGCGGTGATGTTGACCGCGCCGTCCTCCTGGACGGCCTGGGTCACGAACGGCTCCCAGATCGCCCAGGCGTCGACCTCCCCGGACTGGAAGGCGGCCAGGCCGTCGGCGGGGGCGAGGTACTGCGGCTCCACGTCGTCGAGCGTCATCCCGGCGTCCTCGAGGGCGAGGAGCAGGTGCCCGTGGCCCGAGGTGCCCTTGGCGACCGCGATCGTCTTGCCCTTCAGGTCGGCGACCGAGGTGACGTCGGAGCCCTCCGGCACCAGGATCGAGTCCTGCTTCTGGTCGCGCTCCTCGACCGTGGCCACGACCTTGAACGCCGCGTCGGCGGCGGCGCCGAAGATCGGCGGGGCCGAGCCGACCCAGGCCACGTCGATCTGGTCGGCCGCGGCCGCCTCGATGATCGGCGGGCCGGCCGTGAACTCCGACCACTCGATCTCGTAGGGCAGGTCCTCGAGAAGCCCGGCCTCGGTGAGGACCGAGCGGATGCCGTCCTTCTGGACGCCGACCCGCAGGACCGGCTTGCCGCCCTCCCCCGCGTCCGCGGAGTCGGAGCCGCATCCGGCGAGCAGGCCGAGCACGGTCACGGACGCGGCGGCGGCCGCGAGGG
This sequence comes from Nocardioides dongkuii, assembly GCF_014127485.1. NCBI lineage: Bacteria > Bacillati > Actinomycetota > Actinomycetes > Propionibacteriales > Nocardioidaceae > Nocardioides > Nocardioides dongkuii. The sequence continues at coordinate 1,021,361 of NZ_CP059903.1, read as the reverse complement.
TGCGGCGGGTTCGGGCAGGGGCGTGGGACATCGGTTCTCCGTCTGGTCGCAGGGTGGTTCGGCGGGTGGTGAGGCGGGTGGTGGCTAGCGGGCGGGCGCGAGCGCGCCCTCGTCGACGCCGAGGACGCCCAACAGGTGGGCGCGTCGCCGGACGATCTCCGGGTGGTCCCGGCGCCGGGGCCGGGGCAGCGGGACGACCTCGTCGTACGCGATGCCGCCGTCGGCGATCACGAGCACGCGGTCGGCGAGCAGCAGCGCCTCCTCGACGTCGTGGGTGACCATCAGCACGGCGGGGCGGTGGACGTCGACCAGGGTGCGGACGAGCTCCTGCGCCGAGATCCGGGTGAGCGCGTCCAGGGCGCTGAACGGCTCGTCGAGGAGGAGCAGGTCGGGCTCGCGGACGAGCGCCCGGGCGAGGGAGACGCGCTGGCGCTGGCCGCCGGAGAGCTGGCGGGGCCAGGCGTCCTCGCGGCCGCCGAGGCCGACCTCGTCGATCATCGCCCGGGCCCGCTCGTCGGACCCGCGCAGCCCGAGGGTCACGTTCTGGAGGACCGTGCGCCACGGGAAGAGCCGGGGGTCCTGGAAGACGACGGCCGGTGCGGAGCCGGTGCGGACCTCCCCCTCGGCGCCCTGGTCGAGCCCGCCGACGATGCGGAGCAGGGTCGACTTGCCGCAGCCGGAGTGACCGAGCAGGGCGACGAACTCGCCGGCGTGGATGTCCAGGTCGATCGAGTCCAGCACCTCGCGGTCACCGAAGGCGCGCCGTACGCCGCGCAGGGACGCCACGGGGCGCTCGTCGGTCGCGCTCATGCCGTCCTCCCCTCGTCGCGCCAGCGCAGGGCGCGGCGCTCCAGCAGGCGTACGGCGGAGTCGGTGAGCAGGCCGAGGACCGCGTAGCAGAGCAGCCCCACGACGATGATGTCGGTCTGCAGGAAGTCGCGGGCGTTGTTGATCAGGTAGCCCAGGCCGGCGCCCGCGTTGACCTGCTCGGCGACGATCAGCGCGATCCAGGCCATGCCGAGCGCCTGGCGCAGGCCCACGAGCACGCCCGGCAGGACGGCCGGCACGTAGAGGTGGCGCAGCCGCTCGAGCCGGTCCAGGCGCAGCGCCTGGGCCGCCTCCCGCAGGTCGGGGTCGACGCCGCGCAGCGCGGCGACCAGGTTGAGGTAGAGCGGCACCACCACGAAGAGCGCGACCAGGTAGATCTTGGGCTCCTCCTTGATGCCGAACCAGATGATGAACAGCGGCACGAGGCCGAAGAGGGGCAGGGTCCGGAGCATCTGGACCAGCGGGTCGATCACGGCGTCGCCGAGGCCGCTGAGGCCGACGACCGTGCCGAGCGCGATCGCGACGGCGGCGCCCAGGAGGAACCCGATCGCGGCCCGCCGCGCGGAGACGGCGACCGCCTCCTGGAGCTGGCCGGACTCGAGGAGCTCGCGGGCGGTCCCGGCGAGCTGAACGGGCGAGGCGAGGGTCCGCTCGTCGAGGAACCCGGTGGCCGAGGCGACCTGCCACAGCACGATCGCGGCGACCGGGCTGAGCCAGCGGATGACCTGCAGGGCGCGCGGGCCCAGGACGGTGGACCGGGCCCGGGGACGCCGGGAGGTCGTCGCGGCGGTCCCCTCGAGCGCTCCCGCCGCCGGCGTCACCCGGGTGGCGGTGTCGACCGCGGTCACGACGCGGCCGCCGGGCGTGCGGCGCCGAACGGCACCGACGTGCTGCTCTGGACCGGCGCCGGGTGGGACCACAGGCCGCGGCGGGCGAGCTCGGGCAGCACGCCCTCGCCGAACCAGTAGGCCTCCTCCAGGTGGGGGTAGCCGGACAGCACGAACTCGCTGATCCCGACGGCCTGGTAGGCCTCGACGAGGTCCGCGATCTCGGCGTACGACCCGACCATGGCGGTGCCGGCTCCGCCGCGGACCAGCCCGATGCCGGCCCACAGGTTGGGGTGGATCTCCAGCCCGTCCTTGGAGCCCTGGTTCAGCTCCAGCATCCGGCGCTGACCCTCGGAGGCGGTGCGCTTGAGGCCGGCCTGGATCCGGGCGATGTCCTCCTCGGAGATGTGCTCGAGCAGCCGGTCGGCCTCGGCCCAGGCCTCCTGCGAGGTGGGCCGCGCGATGGTGTGCAGCCGGATGCCGAAGGTCAGCTCGCGGCCCTGCTCCGCCGCGGCGGCGCGGACCCGCGCGATCTTCTCCTCGACCGCGGCGGGCGGCTCGCCCCACGTCAGGTAGACGTCGGCGTGCTTCGCGGCGACGGCGATGCCCGCCGGCGAGGAGCCGCCGAAGTAGATCTTGGGCAGCGGGTCGGGGATCTGGGCCAGGCGGGCGTCCTCGGTGCTGAGGTGCACGCCGTCGAGGTTGGTGGTCTCGCCGGTCCAGAGCGCGCGCACGATCGTGAGGAACTCGTCGCACCGGGCGTACCGGGCGTCCTTGTCGAGGAAGTCGCCGTACATCCGCTGCTCGTGGTCCTCCCCGCCAGTGACGACGTTGAGCAGCAGGCGGCCGCCTGACAGGTTCTGGAAGGTGCCCGCCATCTGCGCCGCGAGGAACGGCGAGACCGAGTCGGGGCGGAAGGCCACCAGGAACTTCAGCCGCTCGCTGAGGCTGCTGATCATCGCCGTCGTCACCCAGGCGTCCTGGCACCAGGCGCCGGTCGGGGTCAGCGCGGCCTCGAAGCCGAGCTGCTCGGCGGAGCGGGCGATCTGGCCGAGGTACGGCACGCTCGCGGGCCGGCCGGACGCCTGCGCCTCGACGCCGTGCCCACCGCCCACGACGTGCCGGCCGTCGCCGCCGTTGGTCGGCAGGAACCAGTGGAAGGTCAGCGCGCTCAAGGTGTCCCCTTAACTTGCCCAGCTTGTTGAAGTAATCCAACTAGTTTGATGGACTTTCGGCACAAAAAGCAAGCCGAAGGGCTGCGACACGCCGGCGGGTGGGGTGGCCCGGGGGGGTGGAGGTTTCCCCGGTGCACCGGGGAAACCGGACGTTCTCAGGGGTCGCGATGCCTGAGAAGGTGCAGGAATCCCTGAGAAGTGCCGCCGCAGCAGGCGGCCGCGGAGGGGGTACGCCGGGGGCTCGCCGACGTGCGGTCGGCAGCGGCCTCGACATCAGCCTCGGAGCACAGAGCGTGCAGCGGGCCGGAGCTCCCCGGGATGGAGTCGAACCATCGTCGCTAATCCTGATTCAAAGTCAGGCGGGCCCTGCCGGCAGACCAACCGGGGATTGCGAGAACACCCTAGGCCCGTCGGGCGACGGGTGCGCCCCCCGGGACGTCCTACGAGCCGGCGGCGATCGCGACCACGACGTACGACGTCCCGCGCCGCCGGCGGGTAGGTTGCCGGAGTGGACCTGCCCGTCATGCCACCCGTCCAGCCGATGCTGGCCAAGTCGGTCTCCGGCATCCCCGATCCCGCGAAGCACGGCGGGCTGAGCTTCGAGCCGAAGTGGGACGGGTTCCGCTGCCTGGTCTTCCGCGACGGCGACGAGGTCGAGCTGACCTCGCGGAACACCAAGCCGCTGACCCGGTACTTCCCGGAGGTCGTCGCGGCGGTCCGCGAACAGCTGCCGGAGCGCTGCGTCCTGGACGGCGAGCTGTTCGTGGCGGTCGACCAGCGGCTGGAGTTCGAGGTGCTCCAGGAGCGCATCCACCCCGCCGCCTCCCGCGTCGCGACGCTGAGCGAGCGGACCCCGGCCGGGTTCGTCGTCTTCGACCTGCTCGCGCTCGGCGACACGTCGTACGTCGACCGCCCGTTCGCCGAGCGGCGGGCCGCGCTGGAGGAGGCGCTCGGCGGCCTGACCGGGCCCTGCTACCTGACCCGCACCACCACCGACCCGGCCGAGGCCGAGGCGTGGTTCACCCGGTTCGAGGGCGCGGGCCTCGACGGCGTGATCGCCAAGCCGGTCGGCGCGCCGTACTCCCCTCACGGCCGCACGATGCTCAAGATCAAGCACGAGCGCACCGCGGACGTGGTGGTCGCCGGCTACCGCGAGCACAAGACCAGCACCCCCGAGCGGCCGCTGCTCGGCAGCCTGCTGCTCGGCCTCTACACCCCCGAGGGGCTCCAGCACGTCGGCGTCAGCGCGAGCTTCACCGAGAAGCGCCGCGCCGAGCTGATCGAGGAGCTGCAGCCGCTCGTGTGCCCGATCGAGGAGCACCCGTGGGGGCACTGGCAGGAGTTCCTGACCGCCAACCCCGACCGGGTCCCCGGCACCCAGAGCCGGTGGAGCCAGGGCAAGGACCTCTCGTTCGTGCCGCTGCGTCCCGAGCGGGTCCTGGAGGTCAAGTACGACCACATGGAGGGCCGCCGCTTCCGGCACACCGCGCACTTCAAGCGCTGGCGCCCCGACCGCGACCCGGAGTCGTGCGGCTACGAGCAGCTGGAGGAGCCGGTGGGCTACGACCTCGCCGAGGTGCTCGGCGCAGACCCCGGCGCCTGAGCGGTCTATGGTCGGGGCCATGGAGGACTACGACGTCGTGCTGCTGGTCGAGCAGGCTCTCACCCCCGCGGACGCCGCCCAGGTGCGGTCGCTGCACGAGGGGCTCGACGAGCCGGTGACCTACCACGTGCTGCTGCCGCTCGAGGACGCCGCCGCCCGGATCGAGTCCGCGATGGGCTCGATCTCCGCCGGCGAGATGATGGCCTCCCCCGCCGCGGCGATGTCGGAGGTCGACCTGGCCGCGGTCCGCCGTGACTGCGAGGAGCGGTCCTCCGCCGACCTGCGCGCCACCCTCGAGGCACTGCGCGCCGCGGGGGCGAAGGCCCGGGGCGAGGTCGTCTCGGAGTCGCCGATCGACGCGCTCGAGGCGAAGGTCAAGGCCGTCGACGGCCGCGAGGCGATCATCCTGACCCGCCCGCACGTGGTCGCGGAGTTCTTCCACGTCGACTGGACCTCGCGGGCCCGCCGCAAGATCGGCGTCCCGGTCCTGCACCTACTGGAGCACGAAAGCTTCGACGAGCAGGCCGGCTGGGGCGAGGGCGTCACCGGAGTCTGACCCCGGGAGCCCGTCACGCTTCCGGATCTGTTACCGAAGCATGGAAGTCGTGTGGATCTTCCGTGGACCACGGCTCCGTAGTGTTCTGGTCATCAGCCAGTCCGGGCCACACGCCGGACGCTGAGCCGGACGGCCGGAGCTTCGGGGGGAGCACCGACGAACGGGCCCGCAAGGGAACTGACAGGAAGCTGGAGCACCCGGGGGGGAATGCTCTGCGGTCCGGGGGGACCGCGTCGGCTTCCACGGGGGGAACCCGCCAGGCGCCTCGCACGAGGCGCCCGGCGGGCCTCTTGTCATTTCGGGGTGATGTGCGGCGTCCGACGCCGTGGGTCAGTCCTGCTTCAGCTCGCTCTGCATCGGGCGGTGCGCCTCGTAGTCGTGCGGCTCGCTCTCGATCATGTAGTTGGGGTTCGCGCGGATCCCCTCGGCCATCCGCTGGAGCCACTCCTCGTCGGAGGTCTCGATGTCGCGCTCGGCGAGCTGCTCCCGGAGGTAGCCGACGAGGTCGTCGCCGGCCTCGCCGGCGTCCTTCGCCACGGACGTCGCGTCCACCGCGGCCTGCAAGTTCGAGTCATAGACAGCCATGGCCCGACGGTACCCACCTGCGGCCGGGAGCCGCGGGCGGCTCGCTAACCTGCCGTGCGTGAGAGCGATGGGTGCCGACCTGCTGACCGCTGCGCCGCCGGCCGACGAGGTCCACGACGCCCGGGCGTCGGTCTGGGTGCACGGCTCCCTGCTGCGCGCCCAGTTCCTGGACGCCGCGGGGACCGTCGTCGCCCACGACCTGGACCCGGTCGTGGGGCTCGACGACCTCGGCGACGCACAGCGCCGCCACCTGCTCCTCATCGGGTCGCGCGCGGCCGACGTACGCGCCTATGCGCGGAACCTGCACGACCAGGGCTGGCGCGAGATGGCGCACTCGGCGCCGGCGGCGCTCGGCCCCGGGCAGTACGCGATCACCCTGGTCGACCACCCGGCCTGAAGCCTCACTCCACGCGGTTGCCGTCCTCGTCCCAGTGGGACGCGACCTTCTTGCTCGGCTGCACGCGCGGCGGCTCCCCCGGCATCTTGGGGTAGTCGGGCGGGTAGTTGAGCTCGACCGCGCCCTGCTCCTCCCACAGCGCGAGCAGCGGCTCGAGGGAGTACGCCGTGTCGTCGATGCCGGCCCACGGGTCGCCGGTGTCGGCGAGCCGCTCGGGGACGGTGAACAGGTTCAGCTCCTTGGGGTCCGTCAGCTCCGCGAGCTCGGCCCAGGTGAGCGGCGTGGAGACCGGGGCGCCGGGCACCGGCCGCAGCGAGTACGCCGAGGCGATGGTGCGGTCGCGGTTGTTCTGGTTGTAGTCGACGAAGATCCGCTCGCCGCGCTCCTCCTTCCACCAGTCGACCGTGACGCCGTCGTCGCGCCGGGCGAGTTCGCGGCCGAAGCCGATCGCCGCGTGCCGCAGGTCGACGAACTCCCAGCGCGGCTCGATCCGCACGTAGACGTGGATCCCCCGGTTGCCGGAGGTCTTCGGGTAGCCGACCAGGCCGAGCTCCTCGAGCAGCTCGCGGGCGAGCCCCGCGACCCGGACGGCGTCGGCGAAGGTGGTGCCGGGCTGGGGATCGAGGTCGATCCGCAGCTCGTCGGGGCGGTCCACGTCGCCCCGGCGTACCGGCCAGGGGTGGAAGGTGAGCGTGCCCATGTGCGCGCACCAGACCGGGACGGCGATCTCGGTCGGGCAGATCTCGTCAGCGGTGCGCCCCGACGGGAAGGTCACCTGCACGGTCTCCAGGTAGTCGGGAGCCCCCTTCGGCACCCGCTTCTGGTAGAACGCGTCGGCGTCCTTGTCCTGCGGACCGGTGGCCAGCTTCATGCCGGGCCGGACCCCGGAGGTCCACCGCTCCAGCGCGGTGGGCCGGTCGCGCAGCGCCCGCATCAGCCCGTCGTCGACGGACGCGAAGTACTGCGCCACCATCAGCTTGGTGACCTCGGGGGTCCGCTCGGTGGCCTCGTAGATCACCCGGTCGGGGCTGGAGACGCGCACCGCGCGCCCGCCGGCGTCGACCTCCGCCGCTGGTGCTTTCGCCATGCCGCCACGCTAGCGGCCCCGCTCCCTCGCCGGGTGGAGGTCAGGGGACGCCGAGGAGCGCGGTGGGCTGGAAGGTCGGGCGCCGGTCCAGGTCCTCCTTGCGCGGCCGCACGAACTCGAACGCGGCCGTGGTCACCAGCACCCACGGCCCGGCCTCGTCCTGGCCGAGCAGCGGGCCGTCGACCCCGTCGTACGCCGCGAGCAGCGCCTCGGCGCACTCGACGTGGGCCGGCGGGAAGTGGAAGGCGTTGCGGCCCTGCTCGACCTCGGTGCCGAGGAACGCGATCGGCCGGCCCAGGCCGTCGCCGCACACCCCGCAGACCCGGCTCAGCGCGCACTGGGTCACCCGCCTGCCGTCGAGCCGGCGGGCGGTGGGGGCCGACCCGTCGCGCGGGCCGCCGTACGGGTCGTCGGTGCCGCAGGCGAACGGCACCGGCGTCCCGAGCTCGGGGTCGCGCGGCAGGTCGGCGAAGGCGCGGGGCGCCGGGTCCATCGTGGTGCTCCTCATGGGGGAAGGGGGGTGGGTCAGTCGTCGCGGTGGCGGCGCTCGGAGGAGCTGCGGGCGTAGGCGCCCAGCTCCCGCATCCGCGAGGGCCGCTCGTCGTCGGAGCGGCGCTTGCGGTCGCGCGACGGCGTCGGCGGGTCGTGCTGGTCGGACTCGGTCCAGGAGTTCGGCAGCGAGAGCTTCATGATCGTGCGCAGCGCCTGGCCGTACTGCCGGTGCAGGGGTCCGGTGGTGTACGGGATGTCGTACTTCTCGCACAGCGCCCGCACCTTGACCGCGATCTCGGGGTAGCGGTTGCTCGGCAGGTCGGGGAACAGGTGGTGCTCGATCTGGAAGCCGAGGCTGCCGCTCAGGATGTGCAGCAGCCGGCCGCCGTCGAAGTTCGCCGAGCCCAGCATCTGGCGCAGGTACCACTCCGCGCGGGTCTCGTCCTCGAGCTCCTCCTCGGTGAAGTGCAGGGCGCCGTCGGGGAAGTGGCCGCAGAAGATGATCACGTAGGACCACAGGTTGCGGGCGAAGTTGGCCGAGGCGTTGGCGATCATCACCTCGCGCCAGCGCGGCCCGGAGAGCGCCGGGTAGACGACGTAGTCCTTGAGGACCTGGTCGCGGCCCTTCCGCAGGATCTGCCCCAGCTGGCGCTTCATCACCACGGGGTCCTTCTCGCCCTTGCGGATCCGCTCCAGGTCGAGGTCGTGGAGGGCGACGCCCCACTGGAACAGCGAGGCGAGCATCGCGTTGTAGACCGGCTGCCCCAGGTAGTAGGGGTGCCAGCGCTGCTCGCGGGCCATCCGCAGGATGCCGTACCCGATGTCGTTGTCGTGGCCGAGCACGTTGGTGAACTGGTGGTGGATGTAGTTGTGGGAGTGCTTCCACTGCTCCGCGGGCTGGGCGGTGTCCCACTCCCAGTTGGAGGAGTGGATCTCCGGGTCGTTCATCCAGTCCCACTGGCCGTGCATGACGTTGTGGCCGATCTCCATGTTCTCGAGGATCTTGGCGACCCCCAGGCACACGGCGCCGAACGCGATCGCCGGCTTCTCGGCGCGCGGCGCCACCCGGCGACCCCAGGTGCCGGCCAGCATCGAGACCCGGCCCGCGGCGGCGAGGCCGCGCTGCACCTTGATCATCCGGTTGATGTACGCGGCGTCGTCGGAGTTGCGGGACTCCTCGATCTCCTGGCGGATGGCGTCGAGCTCGCGCCCGAGCTGCTCGACCTCCTCCTCGGTGAGGTGGGTGTACTCCTTGACGTCTGCGATGGCCATGGGTCCTCCGTGGATCTGGCTGGGATGTGCTCGCGGGTGGTGCGGGTGCTGGTTGCTGCGGGTGCTCGTGGTCCGGCGGGTGCCGGACTCAGATGTCGAGGACGCAGTCGCCGACGGCGGCGGTGACGCAGGTCTGCACCGGCTCGTTCGGCTGCCCGAACTCGTCGCCGTTGCGCAGGTCGCGGATCTTGCCCTCGACGAGCGTGACGGTGCAGGTGTGGCAGACCCCCATCCGGCAGCCGTACGGCATGCCGACGCCGGCCTCCTCGCCCGCCTCCAGGACGGTGGTGGCGCCGTCGACCTCGACGGTCTTGCCGGAGTTGCGAAAGGTGATCGTGCCGCCCTCGCCGCCGCCGTCGCCGAGGTCGAGGGAGAACCGCTCGAGGTGCAGCTGCTCCTCGAGCCCGGCGCCCTCGAAGTGCTCGGTGATCGCGTCGAGCATCGGGCCGGGTCCGCACGCCCAGGTCTGGCGGCGGCGCCAGTCGGGGCAGATCTCGTCGAGCTCGGCGAGGTCGAGCATGCCGTCGGTGTCGGTGTGCAGCTGGTGCAGCGTGAGGCCCTCGTGCTTCGCCGCGAGCCGCTCGACCTCCTCGCGGAAGATCATCCGGTCGGGCGTGGGCGAGGAGTAGTGCAGGACGACGTCGGGCATGGTGCCGCGGCGGTCGAGGGTGCGCAGCATCGACATCACCGGCGTGACCCCGCTGCCGGCGACCAGGAACAGGATCCTCTGCGGCGGCGGGTCGGGCAGCACGAAGTCGCCCTCGGGCAGCGCGAGCCGGACGATGGTGCCGGGCTCCAGCCCGTTGACCAGGTGCGCCGAGAGCAGCCCCTCGGGCATCGCCCGCACGGTGATCGCGATGGTGCGGCCCTTGCGCTTGGGCGGCGAGCTCACGGAGTACGAGCGCCACTGGAACTTGCCGTCGACCTGCACGCCGATCCCGACGTACTGGCCCGGCGAGTGGTGGTAGCGCCAGCCCCAGCCCGGCCGGATCACCAGCGTCGCGGCGTCCTCGGTCTCGGGGACCACCTTCTCGACCCGGCCGCGCAGCTCGCGCGCGGTCCACAGCGGGTTGATCAGGCGCAGGTAGTCGTCGGGGTCGAGGGGGGTGGTCAGCTTCGAGCCCGCCTTGCGGACCCGGTCCCACGGAATGGTGCCGGTGGCCATTCGGTCAGTGAACACGCGTTCTCCCAGTCACGTCAACGCCCCGTCCGCGCGCGAGGGGCTGGGTACCCGCCGTACGCTGGATCCATGGCCTATGACGTGGAGAAGACCGACGCCGAGTGGCGTGAGCAGCTCTCCCCTGACGAGTACGCCGTGCTGCGCCAGGCCGGCACGGAGCGTGCGTTCACCGGGAAGTACAACGACACCGAGACGACCGGCGTCTACAAGTGCAAGGCGTGCTCGGCGACCCTGTTCGAGTCGGACACGAAGTTCCACTCCGGCTGCGGCTGGCCGAGCTTCTACCAGCCGGTCAGCGACACGATCGAGTACATCGAGGACACCTCGCACGGCATGAAGCGCGTCGAGGTCCGGTGCGCGAGCTGCGGCTCCCACCTCGGGCACGTCTTCCCCGACGGCTACGGCACCCCCACCGGTGACCGGTACTGCATCAACTCGGTCAGCCTGACGCTCGAGCCGAAGGATCCCGCCGCGGGGGCCTGACGGGGGCGGGACAATTCACCGGTCGACCGGTGAATTGTGCGCTTGACCGACGGAGTTTCGTCGGTCAAGGGGAAGTTTCACCGGTCGACCGGTGAATCTTCTCGGTCAGCCCACCGGCTGCAGCGCGGACCAGACCACGACGACCCCGGCGCCGTACCGCTCGTCGAGGCGCTGCTGCAGGCTGCCGTCGTCGTGGACGACGCCGAGCTCGACGCGCTGGTCGGACACCCCGGACGTGAGGAAGCCCGGGGTGTCGTGCAGGGCGCGCTGGATGCGGCGCAGCTCGCGCTCGGAGGTCCCGGTCCCCGGCGCGGGGAGGGTGTCCTCGGGCGGCTCCGGCTGCGTCGCGTCCGCAGCGGGGACCACCTCGGTGGGCGTCACCGTCTCGCCGTCGTACGAGCCGGTCACGACGAAGTCGCCCCAGCGGGTGCCGCGCACGTCCTCGAAGGCGCCGGCGTGGTCGGTCCAGTCCCACCCCACCACCCCGGGCCCACTGCACTGCGGCGGCAGCGACTCCGCGACGCCGCCCAGGCAGAGCTCGGCCCCGTCGCCGTCGTCGAGCACGGTGACCGGGTACGCCGTGGTCAGCAGGTCGGCGTCGTCGGCTCCCACGGACGGGTCGTCCTGCTCCGCCCCGCACGCCGCCAGCCCGGCCAGCAGGCCGGCCGCGACGGCGGGACGGAGCCGCATGCTCAGGGCAGCTTCGCGACCAGCTCGGCGACCGGGGTGAGCGCGCCGGTGTAGAAGGGGATCTCCTCGCGCACGTGGCGGCGAGCCTCGGAGGCGCGCAGGTGCCGCATCAGGTCGACGATCCGGTAGAGCTCGTCGGCCTCGAAGGCGAGGATCCACTCGTAGTCGCCGAGGGAGAAGCTCGCGACGGTGTTGGCGCGCACGTCCGGGTAGTCGCGCGCCATCTTCCCGTGGTCGGCGAGCATCCGGCGGCGGTCGGCGTCGTCGAGGAGGTACCACTCGTAGGAGCGCACGAACGGGTAGACGCTGATGTGGCGGCGCGGCTCCTCCTCGTTGAGGAACGCCGGCACGTGGCTCTTGTTGAACTCCGCGGGCCGGTGCAGCGCCATCTGCGACCAGACCGGCGCGAGGCGGCGGCCGAACGCCGTACGGCGGAAGCGGTGGTAGGCCTCCTGCAGCTCCTCGGAGGTGGCCGCGTGCCACCAGACCATCACGTCGGCGTCGGCGCGCAGCCCGGCCACGTCGTACGTGCCGCGGACGACGACGCCCGCCTCGGCCAGCTCGGCGTACAGCTTCTCGACCTCGGCGCCCTCGGCCTCGCGGTCGGCGTCCTCGCCCAGCACGTCGGCGAGGCGGAAGACCGACCACATCGTGTAGCGGATGGAGTCGTTGATCTCGCGGACCCGGGAGGCGTTCGACGTCATGCCCCCATTGTGCCGCGCCGTGCGGACGCGCTCACGACCGGCCGTGTCCCGCCTGCGATCCGCCGAGTCGGCGCTTGTGTCCGCCCTCGCCTGTGGAGAAAGCGGACACAAGCGCCGACTCGGCGGTGTGGGGGGCTCAGGCGAGCTGGGCGGCGGCGCGGTGGGCGGAGGCGATGACGGCGGGGACGCCGACCCCGTCGTACGCCGCGCCGCAGACCGCGAGGCCCGGCACCCGCGCGACGTCGGCGCGCACCCGGGCGACCCGGTCGAGGTGTCCGAGGTCGTACTGCGGGAGCCCGCCGCCCCAGCGCTGCACGTGCGTGTCGACGGGGACGGCGCGCAGGCCGGTCGCGTCGGCGAGGTCGGCGAGCGACCAGGCGACCAGCTCCGCGTCGGAGGCCTGGAGCGCGGCCTCCTCGCCGTACCGGCCCAGCGAGGTGCGGAGCAGCAGCAGGTCCTCGCCGTCGAGCGCGCCCCGGCCGGCCTCCCGCACCCAGGCCCACTTGGCGAACGAGAACGTCGACGCCTTCACCCGCCGCCCCTCGACGGGGGGCACCAGGAAGCCGGACGTGCCGTTGTCGAGGACCGCGGCCTCGGCGGCCCGGAACGCCAGGGTCACCACCACCACGGACGCCGAGCCGACCCCGGCCAGCTCGGCCGCGGCCACCGGCGCGAGCCCGGCCAGCAGCCGCGCGGTCGGCGCCGCCGGGGTCGCGAGCAGCACCCCGCCGGCCTCGAGCACCTCGGGCGCGGTCGTCGGCCCGGTCACCAGCCGGAAGCCGCGGTCGGTGCGCTCGAGCGCCCGCACCGTCACCCGGGTGCGTACGTCGAGCTCCGCGGCGAGCGCCTCGGGCAGCCGGGCCATGCCGCCGGGCAGCCCCGCGAACACCGGTCCCTCGTGCGTGGCCGGCGCCGCGGCGTGGCCGAGCAGCGGTCCGCGCTCCGCGAGCGCGACCAGCTGCGGCACGGCCGCGCGCGCCGAGATGCGGCGGGCCTGCCCGGCGTACACGCCGCCGAGGAGGGGCTCGACGAGCCGGTCGGTGACCTCGGTGCCGAAGCGGCGGTCGACCAGGTCGCCGACCGTCACGTCGCCGTCGACCACCTCCGGCGGCAGGTGCGGCTCGCGGCGCACCCGCTCGACGCCCTCCTCGCTCAGCACCCCCGACGCGACGAGCTGGTCGAGGTCCAGCGGCACGCCCATCAGCGACCGCGGCAGCGGCCGCATCGCGCCGCGCGTCCAGATGCGGGACGAGGTCAGGGCCGGGTGCTCGACCTCCAGCCCGACGGCGCGGGCCAGGTCGGTGCCCTCGGGCCGGCGGTGCAGCATCGCCTCCGCGCCCACGTCGACCACGACCCCGCCGACGGACTCGCGGCGGAGCTTGCCCCCGACCCGGTCGGTCGCCTCGAGCACGACCACCTCGTGGCCGGCCGCGGCCAGGTCACGGGCGGCGGTGAGCCCGGCGACGCCGGCACCCACGACGACGACCCGCGACGTACCGACCTGGTGCACGCTCCCAGTCTCTCGCAGGCCGGTCCGAGACCCATCGCCCGCCGTACTTCTCAGGGTTTCCCTGACGTTCTCGGCCGTCGCGATGGCCCCGAACATCAGGTTTCCCCGGTGCACCGGGGAAACCCGACGGCCCCGCGGAACCGACCACCCCGCCCCGGCGTCCCAGGACCCATGAGCCGCAGCAGCCGACCCCGGACCCGACCCCGCCGTGCCACCGCCGTCGCGGTCCTCGCCGCGGCGCTCCTCGCCCTCCCGGCCTGCTCCACGTCGGGCGGGTCCGACGACTCCGGGGGCACCAGCGAGGACGGCAGCGCCGACGGCGCCAGGGCTCCGGAGGCCGCCGCCGAACGGAAGGCCGCCGACGCGGACGCGGGCGGCCCCAGGGCGAGCGTGGCCGACGTGGCCACCGAGGTGGTCGACGCCCCCGAGGCGACCCCGCGCGCCGTCATCTCGACCGGGAACGTCGCGCTGCGCGGCCCCGACGTCGCGACGGCGCTCTTCGACGTCCGCACGGTGGTCGACCGGTTCGCCGGGGAGGTCCAGGAGGACCGCACCGAGACCGACACCGAGGGCGAGGTCCTCCGGTCCCGGCTGGTGGTCCGGGTGCCGGCCGCCCGCTTCACCGAGGCGATGACGGCGCTCGAGGGCGCCGCGGACCTGGTCACCTCCAGCTCCACCAGCGAGGACGTGACCACCCAGGTGCTCGACGTCGACATCCGGGTCGCCGTGCAGCGCCGGAGCATCCGCCGGATCGCGCTGCTGCTCAACCGCGCGGAGAGCATCCGCGACGTCGTCGCGATCGAGGCCCAGCTCTTCCGCCGTCAGGCGGACCTCGCGTCGCTGGAGAGGCAGCAGTCCTTCCTCGCCGACCAGACCGCCCAGTCGACGATCACGGTCTCGCTGGAGCGCACGCCCGAGAAGCGGCCGCCGCGGGACGACGAGGAGGACGACGCGACCGGGTTCCTCGCCGGGCTGGACGCCGGCTGGGGCGCGCTGGTCACCTTCGGCGTCGGGCTCGCCACGTTCGTCGGCGCGGTGCTGCCGTGGACGCTGGTCCTGGCGCTCGTCGCCGTCCCGTGCTGGCTGCTCGCCCGCCGGCTGCGGCGCCGCCGGGTCGCGACGCCCACGGCACCCGACCCGGCCTGACCGGGCCTACGCTGGCGCACGTGCCCCCCACCCACGCCCGCCTCGCGGTCCTCATCGACGCCGACAACACCTCCCCGCGCCACGCGACCGCGCTGCTCGAGGAGGTCGCCAAGTACGGCGTGCCGACGGTCAAGCGCGCGTACGGCGACTGGACCACGCAGAACCTCGTCGGCTGGAAGGTGGAGCTGAACCGCAACGCGATCCACCCGATCCAGCAGTTCGCCTACACCGCGCGCAAGAACTCCACCGACTCCGCGCTGATCATCGACGCGATGGACCTGCTCTACACCGGCGACCTCGACGCCTTCGCGATCGTCTCCAGCGACAGCGACTTCACCCGCCTGGTGACCCGGCTGCGCGAGTCCGGCAAGACCGTCTACGGCTTCGGGCGGCGGCGTACGCCGGAGTCGCTGGTGGCGGCGTGCGACAAGTTCATCTACCTCGAGATCCTCGACCAGGACGCCGAGCCGGACGAGCGGGTCGGCGTGGACGCCGCCGACGACGCCGACCCCGACGAGCCCGACGAGTCGACCCCGCTGCCCAACCTGCAGTCGATCCTCGCCAAGGCGATCAACGCGACCTCCCAGGACGACGGCTGGGCCCGCCTGGACGCGGTCGGCAGCTGGCTCAGCACCCGGCACGCGTCGTTCGACCCGCGCAACTACGGCGCGTCCAAGCTCGTCGACCTGGTCCGCGGCGAGCGGTTCGTGGAGGTCGACCAGCCCGACTCCGGTCAGCTGCGGGTGCGGCTCAAGGGCGGGCGGCGGACGACGACCGCGAGCGCGACCCCGCCCGAGGCGAGCACGACGCCGGCCAAGACGCCGGCCAAGGACGCGCCCAAGACGGCGACGAAGACGGCGGCGAAGCGCACCACCAAGCGGACGACGAAGCGGACCCCCGCCCCGGATCAGAGCTCGTAGGACTGCACGAACTCCGTCAGCCGGGCGAGCTGGTCGGGGTCGGTCGACGGGATCACGCCGTGGCCGAGGTTGAAGACGTGCCCCTTCGCCGCGCGCCCGGCCTCGATGACCTCGGCGGCCCGGGCGGTCATCACGTCGGTCGGCGCGAAGACCAGCGTCGGGTCGAGGTTGCCCTGGACGGCGCGGTCCCCCACCATCGGGATCGCGTTCTCCAGCGGAGTGCGCCAGTCGACGCCGACGACGTCCGCGCCGGCCTCGCCCATCAGGCCGAGCAGGTTCGTCGTGCCGACCCCGAAGTGGATCCGCGGCACGCCCAGCGCACCGGCGCGCTCGAGGACGCGCGCGGAGTGCGGCATCACGTGCTCGCGGTAGTCGGCCGGCGTCAGCGCGCCCGCCCAGGAGTCGAAGAGCTGGACGGCGGAGGCGCCCGCGCCCACCTGGACCTCGAGGTACGCCGCGGCGATGCCGGCGATCTTGCGCATCAACGCGTCCCAGACGTCGGGGGCGCCGAACATCATCGCCTTGGTGCGGGCGTGCTCCTTGGACGGCCCGCCCTCGACGAGGTACGACGCCACCGTGAACGGCGCGCCCGCGAAGCCGATCAGCGGCGTGCCGCCGAGCTCGCCGACGAGGCCGCGGACCGCCTCGGTGATGAACGGGACGTGCTCGGGCGTCAGGTCGGGGATCGCCTCGACGTCCGCGAGAGTGCGCACCGGCTCGGCGACGACCGGGCCGACGCCCGGCTTGATGTCGAGGTCGACGCCGACCGCCTTGAGCGGGAGCACGATGTCGGAGAAGAAGATCGCGGCGTCCACGCCGTACCGGCGGACCGGCTGCATCGTGATCTCGACGACCAGCTCGGGGTTCATGCAGGACTCCAGCATGCCGACGCCCTCGCGCACCCGGAGGTACTCCGGCAGCGACCGGCCCGCCTGGCGCATGAACCACACCGGCGTGTGCGGCACCGGCTCGCCGCGCGCCGCCTTGAGGAAGGCGCTGTCGGCGAGGGAGGTGACGGTACTCATGGGACAAGCCTCGCACCCGCCCCGGCGTGGCTGCACACCGGTTGGCGCCGCTCCGACCTACTGTGAACCCATGGTCGTGCGTCAGGAGACGCACCCGGAGACGGGTGCGGCGGCGAGCCCCCCGGAGTTCCGGGCGGCGGTGCTGAGCATGCGCGCCGCAACGATGCGGCCCGAGGTGCTGTGCGAGGAGATGCCGGCCCCCCAGCGGATCGCGCCGCACGCCGCGGCGCTGTCGGCCGACGTCACCGTCGACGACACCGACATCGGCACCGGGCGGATCATCCTTTTGCACGACCCGGCCGGCAACGAGGCCTGGGACGGTACCTTCCGGTGCGTCGCCTACGCCCGTGCCGAGATCGAGGTCGAGATGATCACCGACCCGATGCTCGCCGAGGTGGGCTGGTCTTGGCTGACCGAGGCGCTCGACGCCCACGGCGCGACGTACGGCGCCGCCGCCGGCTCGGTCACGCGGGTCGCGACCGAGAGCTTCGGCGGCATGGCCGGCGAGGGCGGCACCGCGCAGATCGAGATCCGCGCCTCCTGGACCCCCACCGCCGAGGAGGGGACCCCGCTCGACGTCGCCCGCCACGTCGAGGCCTGGGGCGAGCTCCTCTGCACCGCCGCCGGCCTGCCGCCCGTGCCCGACGGGGTCGCGGTGATGCCGAGCCGTCGGGGTCAACGGGGCACGCCGCGTTGACCTCCGAGAACCCCGTCGAGCGCACCGAGGGCGACCCGCCCGAGGAGCTGGACGTCCCCGAGGCCGAGCCCGCCCCGCTGCTCACGCTGCGCGACGGCCTGCCCCCCGTCATCGACACCCCGCCCGCGCTCGCGGAGTTCTGCGAGCGGCTCGCCGCCGGCACCGGCCCGGTGGCGATCGACGCCGAGCGCGCCTCGGGCTACCGCTACTCCAACCGCGCCTACCTCGTGCAGCTGCGCCGCGAGGGCGCCGGCACCGCGCTCGTCGACCCGATCGGGTTCGAGTCGCTCGCGCCCCTCCAGGAGGTCCTCGAGGGCACCGAGTGGATCCTGCACGCCGCCACCCAGGACCTCCCGTGCCTGGCGGAGATCGGCCTGCACCCCACCGCGCTCTTCGACACCGAGCTCGCCGGCCGCCTGCTCGGCCACCCGCGGGTCGGGCTCGCGACCCTGGTCGAGACCGTGCTCGGCTTCCGGATGAAGAAGGAGCACTCCGCGGTCGACTGGTCGACCCGCCCGCTCCCCGCACCGTGGCTGGAGTACGCCGCCCTGGACGTCGAGGTCCTCGTCGAGCTGCGCGAGGCGCTGGGCCGCGAGCTCGACGAGGCCGGCAAGGCCGAGTGGGCGCGCCAGGAGTTCGAGTTCCTGCGGCACTTCGAGCCGACCCCCCGCGTCGAGGCCTGGCGGCGTACCTCAGGCATGCACCGGGTCCGCGGACGCCGCGGGCTGGCCGCGGTGCGCGCGCTCTGGGAGACCCGCGACCAGCTCGCCGAGCAGCGCGACGTGACCCCCGGCCGGCTCATCCCCGACGCCGCGATCGTCGCCGCCGCCCAGGCGCTGCCGACCGACCGCGCCGCCCTGCTCGCGACCAAGGGCTTCCACGGCCGCGGCGCGGAGCGCTACGCCTCGAAGTGGGTCGCCGCCCTGCGCACCGCGGCCGAGCTCGACGAGAGCGAGCTGCCGGCCCGCTCGCCCCGCGGCGACGGCCCGCCGCTGCCGCGCGCCTGGGCCGAGAAGGACCCCGTCGCCGCCCGCCGCCTGGTGCTGGCGCGGGCCGCGATGACCGAGCTCGCCGAGCAGCACCACCTCCCGGTCGAGAACCTGCTCACCCCCGACTTCCTGCGCCGCACCCTGTGGTCCCCGCCGCGCACGCGCGACCCCGAGGTGCTGGCCGACGAGGTCGCGGCGGCCCTGGCCGCGCTCGGTGCCCGCCCGTGGCAGGTCGAGCTCACCGCCCCGGTGGTCACCGAGGCGGTGCTGCGTGCCGACGTGGAGCCGGTGGAGGTGCCGCCCGAGGAGCTCGAGGCGGCCGCCGCGGATCTGCCCGAGGACTGAGCGCGCGGCGCGCGACTACTCCTCGGCGTCGTCCGAGGAGTCGTCCGAGGACCCGTCCGACGGCGCGTCGGTGGGGTCGGGCGGGTCGAGCACCGTCCGGGAGATCTCGTCGATGCGGGTGGTGATCTCCTCGAGGTCGTCGAGCACCGGCACCGTGAACATCTCCTCGAGGGTGGGCTCGACCGCGGCGTCCAGCTCGGTCCACACGTCGATGAGCGGCGGGATCCGCATCGCGGCCACGCTCGAGGTGAACACGGAGGCGTGCTCGGGCTCGCGGCCCGGCTGCAGGAAGTCGTCGGTGAGCGCGACGTCCTGGTTGGCGGGCACGAGGTAGCCGGCGCGGGCCACCTCGCTGACGGCCTCGCTCGAGAGCGCGTGCACCAGGAAGTCGGCGGCCGCCGGGATGTTCTCGGCGTCCTCGGCGATGCAGGTGCCGGTGATGTCGCCGGTCGTCGCCGCGCTGTCCAGGATCGGCATCGCGATCACGTCGAACTCCAGGCCCGGGACCGACCGCAGCCGGGGCACCATGGACCGGTAGCCCTCGATCATGCCGACCCGGCCGCGCTCGAACCACTCCAGCGGCGTGCGCCGGGCGAGCTGCTCCTCGGACAGCGTGACCGTGGGGTCGCGGAGCACCTCCAGGGTGCGGGCGAGCGCCTCGCGGGAGTTGTCGTCGGCGAGGGTCAGGCTGGTGGGGTCCTCGGCGTCGTTGAACAGCGAGCCGCCGCCGGAGTAGATGAACGGCGCCAGCGAGCGCAGCGTCGGGTCGACGTGGACGCCCTTGATGCCGCGGCGCTTGCGGGTCGCGAACCGCGCGGCCTCCTCGAACTGGTCGAAGGTCCAGCGGGTGCGCTCCTCGGCCGGCACGTCGAGACCGCGCTCGGCCATCCGGTCGAAGTCGACGAGCTCGGTGTTGTAGAACATCACCATCGGTGAGATGCCGTAGGGCATGCACTGCAGGCGCCGGTCGGCGGAGAACGCCTCGAGCGCGGCGCGCGAGTAGCGGTCGCCGAAGGCCACCCCCCGCTCGTCGAGCAGCTCGTCGACGGGGACGTTCAGGTTCTCCTCCCGCAGCCAGGCCAGCTCGCTGCGCGAGGCCAGGAACACGTCGGGACGCTCGTCCTCGTCGGTCAGCGCGGCGGCGAGCGCGTCGCGGTCGGGGTACGGCTCGACGACGACCCGGCTGGTCTCGGAGGTCTCGTTGAACTGCTCGACCATCGACTCGTACGACGCCAGCTCGTCCTCGGTGCCCCACACCCCGAAGGTCAGCCGGGCCTTGGACACCGGCGCGTCGGGCGTCGGCTCCGGGCTGGGACCGGCGTCGCCGTCGCACCCGGCGAGCACCAGCGAGGCCGTCATGGCCAGGCACGCCGCCCACGTCGTCCGCCGCCGGGACCAGCTCCCGCGCCTCGTCGCCACTGATCTCCTCCGTCGCACCCGCCCGCACCTCGCCGCCGGGACCCGGACACCCTATCGACCGGCGGTCCTACGTGCGGGGTCCACCCAGGAAGGGCCGCGCAGCGACCAGCACCGCGTCGAAGGTCGCGGGGTCGAGCGCGGCGCCCTCGCGGCGTACGCCGGCGGGGTCGAGCTCGAGGAGCCGGTCCAGGCGCACCTCGCTGGGCCGGCGCTCGCGGTCCCAGTCGCCGGTGCCGACGTCCATCCAGTGCCGGCCGTGGCGGGCCTCGTCGGCGGCGTCGCGGTCGTGGTCCTGACTGGTGAGCATCAGGCCGAGCAGCCGGTCCCCCCGCCGCCCGATCAGCAGCACCGGCCGGTCCTTGCCCTGCTGCGGGTCGTCCTCGTAGGCGACCCACGCCCACACCACCTCGCCCGGGTCGGGGAGCCCGTCGGGGCGGGGGTCGTAGCCCAGGACGTCGCCGCTCGGGACCGAGGCCGCACGAGAGGCGCGGCGCAGGCGGGGCAGGCGGGGTGAGCGACCGGGACGGACCAGGCGGGAGAGGAGTCGACGCACCCCGGAGAGGTTAGCGAACACGCCGGACCGGGAGCGCCTCACGGCGCGTGGCCGCTCGTAGCGGCTTATTGTGGGACCCGGGGCTGCCACGGCCCGACGTGCTCGTGGATCAGTCTAACCGTCTCTCCCGCTCAGGAAAGTCGGCCCGCCAGCTCGTGGTGGGCGGCGGCCTCGAGCTGCTCGGAGACGGCCAGCATCCGGCGCACCTGCTCATCGGAGCTGGCGCTCAGCCCGGCCCGACCGGCGGCCACGACGCGGGCGAACGCCGCGGCGCGGAACAGCACGTCGGCGAAGTCCCCCGCCGCGATCCCGCGCAGCACCTGGTCGATCATCGCCTTGAGCTCGTCGGGGCCGGGCGGCTCCGCGACCCCGGCGACCACCCGGGCGAGCGGGGCACGCGGCAGCCCGGCGTCGTACTCGCGCGCCGCGGCGTGCGGGTCGGCGTGCACCCAGCTGCGCAGCACGTAGAGGCGCCACAGGCACCCGGCGAGCGACTCGGGCGCGGCCCCGGACCAGAGCTCCGCGATCGCCTCGATGCCCTCGGTGTCGGCGAGGTGGAGCAGCCGCTCGGCCACGGCGCCGTCGTCGGCGCCGTGCGCGCCGCGGACGAGCAGGGTCGCGGCCCGGTCCGCGGCCTCGCTGACCAGCGCCGGGTCGGTGCCGCCGAGGAGGTCGTCGAAGAACCGGTCGCCCGGCCGCATCGGCCGGTGGTGGCGGCGCTCGCTCATCCCCCCAGGCTACGGACGGGGATCAGGCCAGCGCCTTGCGGATCCGCTGGTCGCTGACCGGGTACGGCGTGCCGAGCTGCTGGGCCCACAGCGAGACGCGGTACTCCTCGAGCATCCACCGCACCTGCCGGAGCCGCTCCCCCGGCGGCCGGCCGGGCGGCAGCGCGTCGACCTGGTGCAGGTAGGCCGCCTGGAGCTCGCCGATCCGGTCCATCAGCTGCCGGTCGCGGGCCGCCGCCTGGCCGCCGTCGTCGAGCCGGGCGCGCCGCTGCTGCAGCGCGGCGAGGTACGTCGGGTAGCGGCGCAGCTGGACCGGCCCGGCCTCGCCGACGAACCCGCGGTGCACGAGCCGGGCGAGCTGGGCCCGCATGTCGGTCAGCGCGGGCAGCTGCATCATGTCCGCGCGGCCGCTCAGCGCCTTCTCGGCCTGCCGCCAGGCGTCCAGGACCCGGATCACGTCGGCGAGCACGCCGCGCAGCGCCGCCTCCTGGTCGCGCTCGGCCTCGGCGCGCAGGGCGGCGTACGCCTGCTCGTCGCGGACCGGCGGCCGGGCGTCGACGACCGCGCCCACCACGGCGGCGCGGCAGTCCTCGAGGAGCTCGGCGACGCTGGGGTACGGCGACCCGGCGAGCCCGAGCTTCTCGGCGTTGGTCAGCCCGTCGAGGACCTGCTTGACCGGCGAGCGGGTGCCGAGCAGGAGCAGCCGTCGGACGCCGAGGCGGTGCCGGGCCTCCTGCTCCTCGGCCGACCCGAAGACCTCCAGGCCGACGGTGGCCCCCTCGTCGACCAGGGCGGGGAAGACCGTCACCTCGTGGCCGGCCCGCTTGCGGTGGATCGAGGGCTCAATGGTCCCGAAGACGTACGCCGTCGCGCCGGTGCGCGCGAGCCCGCTCTCGGTCGCGACGTCGGCGATCGCCCGGGTGAACTGCGGCCGCAGCGGCGCCTTGAGCGCCTCGAGGTCCTTGCCGCGCGCCTGCTCGTGCCCGCCGTCGTCGATCACGCGGTACGTCGGGCGCAGGTGCTCGGGCACCTTGCTCCAGTCCCAGGCGTCGCGCGGCACGACGACACCGGTCGTGGCCCGGCACCAGCGCTCCAGCGCGTCGAGCAGCGGCTCCTCGCCGGCGGGCACCGCGGCCAGGAAGTCGCGGGCCTTGTCGGGGACCGGCACGAAGGAGACCCGGAGGTTCTTGGGGAGGCTGCGGAGCAGGGCGGTGACCAGCTCGAGCCGCAGGCCGGGCACGTTCCAGGAGAAGTCGTCGGCCTCGACCCGGTTGAGCGTCGCGACCGGGACGTCGATGGTCAGGCCGTCCTCGGCCGCGCCCGGCTCGAAGTGGTAGCTGATCGGGAAGGTCAGCCCCTCGGACTGCCACTGCTCGGGGTAGTCCTCCTCGCGCACCTCCTCCACGGTGTCGTGGGTGAGCATCGCGGGGTCGAAGGTCAGCAGGTCGGGGCGGGTGCGCCGCTCCTGCTTCCACCACTGGTCGAAGTGCGCGCCGCTGACCACGTCGGGGCCGACGCGGGCGTCGTAGAAGTCGAAGAGGGTCTCCTCGTCGACGACGAGGTCGCGGCGGCGGGCGCGGTGCTCGAGCTCGGCGGCCTCCTCGAGCAGGCGGTTGTTCTCCTCCAGGAAGCGGTGCCGCGAGCTCCACTCGCCCTGCACGAGCGCGTGCCGGATGAACAGCTCGCGGGCGACCTCGCGGTCGACCTTGCCGTAGGACACGAGGCGGTCGGTGACCAGCGGGACGCCGTACAGGGTGGCCCGCTCGTAGGCCATCACCGCAGCCCGCTTCTTCGACCAGTGCGGCTCGGACCAGGTGCGCTTGACCAGGTCGCCGGCGAGCCGCTCGGCCCACTCCGGCTTGATCGCGGCGTTCTGCCGGGCCCAGAGCCGACTGGTCTCGACGAGCTCGCCGGCCATCAGGTACTGCGGGTTCTTCCGGGCCAGCACGCTCCCGGGGAAGATCGCGAACCGGGCGCCGCGCGCGCCGACGTACTCCCGGGGGCCACGGCGCTTGCCGTCGTCCTTCTCGCGCGCCTCGAGCAGGCCGATGTGGCTGAGCAGCCCGGACAGCAGCGCCTGGTGGATCCCGTCGGTGTCGGGCTGGTCCGCGGGCTCGCCGAGCTCGATGCGCATCTCCTTGCACACCTGCCGCAGCTGGGACTCGAAGTCCTGCCACTCGCGCACCCGCAGGTAGTTGAGGAACTCGCGCTTGCACATCCGGCGGAACGCGCTGCCGCTGAGCTCGCGCTGCTGCTCCTTGAGGTGGCGCCACAGGTTGAGCCAGGTGAGGAAGTCGCTGTCGTCGGCCTTGAACCGGGCGTGCAGCTGGTCGGCCTGCGCGCGCTGCTCCTCGGGGCGCTCGCGGGGGTCCTGCAGCGAGAGCGCGGCGGCGATCACGATCACCTCGCGCACGCACCCCAGCCGCTCCGCCTCCAGGACCATCCGGCCCAGCCGCGGGTCGATCGGCAGCCGTGCGAGCCGGCGCCCGAGCTTGGTCAGCTTCTCGGCGGTCGGGCCCGCCGCGGTCCGCAGGGCGCCGAGCTCCTCGAGCAGCTGCACGCCCGACTGGACGTTGCGGCGGTCGGGGGGCTCCACGAACGGGAACTGGGCGAGGTCGCCGAGGCCGAGCGAGGTCATCTGCAGGATGACGCTGGCCAGGTTGGTGCGCAGGATCTCGGGGTCGGTGAACTCCGGGCGCGCCTCGAAGTCCTCCTCGGAGTAGAGCCGGATCGCGATGCCCGCCTCGACGCGGCCGCAGCGTCCCGAGCGCTGGTTGGCCGACGCCTGGCTGATCGGCTCCACCGGGAGCCGCTGGACCTTGGTGCGCAGCGAGTAGCGCGAGATGCGCGCGACGCCGGTGTCCACGACGTACCGGATACCGGGGACGGTCAGCGAGGTCTCGGCGACGTTGGTGGCCAGGACGACGCGGCGGGTGGCGCCGCCATGGGGGGAGAAGACGCGGTGCTGCTCGGTGGCGGAGAGCCGCGAGTAGAGCGGCAGCACCTCCAGCGCGCCGCGGCGGCCGGTCCCGGCGAGGTCGTTCAGCGCCTCGGCCGTGTCGCGGATCTCGCGCTCGCCGGGCAGGAACACCAGGACGTCGCCGGGCCCCTCCGCGGAGAGCTCGCGCACGGCGTCGACGATCGCCTCGGTCTGGTCGCGGACGACGGGCTCACCCTCCTCGTCCTCGCCGGGCAGCTCCATCAGCGGCCGGTAGCGGACCTCCACCGGGTAGGTGCGCCCCGACACCTCGACGACGGGGGCGTCGAAGTGCGCCGCGAACCGGTCGACGTCGATGGTCGCGCTGGTGATGATCAGCTTGAGGTCGGGGCGCCGGGGCAGCAGCCGCTTGAGGTAGCCGAGCAGGAAGTCGATGTTGAGGCTGCGCTCGTGGGCCTCGTCGATGATGATCGTGTCGTAGCGGCGCAGCATCCGGTCGCGCTGCAGCTCCGCGAGCAGGATGCCGTCGGTCATCAGCTTGACCCGGCTCGCCTTCGAGGTGCGGTCGGTGAACCGCACCTGGTAGCCGACCAGGTCGCCGAGCTCGGTGCCGAGCTCGCTGGCGATCCGCTCGGCGACGGCGCGGGCCGCGATCCGGCGGGGCTGGGTGTGCCCGATCAGGCCGCCCCCGGAGCCCGGCCCGGCGCCGCGGCCGAGCTCGAGGCAGATCTTCGGCAGCTGGGTGGTCTTCCCCGACCCGGTCTCGCCCGCGACGATCACGACCTGGTGGTCGCGGATGGCGGCGGCGATGTCGTCCTTGCGCTGGCTGACCGGCAGCTCGGACGGATAGGTGATCTTCACGGCGCCCCCATTATCGGGTCGTGTGCCTGAGGACGCGGCATCGCGCGTCGTGGAGCACACGACCCGGGACCGGGACGGCGGCTGGCGGCGAGCTAGAACGTGTTCTAGATTCAGCGCGTGACGCAGACGCAGCAGTACGACGTGGTCGTGGTGGGATCCGGTGGCGGGGCGATGACCGGGGCGCTCCTGGCGGCGCGAGCCGGGCTCAGGACGGTCGTGGTCGAGAAGACCGACAAGCTCGGCGGCACCTCGGCGTACTCCGGCGGGGCGTGCTGGCTGCCCGGCAGCGACGTGCAGCAGCGCGCCGGCGTCACCGCCGACTCCACCGACAGCGCGCGGACCTACCTCGGCGCGATCCTCGAGGACCCCGACCCGGACCGGGTCGAGGCGTTCCTGACCCACTCCCCCGAGCTGGTCGCGGAGCTGGAGGCGGCCGGGCTGCCGTTCGAGTGGATCGCGTTCTCGGAGTACTACGACGCCCCTGGCCGGGTGTCGATGGGGCGCTCGATCCAGCCGCTGAACATCAAGCGCGACGAGCTCACCGCCGAGGTCACCGACCGGCTGCGGCCCCCCGTGGAGCGCGACCGGGTCGGCGAGGGCGGCCGGCGCACGCTCAGCGGCGGGCAGGCGCTGATCGCCCGGCTCGGCGCGCTGTACGTCGCGGCGGGCGGCGAGTTCCGCACGAACCTGCCGGTGACCGGGCTGGTGACCGCCGGGCCCGACGGCACCGGGCGCGTCACCGGCGTCGCCGCGATGTCGCCCGAGGGGCCGGTCGTCCTGGAGGCGAGCCGCGGCGTGCTCGTCGCCGCCGGCGGCTTCGAGGGCAACGCCGCGCTCCGCGAGGCCCGCGGGGTGCCCGGCGACGTCGCCTGGACGATGGCGCCGCGCGACACCAACACCGGCGAGCCGATCGACGCGGCGATCGCGATCGGCGCGGCCGCGGACTTCGGCGGCGTCGGGTGGTTCTGCCCCGGGCTCGAGCAGCCCGACGGCGGCGGCTCGTTCACGCTGGGCTTCCGCAGCGGCCTGATGGTCGACCAGCACGGTCGCCGCTACGCCAACGAGTGCCTGCCCTACGACCGGTTCGGCCGGCTCATGGCCGCGGCGCCGGAGCGGATCCCCTCCTGGTTCATCTTCGACTCCCGCGAGGGCGGCCGGCTGCCGGCGATCGGGATCCCCGAGGGCGACCTCGAGGAGCACCTCACCGCCGGCACCTGGGTCCGCGCCGACACCCTCGAGGAGCTCGCGGCGGCCACCGGGCTGCCCGCCGCCACGCTGGTCGAGCAGGTCGAGCGCTTCAACACCTTCGCGGAGAAGGGCGTCGACGAGGACTTCGGGCGCGGCGAGGACGAGTACGACACGTTCTTCGCCGGGGGGACCGGGCCGAACACGGCGCTCACGCCGTGCGACCAGCCGCCGTACCTGGCCGCCCGCTTCGTGCTCTCCGACCTCGGCACCAAGGGCGGGCTGGTCACCGACCAGGCCGGCCGGGTGCTGCGCGAGGACGGGGCGCCGATCCCGGGCCTCTACGCGTCCAGCAACTCCGCGGCGTCGGTCTTCGGCTCGGTCTACCCCGGGCCCGGGGCGCCGCTGGGCAGCGCGATGGTCTTCGCCTCGCTGGCCGTGCGGGACATGCTGGAGGGCTGAGTCGAGGCTGGGTCGAGGGCTGGGCGCTCAGGCCACGCAGAACTCGTTGCCCTCCGGGTCGAGCATCACGACGTGGCCGAGGTGCGGCCCGCCGTACGACTCCTCCCGGACGACGCTCGCCCCCGCGCCGGCGAGCTCGGCGACCTTGGCGCGGATCAGGCGCTCCCGCTCCGCCGGGTCCCACGGCGGCTCGCCGGCCACGCGGACGTCGACGTGCACGCGGTTCTTGGCCGTCTTCGCCTCCGGCACGCGCAGGAAGCCGATCGCGGGGCCCCGCCCCTCGGGGTCGACGATGGAGGCGCCGTCGGGGTCCTCGTAGCCCGGCTCCGCGACGTACCCGAGGGCGAGCGCCCAGAACGCCGCCAGCCGGTGCGGGTCCGCCGCGTCGCAGCCGAGGGTCCAGGGGATCGCCATGCCGCGCCACGCTAGTCGGCCATTCGGACTTCCGGGGGGATTCGGGATACGGTCGCCCAAAGATTGTCAGACAATCTTCGACACCCCGAGGAGGCGAAAACGATGACCGCGACCATCACCACCCCGCAGCACGAGTCGAGCACGGAGCTTTTCCAGCGTGCCGAGGCGCGCACGGCGCACAACTACCACCCGCTGCCGGTCGTCGTGGAGCACGCCGCCGGGGCCTGGATGACCGACGTCGACGGCACCCGCTTCCTCGACCTGCTCTCCGGCTACTCCGCGCTCAACTTCGGGCACAGCCACCCCACGCTGGTCCAGGCCGCGACCGAGCAGCTCGGCCGCGTCACGCTGACCAGCCGCGCGTTCGTGCACGACCAGTTCGCCGACTTCTGCACCGCGCTCGGCGACCTGTGCGGCAAGGACCTGGTGCTGCCGATGAACACCGGCGCCGAGGCCGTCGAGACCGCGATCAAGGTCGCCCGCAAGTGGGGCTACGAGGTCAAGGGCATCGCGCCGGACCAGGCGGAGATCATCGTCGCCTCGGGCAACTTCCACGGCCGCACCACCACCATCGTCGGCTTCTCCGACGACCCCGACGCGCGCGACGGCTTCGGCCCGTTCGCCCCCGGCTTCGTCACCGTGCCGTACGGCGACCTCGCCGCGATCGAGGCCGCGATCACCGAGAACACCGCCGCCGTGCTCATCGAGCCGATCCAGGGCGAGGGCGGCGTCGTGATCCCGCCGGACGGCTACCTGCGCGGCATCCGCGCGCTGTGCACCGAGCGCGACGTGCTCTTCGCCGCCGACGAGATCCAGGCCGGCCTCGGTCGCACCGGCAAGACGTTCGCCTGCGACCACGAGGACGTCGTCCCCGACATCTACGTGCTCGGCAAGGCCCTCGGCGGCGGCATCGTGCCGGTCTCCGCCGTGGTCGCCGACCGCTCGGTGCTCGGCGTGCTGCGCCCCGGCCAGCACGGGTCCACCTTCGGCGGCAACCCGCTCGCCTGCGCCGTCGGGCGCGCGGTCGTCGACATGCTCGCCACCGGCGAGCACCAGGACCGGGCCGCCGAGCTCGGCGTGCTGATGACCGAGCAGCTCGAGGCGATGATCGGGCACGGCGTCCTCGCCGTCCGCACCCGCGGGCTGTGGGCCGGCGTCGACATCGACCCCGCGGTCGGCACCGGCCGCGAGGTCTGCGAGGCCCTGATGGCCCGCGGCGTGCTCGCCAAGGACACCCACGGCTCCACGATCCGGCTCGCGCCGCCGCTCGTGATCTCCGCCGAGGACCTCACCTGGGGCCTCGACCAGCTCGCCGCCGTCGTCCGGGGCGACTGACCCTCCTCGCCGTCGGGTGACGCGCTGGTCGCGTCACTCGGCGGCGGGGCCCGGGCCGACGCCCCCGGCGCCCACCGCCTCCACGAGCGCGGGCAACGAGCCGGCGACGATCGCGATCAGGTCCTCGCGGGAGACGCCGTTCGGCTCCACCTTCCAGGTCAGCACCAGCTCCTCGGCCATCGCCGACCAGCCGCGCACCACGAGCCGGCTGGCCGGCGTGTCCGTGATCAGCTGCCCCTCCGCGTCCTCGCGGAAGATCCGGTCGGTCAGCGCCGAGCGGGCCTCGTCGTAGATCCGCCGCAGCGTGTCGTTGCCGCCGGCGGCGCCCTTGACCAGCGAGAGGTAGCCCTCGTAGTTGGCCACCACGTAGTCGACGTACGCCGTCACCGAGACCAGCAGCCGCTCCACCGGGTCCCCCTCGACGGGCGGCGCGGTCTGCGCGATCAGGTCGTCGGCAGCACGCCGTACGACGGCCTCGTGGAAGGCGTGCTTGTTGCCGAAGTAGTGGTAGAGCAGCCCCCGCGAGATGCCGGCCTCCTCGGCGAGCACGTCGATGCTCAGCTCGTCCAGGGAGCGGGTGGCGAGCAGCCGCACGCCCAGGTCGAGCAGCTGGGCGCGCCGTTCCTCGGGGCTCAGGCGGGTGCGTGCGGGGCCGGTCACATTTCCCATCCTACTATTGACACTTGTTCAATAACACCCCTACGGTCGGGGCCATGACGAGCTCCCCCTTCCGCGGCACCGCGCCGACCCGGGTCGACCACCTCGTGGTGGGCGCGGGCTTCTCCGGCCTCTGCGCGGCGATCAAGCTCCAGGAGGACGGCGAGACCGACTTCCTCGTGGTCGAGAAGGGCGACGAGGTCGGCGGCACCTGGCGCGACAACACCTACCCCGGCGCCGCCTGCGACGTGCCGAGCCAGCTCTACTCCTTCTCCTTCGCGCCCAACCCGGACTGGTCGATGTCGTTCTCCCAGCAGCCGGAGATCCAGGCCTACCTGCGCCGGGTCGCCGCGGAGTCGGGCACGCTCGACCGGTTCGCCTTCCGCACCCGGCTCGAGGACGCCCGGTGGGACGACGCCGCGCAGGAGTGGGTGTGCCGGCTCTCCGGCGACGCCACCGGCGAGGTGCGCTCGCGCACGCTGGTCCTCGGGGCCGGCGGCCTCTCCGAGCCCAAGCTCCCCGACATCGAGGGCCTCGCCGACTTCGAGGGCGAGCTGTTCCACTCCGCGCGGTGGGACCACTCGGTCGACCTCACCGGCAAGCGGGTCGCGGTCATCGGCACCGGCGCCTCGGCGATCCAGATCGTGCCCGAGGTCCAGAAGGTCGCCGGCCACCTCGACGTCTACCAGCGCACCGCGCCCTGGGTGATCCCCCGCAACGACCGGCGCTACTCCGCGGTCGAGCGCGCGGCGCTGCGCCGCCTGCCCGGGTTGCAGAAGGCCTACCGCACCGCCATCTACTGGGCCCGCGAGACCTACGTGCCGGCGTTCACCTGGCAGCCGAAGATCGCCTGGCCGGCCAAGAAGCTCGCGCTGGCCAACCTGCGGCTCGGCATCAAGGACCCCGACCTGCGCGCCCGCGCCACCCCGTCGTACCAGATCGGGTGCAAGCGGATCCTGATCTCCAACACCTACTACCCCGCGCTGGACGCCGACAACGCCGACCTGGTCACCGACCGGATCACCCGGGTCACCGACCGCGCGGTCGTCACCGCCGACGGCACCGAGCGTCCCGTCGACGTGATCGTCGTGGCGACCGGCTTCTACACCACCGAGCTGCCGATCACCGAGCACGTGACCGGCCGCACGGGCCGCACGGTCGCCGAGACCTGGCGCGAGCACGGGATGGCGGCGTACAAGGGCACCACGGTGCCGGGGTTCCCCAACCTGTTCTTCATCGTCGGCCCCAACACCGGGCTCGGCCACTCCAGCATGGTCTTCGTCATCGAGTCGCAGGTGCAGTACCTGCGCGAGGCGGTCCGCGCGATGCGCGCCGGCAGGTACGGTGCGGTCGAGCCGACCGAGCGCGCGACCCGGCGCTGGAACGCCGCGCTGCAGCGACGGATGAAGCGCACCGTGTGGAGCACCGGCGGCTGCTCGAGCTGGTACCTCGACGCCCACGGCCGCAACACCATCACCTGGCCGCGGACCACCGCCTCGATGCGCGCCTCGCTCTCCCGCTTCGACCAGGCGGCGTACGACGTCGCCCCGGACCAGACCGGATCCACCCCCACACGTGAGGACGTGAGTGCATGAAGACCCTCGATGGCAAGGTCGTCGTCATCACCGGCGCCGGCTCCGGCATCGGCCGGGCCCTGGCGGTCAACGTCGCGGGCCGCGGCGCGCTGCTCGCGATCTCCGACGTCAACGAGCCCGGCCTCGCCGAGACCGTCGACCTGGTGAGGGCGGCGGGCGCGCGCGAGGTGCGCAGCGACCGCCTCGACGTGAGCGACCGGGAGGCGTTCGCGGCGTACGCCAGGTCCGTGGTCGACCAGTTCGGCCGGGTCAACGTGATGGTCAACAACGCCGGCGTCGCGCTCGCGGGCGACTTCGTCGACCTCGACTACGACGACATCGACTGGATCCTCGGCATCAACCTCACCGGCGTGCTCACCGGCACCAAGGAGTTCCTGCCGCACCTCATCGCCTCCGGCGACGGGCACCTGGTCAACCTCTCCTCGCTCTTCGGCCTGGTCTCGATGCCCGGCCAGAGCATCTACAACGCCAGCAAGTACGCCGTGCGCGGCATGACCGAGGCGATCCGGATGGAGATGCTGACCGCGGGCCACCCCGTCGGCGTCACCGTCGTGCACCCCGGCGGCATCAAGACCGCGATCGCGCGCAACGCCCGGGTCTCGGCCACCGAGGACAAGGACGCCACCGCGAAGCTCTTCGACAAGAAGCTCGCCAAGATGACCCCGGAGCGGGCCGCCGAGATCATCGTCGACGGCGTGCTCAGCAACAAGGCGCGGGTGCTGGTCGGCCTCGACGCGCACGCCGTGCACCAGCTCGGGCGGGTCCTCGGCTCGCGCTACCAGGACGTCGTCGCCCGCGTGTCGAAGCGGGTCATGCCGAAGAAGGTCAAGGTCGTCTAGAAAGGGCACGTGACCCTCTCCCCCGGCGACCCGGTCCGCTGCGTGATGACCAAGTGGGGCGGGCGCCCGCACTGGGAGTTCGCCGGCACCTACCTCGGCGGCGACGAGCACGGCGACTGGCTGGGCTTCCCCGCCGGCACGCCGTACGCGCGCCCCGGGGCGGCGTTCGTCGCCGACGTGGCCTCGGTGACGCTGGTGCCGCGGGGCGGCGCGAGCCTGCCCACCTTCCACGCCCCCGGGATCTGGTGCTCGGTGTACGTCGACATGACCACCGAGCCGGTCTGGGACGGCGCCGTGCTGCGCGCGGTCGACCTCGACCTCGACGTGATCCGCGGCGAGACCGGCCGGGTCTGGGTCGACGACGAGGACGAGTTCGCCGACCACAAGGTCCGCTACGGCTACCCGCCGGAGGTGGTGGCGATGGCCGAGCGCACCGCCGCCGAGGTGCACGACGCGGTGCTGCGCGGGCTCCCGCCGTACGACGCCGCCACCTCCGCACCGTGGCTGGCGCGGGTCAGCGGCTGCTGACCTCCTCCGGCCGCCGCTTGCCGCGGGACCGGCGCGCCGGGGAGCGCAACGGCCCCACCAGGCGGGGTCCGGCGAGCCGCGACTCCAGCCGCCGCGCCTCGCGCTGGAGCGGCTGCGCGACGTACTCCCCCAGGATCACGCCGGAGGACAGCGCGATGGCGACCGACGCGGCGGTGACCATCGCCAGCAGGCCGGCGGACGTGGAGGTGCCGCCCTCCGCGAGCAGGGTCAGGCCGCGGTAGATCGACAGCCCCGGCAGCATCGGGACCACCGCGGAGACGACCACGACCAGCGGGGGCACCCGCATCCGGCCCGCGACCGTGTAGCTCACCAGCCCGACGAACAGCGCCGCGAGCGCGACCGACCAGGTGCGGCCGATGCCGGGGAGCTCGACGGACCGGGAGATGACGGTCGCGACCGCGGCGACCAGCGCGATCGGGACCAGGATCCGGCGGGGCGCGTGCGAGGCGTAGGCGAAGGCCCCCGCGCAGAGCGCCGAGCCCACGGCGAGCATCCCGAGGGACTGCAGGTCGGTCCGGCCGGGGTCGATCTCGGAGATCCCGGCGCCCAGCGCGTACGCCAGGCTCAGCCCACCGCTGACGCCGGCGATGATGCCCGCCGTGGCGAGGATCGCCTCGGTGCCCCGCGCGGTGGCGGTGATGTAGAAGCCGCTGAGCGCGTCCTGCAGGGCGCCCATGAAGCCGATGCCGGCCAGCAGCATCACGATGTTGGCGGTGACGACCTGGGAGACGTCCACGTCCAGCGGCGTCGCCGACGCCGCGAGAGCGATCAGCGACGCGAGGCCGCCGCCCGCGACCTGCTGGTAGAAGGTCGGGATCCGGCGCCGGGAGATCCACATCTGCAGCCGGTCGATGCTGATCGCCGCGACGAGCGCGATGAGCACGACCACCGGACCGCCGCCCAGCTGCAGGGCGACGCCCGCGCACATCACGCCCCACCCGAGGGTGATCGCCCACCGTGGCCGGTCGTGACCCGAGGAGACCACCCGGGCGAGGGAGGCCCGCGCCTCCTTGAGGGTCACCTCGTCGCGGAGCACCGCGCGGACCAGGTGGTCGACGCGCGTGAGGTGCTCGTAGTCGATCGCCCGCTGCCGCACCATCCGGGTGGACATCAGCGGGACCTCCTCGGGAGTGCGCTGGTAGCTCATCGACAGCGAGGTGAAGGTCACGTCGACCTCGGCACCGCGCAGCCCGACGTGCCGGGCCAGCGTCTGCATCGTCGCCGTCACGTCGGCGGCCCCCGCCCCCGAGGCGAGCAGCACCTCGCCCACGCGGAGGCAGAAGTCCAGTCCCAGGCCCACCTCGCGCGCGTCCACGGAGTCGATGCTGCCAGAACCGCCGATCCGTCCCCACGGCCCCTTCTGTGGTTCGCTGAGCGCGTGCGGATCGACTTCCAGGGGTCAGCGAGACCGACGTTGGGCGTCGAGTGGGAGCTCGCTCTCGTCGACCGGACCACCCGTGACCTGCGGAACGAGGCGAACCACCTCTTCGCCCGGGCGCGGCCCCGGCTCCCCGATCCCGAGCGGCTGCACAAGGAGCTGCTGCGCAACACCGTCGAGCTCGTCACCGGGGTCTGCGACACGGTCGGCGACGCGATGGACGACCTGACGCGCACGCTGGCGGCCGTCGTCCCTGCCGCCGACGAGCTGGGCCTGGACCTGTACGGCGCGGGCACCCACCCGTTCGCGTCCTGGACGGGGCAGCAGCTGACCGAGGGGCACCGCTACCAGGAGCTGATCGACCGCACCCAGTGGTGGGGCCGGCAGATGCTCATCTGGGGGGTGCACGTCCACGTCGGGGTGCCCGAGCGCGACCGGGTGATGCCGGTGCTCTCCGCGCTGCTCAACTGGTACCCCCACCTGCAGGCGCTCTCGGCCTCCTCCCCCGTCTGGGCGGGCGTGGACACCGGGTACGCCTCCAACCGGGCCCTGATGTTCCAGCAGCTGCCGACCGCCGGGCTGCCGTTCCAGTTCCAGGAGTGGGCGGAGTTCGAGGCGTTCGCGCGCGACCAGCTCACCACCGGCGTCATCGAGGACCTCTCCGAGATCCGCTGGGACATCCGGCCCGCGGCGCACCTCGGCACGATCGAGAACCGGGTCTGCGACGGCGTCTCCAACCTCGACGACCTGGCCGCGCTCGTCGCGCTCGTGCACTGCCTGGTCGTCGACCTCGACACCCGGCTCGCGGCCGGCGAGACGCTGCCGACGATGCCGCCGTGGCACGTGCAGGAGAACAAGTGGCGCGCGGCCCGCTACGGGCTCGACGCGATCATCATCTTGGACGCGGAGTCGAACGAGCGGCTGATCACCGACGACCTCGCCGACCTGCTGGTGCGGCTCGAGCCGGTGGCGGACCGGCTCGGGTGCTCGGCCGAGCTGGCGTCCGTGGCCGACATCCCGCGCCGCGGGGCGTCCTACCAGCGCCAGCGGCGGGTCGCCGAGGAGACCTCGGGCGACCTGGTCGCGGTCGTCGACTCGGTGGTCCGCGAGCTGCGCACCGGGATCGATCAGCGCGGGTAGCCGCCCTCCGGCGGCACCATCTCCAGCCGGACCCCCACCAGCCGCACCGGACGGTCGCGTTCGACGCGGCCCAGCAGCTCGACCGCGGCGTTCCCGAGCAGCTCGGGGTCGTTGGTCGGCCCGGGCAGCGTGAGGCTGCGGCTGACGGTGAAGAACGGCGTGAACCGGACCTTGAGGCCCACCCGCGCCGCCGGGCGTCCCTCGCGGTCGATGTCGGCCACCACCCGCCGGGTCAGCAGCCGGACCTCCTCGGCGATCCGGTCGGGGTCCTCGAGGTCCTCCTGGAACGTCGTCTCCCGGCCGTGGGCGCGCGGCACCCACGGGGTCGCGTCGACCGCGCTGGTGTCGGCGCCGCGGCCGAGACGGTGGTACCAGGGACCCATCGTCGGCCCCAGCTCGGCGGCCAGCACCCGGGCGTCGGACGTCGCGAGCTGCTCGACGGTGTCGATGCCGAGGGCGGCGAGCTTCTTTGCGGTCTTGGCGCCGATGCCCCACAGCGCCCGGGTCGGCCGCTCCCCCATCACCTCGAACCAGTTCTCCGCGGTCAGCCGGTAGGTCCCCTGCGGCTTGCCGAAGTCGGTGGCGGTCTTGGCGCGCAGCTTGGTGTCGCCGATCCCCACCGAGCAGTGCAGCCCGGTCGCGGCCAGCACCTCCGCGCGGATCCGGTCGGCGAAGGCCTGCGGGTCGAGCCCGGCGTCGGGGACCGACGCCGCGACGAACGCCTCGTCCCAGCCGAGCACCTCCACCACCACCGGCGCCCCGCCCCACGTGAGCGAGCGCAGCGTCTCCATCACCACGGCCGAGGCGGCGTCGTACGCCGGGGCGTCGACCGGCAGGAAGACCGCGTCGGGGCACCTGCGCGCGGCGACCCGCAGCGGCATCCCGGAGCCGACACCGTGCTCGCGGGCCTCGTACGACGCCGTCGAGACCACGCCCCGCTCGGTGGGGTCGCCGCGTCCGCCCACCACCACCGGCCGCCCGGCCAGCTCCGGGCGGCGCAGCACCTCGACGGCCGCGATGAACTGGTCGAGGTCGACGTGCAGGACCCAGGTGTTGCTCGGGCTGGTCATCGGGGTGCTCATCGGGGCGGGGGCGGGAGGGCCTCGGTGGACTCCCGCTGGTCGAGGCCGGTGAGCAGCAGCAGGTCGACGATGACGGAGCGGAGCTGGACGAGCACGACCTCGGCGGTCATCTCCTCGGCCCGCTCGACCCGGCCGGTGGCCTCGCCGATCGCCAGCAGCGTGTCGCGCGCGGCGACCGCCTGCCGGTCGGCGCGCAGCTCCTCGGCGACCAGGTCGGCGGCCTCGGCGAGGTCGCGGGCGATCCGGGCGTACGCCGTGGGGATGGCTCGCCGGTGGTACGCCGCGACTGCGGTCTGGCGGACCAGCACGCGGGTGCTGCGCAGCGCCCGGTCGAGGGGGTCGACCAGCTCGACCATCCGGCGGAGCCGGCCGCGGTGGCGCACCCGGAAGGGCGAGGATGCGACCACGGACATGCCCTCGTCTGCCGCCGCCTGCAGCTCGCGGATCAGCGCGTCGGTGGAGCGCGCGTCGGCGAGCACGTCGAGCCCGTGGTCGACCTCCCCGTCGAGCATCACGTCGCTCGCGGCACGCAGCAGCCCGGCGATCTTGCGCATCACCACGGCGGCCTGCTCGCGCGGACGTCGCAGCGGCGCGGCCGGCACGGCGGTGGCAGCGACCAGGGCCACCACCCCGCCGACCACGGCGTCGGTCCACCGCGTGAACGCGGCGCCCGGCGCCGGGACCAGGGCGGTGACGATGATCGACTGCACCGCCGCCTGGGTGACGAAGAGCTGGCCGCCGTCCAGCAGCAGCGCGCTCGTCATCGCCAGCACCACGATCAGCGAGACCTGCCAGGCGCCGGTGCCGATCTCCAGGACCAGCAGGTCGGCGATGAAGACACCCAGCGCGACACCGATCGTCACCTCGGTGACGCGGCGCAACCGCTGGCTGTAGGACGTGCCGAGCGCCACCACCGCGGCGACCGGGGCGAAGAACGGCGTGGGGTGCCCGAGGAGGTCGGACGCGATCCACCAGGAGACCCCGGCCGCCGCGGCGCACTGCAGGACCTGCCAGCGCTTGGCCCGCAACCGCGCGGCCCGTGACCGGAGCGACGTCCGGCCGCGGTGCCACATGCGGTCCAGCGGTCCGGCCTCCATGAGGCCGATGGTGCCAGAGCACCCCGCGCGCTCAGCCCGACGCGTGCGCCCAGTCGAGCGCCTGCTTCAGGTCACCGAGGTCGCGGTACCAGGTGCGGACCTCGGTGCGGCAGCGGACCCGGGCCACCCGGGTGTCGTACTCCCCGCACTCGGCGCGCGCCTCGGAGTCGGTGGGCGGGAAGAGCGCGGTGCCGTCGTAGAAGTGGATCTCGAAGCCGTTGGCGCGGTCGCCGGTCACCTCGACCACCGTGTCACCGGGCGGCGGGCCGGCCGGGGTGCTGCTGGCCGGGGTGGTCAGGCCGAGGGCGAGGAGGAGGACGGCGCCGGCCGCGACGGCCAGGGCGAGGAGCTTGTGCATCGGGGTCTCCCGAGTGGTCGGTGCCGGCGAGTTCCGGCGTACGACGACGCTAGGGAGGACGACCGTCGGCCCGGCCCGGTGCGGACCGGCCTGGGGAGATCCGGGTCCGAGGGGGTTCTGTGGACGACAGGTGGGTATTCCAGACCGCGGGACGCGCTTGTGGCGACCGTCACCTCCGGTCATAGTCGCGTCCGCCCCGTCCGTCTGCCGAAAGGCCCCCCGTGGTCACCCTGATCGACCCCACCTCGGCCGCGTTCCTGCTCGCGGAGAACCGCAGCCAGCTCATGCACGTCGGGGGCCTGCAGCTCTTCGAGAAGCCCGAGGGTGCCGGACGCGACTACACGCGCCAGATGTTCGAGACGATGCGCGACGAGGAGGACATCCGGCCGCTGTTCCTCAAGCACCCGCACCGCTCGCTCTCGGCCGCCGGCCAGCTGGTGTGGCGCCAGGA
Organism: Nocardioides dongkuii; assembly: GCF_014127485.1. NCBI lineage: Bacteria > Bacillati > Actinomycetota > Actinomycetes > Propionibacteriales > Nocardioidaceae > Nocardioides > Nocardioides dongkuii. The sequence goes on along the minus strand of NZ_CP059903.1, from coordinate 983,809 downwards.
CCAGCAGTTCGACATCGAGCACCACGTCCGGCACAGCGCGCTGCCCAAGCCGGGTCGGATCCGTGAGCTGCTCGACCTGTGCGGGCGCCTGCACAGCACCCGGCTGGCGTGGGAGCGGCCGCTGTGGGAGTCGCACGTGATCGAGGGGCTCCGCGACGGCCGCGTGGCGATGTACACCAAGTCCCACCACGCGCTCCTCGACGGGATCTCGGCGATGCGGCTGATGCAGAGCGTGCTGAGCACCGACCCCGACGAGCGGGACATGCCGGCGCCGTGGGGCGCGGACGGCGTCCGCGCGCCCGTCCGGGCACGGAAGCAGCGGGAGGAGCTCCCGCTCTCGGAGATCCCCGCGCACGTGTTCCAGACCGCGCTCAACAGCGGGCTGGGTATCACCGCCGAGGCCGCGGGGATGCCGGGGGCGCTGGTGCGGACCCTGCAGCGAGGGATCCGCAACGAGACCGCCGCGGTCTCCTTCCACACGCCCCGCACGATCTTCAACCAGCGGATCACCGGCTCGCGCCGGTTCGCCGCCCAGGACTGGCCCATCGAGCGGCTCCGCGCGATCGGCCGGGCGACCGACTCGACGATCAACGACGTCGTGCTGGCGATGTGCTCCGGCGCCGTGCGGAAGTACCTCCTCGAGCTCAACGCCCTCCCGGAGGCACCGCTCGTCGCGATGGTCCCGGTCGGGCTGAACGCGAAGCAGTCGCACATCGCCTCCGCGGACGGCGGCAACGCGGTCGGCGCCGTCATGTGCAAGCTCGGCACCGACCTGGCGGACCCGGCCGACCGGCTGGCGACGATCAGCCGCTCGATGAAGGACGGCAAGGATGCGCTGTCGAGCATGACGCCGATCCAGATCGTCGCGATGAGCGCGCTCGGCCAGGCGCCCGCGATCCTGCCGCCGCTGCTGCGCCTGCAGGGGATCGTGCGCTCGCCGTACAACCTGATCATCAGCAACGTGCCCGGCCCGCGCACCACGCACTACTGGAACGGCGCGAAGATGGTCGGCACCTACCCGCTGTCGATCCCGATCAACGGCATGGCGCTCAACATCACCTGCACGTCCTACGACGGGCGGATGGGCTTCGGGCTGACCGGGTGCCGGCGCACGGTCCCCCGCCTGCAGCGCCTGCTCGGCCACCTCGACGACGAGCTCGACGCGCTGACCAAGGCGGCGGGGGTCTAGCCGACCGGCTCGGCGACCGGCTCGTCCAGACCGCCACCGACGGTGGCGGCGACCGCGCGCAGCCTTGCCCGGGTGATGTCCGCGACGGTGGCGTACCCGGCGAGCGCGGCGTTGGAGCCCGGCCGGGTCGGCTCCGCGGAGTTGATGCTGGTGCAGCGCCGGGAGCCGCCGTCGGCGGCGTTCTGGAGCGCGACCGCGTGCCCCGTCGTACCGCTGCCGGCGAAGAAGTCGAGCACCCGCGCGTCGTCCGGCATGGTGCCGAGGATCCGGCGTACCAGCCCGGTCGGCTTGGGTGACTCGAAGACGTGCCCGAGGACCTCCTTGAGCTCCGCGACGGCGGTGTCGGTGGAGCCGACCTCCTCCGCGAGCCAGATCGTCGGGAGCTTCTTGCGGCGGCCGGGGTGCAGCCAGTCGCGCTGGAAGACGTCGACCCGGTCACCGCGAACGCCCTTGATCCGCCGGCAGACGAGGTCGCCGGGTCGCTCGTCGATCAGCGGCCGGCTCCACCGCCACACCGCGGGGCGGCCGTCGCCGAAGACCGGCATCACCTCGACGGCGTCGCCGAACGGGGCGGTCCGCACCTCGCCCGTCCCCGGGTCGCCCCAGACCGGGAAGTACAGGGTGCGCGCGGTGGCCGGGTTGAACTTCTTGTTGGTGTTGCGCAGCGGCAGGTGGCGGTAGCGGCGGCCGTCGGGGGCGGTCAGCGGGAAGTCGCGCTCGTCGACGGTGTCCGCGCTGCTCGCGTCGAGCACGCAGCGGCGGGCGTCACGGGCGTAGACGAGGAGGTACTCGTGGCTGGTCGCGAACCCCCGCCCCAGCTGGCGCCCCTTCGGGTTGAGGCCGACCACCACCTGCGCGAGCAGCTGCCGCTCGCCGAACACCTCGTCCATCAGCAGCCGCAGGTGCGTGACCTCGTTGTCGTCGATGCTCACGAAGATCGCGCCCGTCTCCGCCAGCACGTCCCGGGCCGCGTGCAGCCGGGGCCGCATCATCGCCACCCAGGCCTGGTGCCGGCTGGTGGTCGCGTCCCCGCGGATGTCGTCGCGGTAGGCGAAGTCGTTGCCGGTGTTGTACGGCGGGTCGATGTAGACCAGGTCGTACGCCGACCCGTCCCCCGTGATCTCCCCCAGCCGCGGCAGCACGTCGAGGTTGTCGCCCTCCACGAACGTGTTCCACGGCTCGCCCACCCGGCGAGGGTAGCCGCGGGGTTGCTGGCCGGTCGGGACGCTGGCCGGGGTCGGAACGTCATACGAGGTGGTGCGTATGGCCGCCAGCTCGTATGACGTCCCGACCAACGTCATGCGAGGTGGTCGCCGGGGCAACCGATCCGTACTACGTCAGCGGTAGCCGACGAGCGTCGGGCTCGCGGTGCGCGGCGCGCCCGGATCAGGACGTCATCCGAGGTGGTGCGTATGGCCGCCGGCTCGTATGACGTCCCGGCCAACGTCATGCGAGGTGGTCGCGATAGCAGCCGGTTCGTAGGACGTCAGCGGTAGCCGACGAGCGTCGGGCTCGCGGTGCGCACTTGGAGGCCGACCGGCGTGCCCGCCATCGTCACCGTGCCGTCCACCGGCTCCCAGGCGCCGCCGTTGACGCGGAACTCCGCGCTGTACGTCGTGTCGACCCTCGCGCCGACTCGGCCGGCGCGAAGGTAGCTGTGGGTGATCTCGAGGTCGGGGTACGCAGCTCCCGGCTCCGTCGTGGTGGTCTCCGTGCCGTCGCCGAAGCTCCACCCGAACGAGCTGGGCCAGATCCGCAGGTCGACGCGCTGTCCGACCAGCGTCACCGAGCGCTCGAAGGGCTCGGCCTCGGTGAAGAAGTTCGTCGCGAAGTTCACGAGGGTCTCGCCGCCGGGTGGTTGGACGTTGAGCACCGACGCGGGCAGCGGGATGCGGCGGAAGGCGCGGGCGACCATGGCGTTGGTGATCTCGATGGGTTCGGGAGCCACGGCATCCTCCGGGCACACATACGCAAAGTTTGATGCGACTCCGTTCTCGTCTTCGAACCACACCTGAGAAGTAATCCCCCCATTGGTGCACGTGTCGAACTCCGTGCAGGTAGCCGTACCCCCGAATTCGCAGACCGGAGCCTCATGCCAGGTGCCTGCCGCAGCATTGGTAGTCCCAGCGTTCCCGGACGACACCTGCGAGTTCTGGGTCGACGCATGACCACCAAGTACGAACTCTGACGCACCGCTCGACGCTCCGACGTCAGGCTCTTCGGCGGACGCGACCGGACCCCCGGTTCCCCAGACGGCCAAGATCGTGACGACTGCAATCAAGAATCGGCGGATCACAGGTCTACATCCCATCGCGCCACTAGGAGTGAACCTCGTTCGTTCTGAACAATGAAGTCGAAGGTGAAAGTGCCGCCGTCGTGCCTAACGGTCTCTGCCCCCGGCTCATTGACGACTTGCTCAGCGATATCGACCTCGACAGTTACCCCGAACACGCGACCCACGGCTGTTCCGAGCCGCCCTGCTTGAGCCGAAGAGACTCGCGCCTCACCGCCCTCGATAGAGCCACCGGCTCCGTACGTCTCCTCAATCGTCCGTCGGCCGCCTGCGCATGCCTCGCACGTCGGACTCTCGAGCCGTCGCAGACCCGCGACGTCCCCCGTCGCCTGTGCGTAATTCACCATCTCCCAGTAATGCCGCACGAACGCCTCCGCAGCAGCGGCGTCGTCCCCCTCCGCCTCCGGCGGCAACGTCGGCTCCACCGGACCCGCCGGCGTCGGCGAAGGCGAGGGCGACGTACTCCCGGCCGACGACGAGCTGGGCGTGGGGCTCACCTTGGGTGAGGGATCGGCGTCGTCGGAGCAGCCCGAGAGCAGCCCGAGGGTGACCGCGAGGCCGGCGAGGAGCACACGACTCATGGAGAGGTCCTTCCCGAGGGCGCCGGGCCCGGGCCGAGGCGCCGTCACGAACCTACCCAGATCCGCCCCCGCCGCGCACCCCTCTCTCCCACGCCTGTGGACAATGGAGCCGTGAGCTTCGCCGATCGCCGCGCGCAGCGGCGGTGGCGTCGCGAGATGGAGCGCCGACTGCGCGAGCTCGACCGGCTCGACGCCGAGCACGGCCTCGGCGCGAGCCCCACCCACCGGCCGATCGGCCCGATCCCGAGCACCGGGTCCACCGGACGGCGACCCCGCAAGGAGCGCGGGCCCGCGCTGCCCGGCCTGATCATCGCGCTGCTGGTCATCGTCGGGGTCTTCATGCTCGACCCGTCGGACTCGGGGCGCCGGCTGCGCGAGCTCGTCGGGCTCGACGGCCGGCTCGGGGAGCTGGTGGGGATCCCCGACGGCGAGGGCGAGTACGCGTTCGCCGCCACCCAGCCCGCTGGCGACGAGCCGGTGAGCTGGAACCCCTGCCGCCCGATCCGGTACGTCGTGAACCCCGACGGCGCGCCCGACGACTGGGAGGACCTGGTCGCCGACTCGGTGCGGGTCATCGAAGAGGCGTCCGGGTTCGAGTTCGAGGACCAGGGCACCTCCGAGGACCGCGACTTCGACAGCCGCGTCGACGGGCTCGGCCGTCCCGCGCCGGTCCTCATCGGATGGGCCGGCCCCGACGAGGTGCCGCGGCTGTCCGGGGACGTCGCGGGCCTCGGCGGGAGCACGTACCTCGAGCGCGGCCGGCAGCGGACCTACGTCACCGGCTCGATCGCGCTCGACGCCGGCCTGTACGGCGACCTCGAGGACGACCCCGGCGGCGGGGACGTCATGCGGGCGATCCTCACCCACGAGCTCGGCCACGTCATGGGCCTCGACCACGTCGACGACCGCGGCGAGCTGATGTACCGCGACAGCGTCGGCCAGACCGAGCTCGGCCCCGGCGACCTCGAGGGACTCGCCCGGCTCGGCGCCGTCGACTGCGGGTGACGTGACCCGGACGCGTCCGGGGCGTTGAGCCGGTGTGAAGAGCCCCGTCCTCGCCCTCGCCGCCGCGCTCGCGGTCGCCGGCCTCGCCGTACCCGCCGTGACCTCCCCGACGGCGACCGCCGCACAGCCCGCCGCACAGGCCGCCGCCCCCGCGCGCTCGGTGAAGATCACCGACGGCTGCGTCCGGAGCGTGCCCGAGCCGGGCACCCGCGCCAAGGTGAAGATCTGCTACACCCTGTTCAAGCCGGCCCGCGCGCACCGCCGGCACCGGGTGCCGATGCTCATGCACAGCCACGGCTGGGGCGGCTCGCGCGCGACGGCCGCCGGGATCGACCAGGTCCGGGGCTACCTCGACGCCGGGTACGGCGTGCTGTCGTTCGACCAGCGCGGGTTCGGCGAGTCCGGCGGCAAGGCGTACGTCGAGAACCCCGCCTACGAGGGCCGCGACGTACGCCGCCTGGTCCGCCGGATCGCGACACTGCGGTGGGTGCAGAAGGACGGCCGGCGCGACCCGCGGCTTGGCGCGGTCGGCGGGAGCTACGGCGGCGGGTACCAGTTCGTCGGCGCCTTCGAGCAGCTGCGCACCCGCGGCAAGTCGGTCTTCGACGCGCTGGCACCGGAGATCACCTGGCACGACCTGAGCGAGAGCCTCGCGCCGGAGGGCGTCGTCCGCACCGAGTGGGCCGCCGTGCTGGGCGCCGGCGCGCTGCCGAGCGACGCGCTGCCGCCCAGCGTCTACCAGGCGCTCGTCGAGGGCGTCGCCACCGGCCAGTGGCCCGACGGGTCGATCCCCGGCACCCAGGACCTCACCACCTTCTTCCGCAGGAACGGCCCGAAGTGGCACGTCCAGCAGGGTCGCCGCCTCGACATCCCGGTGCTGCTCGGCCAGGGCACCACCGACACCCTGTTCAACCTCCAGCAGGGCCTGGCCACCTGGCGCACGGCACTCACCAGGAAGGCGCGCCGGCACAGCATCTTCGTCGGCTACAACGGCGGCCACGTGCTGCCCGCCGTGCTGCCCGCCGGCGTCGACGTCACCTCCGACCCGTGCAGCCGCAAGCTCGGCGGCGGCGACTTCCAGAGGCTCTCGATCCGGTTCTTCGACGAGCAGCTGCGGGGCCGCAAGCGCACGCTCAAGGGGTACGGCCGCGTCCACCTCGCCACCCCCACGGGTGGCTGCGTGACCACCCGGTCCGTCGCGCCGAACCGCGCGTACCACGTCGGCACGGTCGCCACGCCCACGGTCGCGGGCGCACCGGTCGCCACCGAGATCGCGAAGGGACCGCTGACGGTCGCCGGCTCGCCGTACCTCACCGGCAAGGTGACCGCGCTCGGCCTCGACAGCCGCGCCTTCTACGGCCTCGCCGTCGGCACCAGCCCCCTGGACGCGCGCCTGGTGCAGAACAACGTGCTCCCGCTGCGCGAGCCCACCACGGTGCAGGGCGTCGCGCGCCGGGTGGCGCTGCCGTCGGTCGGGGTGCAGGTGCCGGCGGGGCAGTCGCTGTACCTGCTCGCCACGCCCATCAGCGACACCTTCGTCGGCATGGGCAGCCGGGTACCCGGGCTGATCACCATCGACGACACCCAGGTGCACCTCCCGGTCGTCCGACGGTGAGCGCCTAGCCTGCTACGAATGACCCGCCGACGCCTCGCCCTGACCTCGGGCCTGCTGGTCTGCGCGCTCGCCGGCTCCGGCACCGCGGTCGCGCAGGCCCCGGACTCCCCCGGCGCCGGCCCCCGGCACTCCTCCGACGGCGTCCGCGGCCCGATCGCGCCCGACGTCCCGGCGCACCTCCGCGGCCGCTCGAACCGCAGCGCGCCGTCGAGCTTCGAGGTCGCGCCCGGCGTCACGTACTCCTCCTGGACCCAGACCGACGCCCGCGGCCCGGTCCGGGGCCACCTGCTGACGGTGGAGTACGACCGCCGCGGGGTCCGGCTCGACTACGCCGGCCCGGGCAAGGTCTCGAAGACCGCGCCCGTCTCGTCGATGGTCAGCGACCGCGCGGTGGCCGCGGTCAACGCCGACTTCTTCGACATCGGCGACACCGGCGCCCCGCTCGGGCTGGGCAAGGATCGCAGCCGCGGGTTCCTGCACGCGCCGCGCGAGGGCTGGAACAGCGCCTTCTACGTCGGCCCCGGGGGCCGTCCCCAGATCGGCACGCTGCCGGTGGTCGCGCGGGTCAAGCAGCACCCGCGCTGGCAGCTCACCAACGTGAACTCGCCGAGCGTCCCGCCCGACGGCATCGGCGTCTACACCCCCCGCTGGGGGCGTACGTCGGGCGCCGCGGTCACCGACGGTCAGACGAGGAAGGTCCGCCAGGTCCTCGTGCGAGGCAACCGGGTCGTCGACGTACGCCGGAAGCTGTCCAGCGGCGAGCGGATCCGGGGCACCCTCCTGATCGGCCGCGACCGGGGCGCCAGCCGGCTCGCGTCGCTGCGCGTGGGCGACCGGCTCGCCGTCCGGTGGCGAATCCCCGCGCGGCCCCGGATGGCGATCACGGGCAACCGGTTCCTCGTGCAGGACGGCCTGATGAGCGTCGTCGACGACCGCGAGATGCACCCGCGCACGGCGGTCGGCATCAGCCGCGACACCCGGGAGATCCTGCTCCTCGTCATCGACGGCCGGCAGGCCGACAGCCGCGGCTACACCATGGTCGAGCTGGCCCGGCTGATGATCGACCTCGGCGCCGACGAGGCGCTGAACCTCGACGGCGGCGGCTCCTCGACGATGGTCGCCCGCCGGCCCGACGGGAAGCGGCGGGTGATGAACACGCCGTCCGACGGCGCGCCGCGCCACGTCGCCAACGCGCTCGAGGTCATCGCGCGGTAGCGGTCAGGCTGCTCACGCCGCTCCGGCCTCGACGAGCACCAGGGCGACCGTCGTGACCGGCACCAGGCACTGGACGCCGGGGCTGGGCTTCTCCTTCATGGCGGTGACGACGACGTCCTCGCCCTCCTGGACGACCGTCACCCCGGAGGGGACCTCGCAGCCGATCGCCACCACCGCGCCGTACAGCTCCTGGCCCTCGGGCACCGCCGCCGCACGCGCCGCGACCGCCACCTCGTTGGCCAGCCGGTCGTCGAACGGGGCGACGAACCCGCGCACCGCGGCCTCGTCCGGCAGCGGCGTCGCGACCGCGGCCACCTCGCCGCGGCCGGCGGACTCCGAGACCAGCGCGACCTCGCTCCAGGCCGGGGTGTCCGGGCTGGCCGGGCTGGCCGAGGCGCCCGGGGTGTCCGTGGCGGCCGGCGGGTTCCCCTCGGTCCCGCACGCGGCCAGCACGGCGAGGAGCAGGACGGTCCCGAGAGCACGGCGCATGGTGCTGGGACGGTACCCCCGCGGGGCTGGTTCCCGCCCGGGTGGCAGGCTGCTCGGGTGCCCGCCGACGCACCCCGCCGCAGCTTCACCCGCGCCGAGCTCGAGTCCTTCCGCGACGCCGAGGTGCCCGACCTGCTGCCCGGTCCGGACGACCCGCCGCTGCGGCTGCTCTTCGTGGGCATCAACCCGGGACTGTGGACGGCCGCGACCTCGACCCACTTCGCGCACCCGGGGAACCGCTTCTACCCCGCACTGCTGCGCGCCGGGATCCTGGAGCGGCCGATCGACCCGGCGGCGGGGATGACCGACGCGGACCGCGACTACCTGCGCTCGCGCGGGATCGGCATCACCAACGTCGTCCCGCGCGCGACCGCGAAGGCCTCCGAGATCAGCCCGGCCGAGTTCCGCGAGGGCGGCGAGCGCCTCGTCGCGACGGTACGCCGCGCGCGCCCGGCCGTCGTCGCGGTGGCCGGCGTGACGGCGTACCGCTCCGCCTTCGGCCTGCCGAAGGCCGTCCTCGGACCCCAGCCGGAGCCGTTCGCCGGCGCCGAGCTGTGGGTCGTCCCCAACCCGAGCGGGTTGAACGCCCACGAGACGGTCGCGTCGCTCGCCGCGGCGTACGCCGGTCCCGCCCGGGCTGCGGGCGTCATCGGCTGACTGGACCGACAGACCTTCCGCTTGACCGATGAAACTCCGTCGGTCAAGGGGACGATTCACCGGTCGACCGGTGAATCTTCCCCCCGGTCACCCCGGAAAGTGCTGGTCCTTGCCGAGCACGGTGAGCCCGTCCTCGACCACGAACCCGCGGGCCCGGTCGGCGTCGTGGTCGACGCCGACCTGGGCACCGCGGGGGACGACGACGTTCTTGTCCAGGATCGCGTTGCGGACGACCGCGCCGGCGCCGATCCGGACGCCGTCCAGCAGGACCGAACCCTCCACCAGGGCGCCCGCGCCGACGCCGGAGGACGGCGACAGGACGGAACGGACGACGGTCCCGCCGCTGACCACGGTGCCGGGCGAGAGCACCGCCTCGTCGACGTGGGCGGGGCTGCCGTCGGCGCCCTGGACGATCTGGCGGGCGGCTGCGGCCCGTAGGAGGTGAAGATCGGCCAGGCGAAGTTGTAGAGGTTGAAGACCGGCAGCGGCGAGACGACGTCCATGTGCGCGGCGTAGTAGGACGAGAGGGTCCCGACGTCGCGCCAGTAGCCCTGGTCGCGGTCGGTGGCGCCCGGCACCACGTTGTCCTTGTAGTCGTAGACGCCCGCCTGCGACCGGCGTACGAACGCCGGCACGATGTCGCCGCCCATGTCGTGCATCGACCCGGTGGTCGTCGAGTCGCGGGTGACCGCCTCGACCAGCGCGTCGGCGTCGAAGACGTAGTTGCCCATCGAGGCGAGCACCTCGCCGGGACTGTCGGGGAGCCCGATCGGGTCGGTGGGCTTCTCGAGGAACTCGCGGATCCGGCTGGGCTCCTCGGGCTGGACGTCGATGACGCCGAACTGGTCGGCCATCCCGATCGGCTGCCGGATCGCGGCGACGGTGCACGCGGCGCCGCTCTCGACGTGCTGGCTGACCATCTGCGCGAAGTCCATCCGGTAGACGTGGTCGGCGCCCACGACCACGACGATGTCGGGCTTCTCGTCCTTGATCAGGTTCAGCGACTGGTAGATCGCGTCGGCGCTGCCGAGGTACCAGTGCTTGCCGACGCGCTGCTGCGCCGGCACCGGCGCGACGTAGTTGCCGAGCAGCGTCGACATCCGCCAGGTCTGGGTGACGTGCCGGTCCAGGCTGTGCGACTTGTACTGGGTCAGCACGACCACCCGCAGGTAGCCGGAGTTCACGACGTTCGACAGCGCGAAGTCGATGAGCCGGTAGATGCCGGCGAACGGCACCGCGGGCTTGGCGCGGTCGGCGGTCAGGGGCATCAGACGCTTCCCCTCGCCGCCCGCGAGGACGATGGCCAGGACCTTCTTGCGGGCGGCAACGCTCATGGCGTCACGGTAGTGCCCAACGGGTAGTTTCACCTTGTGCGAGTCGACGTGCTGACCAAGGAGTACCCGCCCGAGGTGTACGGCGGCGCGGGGGTGCACGTCGCCGAGCTGGTCCGGGCGCTGCGGGCGCGCGGCGACCTGGACGCGCGGGTGCACGCCTTCGGCGCGCCACGCGACGAGCCCGGGACGTCGTCGTACGCCGAGCCGCCGGAGCTCGCCGGCGCCAACCCGGCGCTGCGCACGCTCGGGGTCGACCTCGCCATCGCCGACGCCTGCGCCGGGGCCGACGTCGTGCACTCCCACACCTGGTACGCCAACATGGCCGGCCACCTCGCCTCGCTCCTGCACGGCGTCCCGCACGTCGTCACCGCCCACTCCCTGGAGCCGCTGCGGCCGTGGAAGGCCGAGCAGCTCGGCGGCGGGTACGCCGTCTCCGGGTGGGCCGAGCGGACGGCGTACGAGTCGGCCGCCGCTGTGATCGCGGTCTCCGCGGCGATGCGCCGCGACGTGCTCGCGTCGTACCCCTCGATCGACCCCGACCGGGTGCACGTCGTCCACAACGGCATCGACACCGACGACTGGTCGCCGCGCCGACCCCGACCGGGTGCGCGAGCTCGGCGTCGACCCCGACCGCCCGTCGGTGGTCTTCGTCGGCCGGATCACCCGGCAGAAGGGGCTGCCGCTGTTCCTGCGCGCCTGTGCCCTGCTGCCGCCGGAGGTGCAGGTCGTGCTGTGCGCCGGCGCACCCGACACCGCCGAGATCATGGCCGAGGTCGAGGGGCTCGTCGGCGACCTGCGCGCCACCCGCACCGGCGTCGTCTGGATCGCCGAGATGCTGCCGCGCCCCGACGTGGTCGCGCTGCTGAGCGCCGCGACGGTCTTCGCGTGCCCGTCGATCTACGAGCCGCTCGGGATCGTCAACCTCGAGGCGATGGCCTGCGAGACCGCGGTCGTCGCGACCGCGACCGGCGGCATCCCCGAGGTGGTCGTCGACTCCTCCGATGACCTGGCAACCGGACGGCTGGTACCGATCGAGCAGGCCACCGACGGCACCGGCACGCCGCTGGACCCGGAACGGTACGTCGCGGACTTCGCCGCCGCGCTCACCGAGACGCTGGCCGACCCCGAGCGGGCCGCCGCGTGGGGCCGCGCGGGCCGGCGGCGGGCGGTCGAGCAGTTCAGCTGGGACGCCGTCGCGGAGCGCACCGTGGAGGTCTACCGCTCGGTGTGAGGGCCCTCGCGGAGCGCGACCACCTCGGCGCACCTGCTGCGGGACCGCGGCTCGAGCGGGAGGTGGTCGTCGTCCAGGCGGACCTCGTGCACCCGGCTCGCGGCGACCGTGACCAGCACCGGCGCCGACTCCCCCACCAGGACGCGGCCGTCCACCCGGTGGCCGCCGGGCAGCCCCGCGGCCGCCGTACGACGCGCCGCGGCGACCGCCCGTGGGCTGAGCACCTCGCGCAGCAGGAAGCGCAGCCAGGCGACGGCCTCGGCCGGCTCCGAGCGGAGCGCCAGGTCGAGGCAGCAGCCGTCGGCGCACGACGCCCACGGCGAGCGGCCGTGCGGCTGCCCGGCCCAGAGCCGGCGGACGTCGGCCTGCGGGCCGAAGGAGGCGACCACCGCGCGCTCGGTCGCGGCGAGGGGCGGGCTCACGGCGAGCCCCTGCGGCAGTTCGGACGGGTCCGGCACGGCAGGCACCTCCAGGTCGGGTGGTGCCCCCACCCTCCACGACGGCCGGCGGTCGCCGCACCCCGGGTCGCCGTACCTGTGGAGGAGCGGTCGCGCCGGCCGCTCGTGCGCAGCACGGTGGACGCCATGACCTACCGACCCGTGATCAGCACCCAGGCCGACCTCGAGCGCATGTGGCGCCACCTGATGGAGCCGCTCGGCTTCGGCGGGAGCAGCCTCTGGTTCCTCCCCGTCGGACCCGACGGCGAGGTGCACCCCGCCATCGTCCAGGTCGAGGACGTCGACCTGCTGCCGCCGCCCGAGGAGGTGCTCGCCATGGTGGCCGGGGTCGCCTCGGTCGTCGACGACGTCGCGCCGGGGGCACGGGTGGCGTTCCTGCGCTCCCGTCCCGGCCGGCGCGGCGTGGACGCCGACGACCGGGCCTGGGCCCGCGAGCTGTACGCCGCGGCGCGGACCGTCGGCGTCGCGCTCGAGGTCGTGCACCTGGCCACCGACGCCGACGTGCTGCCGCTGCCCGCCGACGCGGCGTGACCGCCCACCCACAGAACAAGAACCTGTTCTAGTCTCGGGCGGTGACCACCAAGCTGATGTACGCCGTGTGGGGCGACGCCGCGTCCGCCCTCCGCGACCCGGCCCTGCACGCGGGCCTGACCGACGCCGGCGCGCGCCGCCTCCAGCTCAACCTCGACGACGAGGACGTGGCGCCGGCGATGCGGATCCCCACCGGGGAGCCGATCCGGGCCGTGGTGAGCGTCTGGACCGACGGCGACGCCGGCGCGGTGAGCGAGGCGCTGCGCGACGTCGGCGAGCGCCGCGCGGGGTGGCGCGTCGACGAGCGCCGTCGCCTCGACCCGCCGGAGGCGGGGGACGGCGAGCGCGCGGACGCGCTCGCCAATGTCGCGGTGCTGCGCCGTCCCGCCGAGCTCCCCCACGACGAGTGGCTGCGGCGCTGGCTGGTCGACCACACCCCGATCGCGATCCGCACCCAGGCGACGTTCGGTTACGTCCAGAACATCGTGCGCGAGGCGCTCACCCCCGACGCGCCGCGGGTCGACGCGCTCGTCGAGGAGCTGTTCCCCAGCGCGGGGATGACCGACATGCACGCCTTCTACGGCAGCGGCGGGGACGGCGCCGAGCTGGACCGCCGGCTCGGAGCCCTGATGGCGAGCGTGGGCCGGATCGGCGCCGACCGCGACCTCGACCTGGTGCCGACGAGCCGCTACACCTACCGGCTCGCGGCGGCGTCCAGCGCGTCCGCGTAGAGGACCTTCCCGGTCTCGTCGGCCACGACGTACGCCGTCTCGCCGACGTCGTTGCTCGCGTACGCCTGGACCAGGCTGCCGTCGGTCCCGGCCGGTGCGTGCAGGATGGCGTACCAGGCCGTCGGGTCCTCGACGCGCGACCGCATCCGCCGCACCAGGCGCGCCATCAGCGCGTGGTCGACCTCGCGCAGGTCGACGCGGCGGTCGCTGCTGGTGTCCCTCGCACCCACTGGCTCGAGCTCGCCGTCCCACTCGTAGCCCTGCTGCTGCCGGGAGGTGCCGTCGACCGGCACCCGCACCGAGGCGTACGACGGGTGCAGCATGGCGCTGAACACCTCGCTGCGACCGGTCTCCGCCTCGAGGTCGGCGACCAGCGCGTCGTACCCACGGGCGGTGAACAGGTCCAGCTCCTCGTCCACGGCCTCCTGCGCGGGGACCGGCGTCGGGCTCTCGCCCTCGTCGTCGCCCGTCCCGGCGTTGCTCAGCAGGGTCACGACGATGACCACGGCGACGACGAGCAGGAGCGGCTTCGGGATCCGCACCGCGCGCCGCGACCGGCGGGAGTCGGGGACGGACCCGGTCGACGCCTCGACCGGCAGGTCCGGCACCGGTGCCGGCGCCAGGTCGTGGACCAGGATGGCGATCTCGCGCGTCATCTGCGCACGGTGGAGCTCCTCGACCCGCTTGTCGCGGTCCAGCTCGATGATCTGCCCGTCCGCCCAGGCGCTCTCGACCAGCCGGATCGCCGCGTCGCGGTCACGGTCGCGCGCCCTGCGGTCGGAGTCCACCGGCGCAATCTAGACCAGCGGCCGCGGCACCGGGCCGGCGGCCGGGTCGGCGCCGGGTCAGCGGTCGCGCTGGTCGACGTACGCCTGCACCACCGCGTCGATGCTCTGGTCGACGTCGATGACGACGCCGTGCTCGTCGGGGGCGAGCGGCTCGAGCGTCGAGAACTGCGAGCTGAGCAGCGAGGCCGGCATGAAGTGCCCGGGGCGGCTCGCCTGGCGGCGCTCGATGACCTCGCGGCTCCCGTGCAGCAGCACGAACTCGACGCCGTCGGCGAGCGAGCGGAGCTGGTCGCGGTAGGTGCGCCGCAGCGCCGAGCAGCTCATCACCCCCGCCGTCGAGGTGGTCGGCGAGCCACAGGCCCACCTGCTCGAGCCAGGGGTAGCGGTCGTGGTCGTCGAGCGCCTCCCCGCGCGCCATCTTGGCGATGTTGGCCTCGGGGTGGAGGTCGTCGGCGTCCGCGAACGGCACCCGCAGCCGCTGCGCGAGCGCAGCGCCGACGGTGGACTTCCCGGAGCCCGAGACGCCCATGACGACGACGGGGGGGTCATCCCGACACGGTAACGGGATCAGGCGGGATCAGGCGGGGACGCCCTGCGAGGTCCAGTAGTCGTTGAGCGCGCCGTTGGTCTTCACGAACCACACGATGGTGCCCACGAACGGGAGCAGGTTCCACAGGCCGGTGACGCCGCTGACCCGCTTCTCCAGGCCGGCCCGCTCGCGCAGGGCGCCGACCTCCGCCGGGTGCAGGAAGACCATGACGGGGCCGACGAAGAGGCTCAGCAGCAGGGCGACGGTGCCGCCGAGGCCCTGGCCGCTGTGCTGCTTCATCTCCTCGTGCGTCTGGTAGTAGTAGACCAAGCCGTAGATGCCGAAGGTCACGACCATCAGCAGGAAGCTGATCCCGGTGCCGCGCACCTGGCCGAGCGGCCCGGGGCCGCGGCCGCCGTACGCCTGGGGCGGGAGCGGTGCGCCCGGCGTGGTGGGCTGGTTGAGGTCGGTCATGGTGGCTCCCGGTGACGATGGACGGAACCGCCGAACCTAGCGGCGCGCGACCCCACCCCGTGGCGGTTCGGCCCGGAGGGCGTCGACGTCTGGACCGGTCAGGACTCGCCGCGGTCGGCGCGGGCCTCGTCGTACGCCGGCTCGCGGAGCCGCTCGACCCAGCGGTACTGGTCGAGCCCGGGGACCCGGTGGAGGACCGGGTCGAAGGAGATGTCGCCGCGCTCGTCGAGCACCGACGGGTCGGCGTCGAGCTCGGAGAGGCGGAGGTCGGCGAAGTGCCGCCACGGGCCGTCGCCGACGGCGCAGGAGAGCTCGACGGTGGCGTGGCCGACCGAGCGGGCGCCGAGCAGGAGAGGTCCGGCGGTGGTGCGGTACGGCAGCAGCGTGGTCATCGGCCGGCCGTACGTCGTGCGGCTGACGGTCAGCACGAACCGGCTGACCTTGCCCCAGCCGGTCGAGGCGAGCAGCAGGTCGCCGTACGCCCCGTCGCCGATCGGCACCCGGAGGGCGAGGCCCTGGACGTCCGGCAGCGCCTGCGGCAGCCCGACGGCGCGCGATTCGCGGACCACGACCTCGTCGACCCCGGGGGCGTCGAGGAACCCGATGCCGAGCGGCGGGTTCAGGCCGTGGCGGTACAGCCGGGCCTGGCGGATGCGTCCGCTCGGGTGCAGCGGCTTCGCCGCGGGGCGGACGGCGGCGGCCGCGCGGGTGGCGGCCGCGAGCAGGACGCCGCCGACCGAGGAGACGCCGTGCCGCACGGGTGCCAGGAGGGCCATGGCGGCGGGGTACCCAGAGCCGGACGTCCCAGCCCGGCGCGGTGACCGGTCTCACCTGCCCGTCACCCCCCTGGGTGGGCTGTGCGGTCACCCCCGGGGGCACCGTCCAGGCATGTTCCTCTTCTTCAACAACCGCCTGGGCTGCCTCGGGTCCCTGCTCGTCTCGGCGGTCCTCACCGTCGTCCTGTTCCTGCTGCTCTCGCGATGACCCGGCGGGTGCTCACCTCGGTGGTCCGGCTGATGCTCTGGGGCCGCGCCCGAGGCTGACGCCGGGACGTCATCCGACTCGGCGGGTATCGCGACCCGGTCGTATGACGTCCCGCCGGCGGGTCAGCGGCGCGGACCCGACGCCGCGCACGCGACGCAGGTCGCCGCGGCGGGGCGGGCCGCCAGCCGCTCCGGCGGGACCGGGCGACCGCAGCGCACGCAGGTGCCGTAGCTGCCGTCGGCGAGCCGGGCCAGCGCAGCGTCCACCTCGGCCAGCCGCTCCTCGGCCTGCCGGACCAGGGTGTCGAGCTGGCTGCGCTCGAAGGCGATCGTGTGCCCCTCCGGGTCGTGCTCGTCGTCGGCGTTGGAGTCGCGGGACGCCTCGACCATGCCGCTGAAGTCGCCGCGCAGCGCGGCCAGCCGGTGTACGACGGTCGCGCGCTCCTCGGCGAGCCGGACGGCGGGGTCGGCGGGTTCGTCTGCGGGGTCGGTCACGTGACCCCCGTCCGCTCGAGGAGCGTGACCACCTCGAAGTGCGCGGTCTGCGGGAACATGTCGAGCAGCCGCGCCCGCGTCGGGCGGTAGGACGGCATCGCCTCCAGGTCGCGGACCAGGGTGACGGCGTTGCAGCTGGAGTAGACGACGTGCGGCACCCCGGAGCCCTCCAGCCAGCCGGCGAGGTCGGCGCCGATGCCGCGCCGCGGCGGGTTGACGACGACCAGGTCGGGCCCGGTCTCCTGGGCGAGCGCCCAGGAGGTCGCGTCGGCCGCCACGAACGAGACGTCCGGCAGCCCGGCCGCGCTGGTGCGGGCGCTGGCCACGGCCTCCACGCTCACCTCGACGCCGAGGACGGATCGGCCCGGCCGCGCGAGGTGCAGCGCGAAGCCGCCGACCCCGCAGTAGAGGTCCCAGACCGAGGCCGGCGCGAGCTCGTCGGCCCAGTCCTCGACCTGGCGGTAGAGCGCGGCACCGACGTGGGTGTTGGTCTGGAAGAACCCCTGCGGCCGCAGGTGCAGGTCGACGGCGCCGGTGCGCATCCGCAGGGTGTCGCCGAGCAGCACCTCCTCGCGCTCCCCCTCGAGCACCGCCTTGTGCTCGGGCTGCAGGTTCACCGACACGACCACCAGCGGCAGCCGCTCGGCGAGCCAGGGCAGCTGCTTGCGGATCCGCGGCACCGCCTCGGTGGAGCGCAGCACGAACCGCACCATCAGCCCGCCCTCGGGCGAGCGGGTCACGATCAGGTGCTTGAGCTCCCCGCGCCGCGTCGGGACGTCGTACGGCGGGACCGCGGCGCGGGTGACCAGCTCGGCCAGGACGGGCAGCGCCGCCGCGAGGTCGGGCTCGTGCAGCCCGCAGCCGCGCAGGTCGATGCCGTGACCGGCCGGGTCGAGGATGCCGAGGGTGGGCGCCTCGACGGTGCCGCCGACGACCATCTTGGCCTTGTTCCGGAAGCCCGACTCCGGGCTGGTCAACGGCGGCAGCCAGGCGATCCCGGGCCACGGGGCGAGCAGCTCCTCGCAGCGCGCCTGCTTCGTCGCGACCTGCGCGTCGTACGCCTGACCCATCCAGGTGCAGGAGCGGCACACGCCCGCGTCGAAGTAGTCACACTGCACGGAACGGTCCTACCAACGGTCGTGGACGGCCTCGCGGAAGTAGGTGTCGTAGAGCTTCCGCACCCCGTCCTGGAGCTCGGGCGCGAGGGCGGGCAGGCTGCCCGCGGCGGCGTTGGCGCGCGCCTGGTCGGGGTTGCGGGCGCCCGGGATGACGGTGCTGACGCCGTCGAGCTGGGCCACCCAGGCGAGCGCCACCTGCGCGGGGGTCGCGCCCGCGGGGCCGTACTGGCCGGCCAGCTTCGTGAACTCCCGCGCCGCCGCGACGCCCGTGGCGAAGTCGACGCCCGAGAACGTCTCGCCGACGTCGAACGCGCTGCCGTCGCGGTTGTAGGTGCGGTGGTCGTCGGCGGCGAACGTGGTCTGCTCGTCGTACTTGCCGCTCAGCAGGCCGGAGGCCAGCGGCACCCGCGCGATGATGCCGACGCCGGCCTCCCGGGCGGCGGGCAGCACCCGGTCGAGCGGCTTGAGCCGGAACGCGTTGAGGATGATCTGGACGCTGGCGACGTGCGGGCGGGCGATCGCGCTGAGCGCCTGGTCGGCGGTCTCGACGCTCACGCCGTACGCCGCGATCGCGCCGTCCTCGACGAGCGCGTCGAGGGCGTCGTACGTCGCGTCGGCGTCGATCGTCGCGCTCGGCGGGCAGTGCAGCTGCACCAGGTCGAGGGTGTCGACGCCGAGGTTCTTGCGGGAGCGGTCGGTCCACGCGCGGAAGTTGTCCAGCACGTAGTTCTCCGAGACCTGGTCCATCCGGCGGCCCATCTTGGTGGCGACCGTGATGCCGTCGTGGCTGCGCAGGAACTTCCCGATCACCTGCTCGCTGCGGCCGTCGCCGTAGACGTCGGCGGTGTCGAAGACGGTGACGCCGGACTCGACGCTCGCCTCGAGGACCGCGGTCGCGTCGGCCTCGGTGACCTCGCCCCAGTCGGCGCCGAGCTGCCAGGTGCCGAGCCCGATGACCGACACGTCCCGGCCGGTGCGGCCGAGCTTCCTGCTGTCCATGGTGTGTCTCCGTTCGTCGACGACGTCCATCCTGCAGGGAGGTACCCCAACCGGGGCCGCGGGGTCCGACCGATCAGCCGAGGTAGCGCCGCGCGACGATCCGCTGGAGGTCCACCGGGGTTCCGCGCTCGATCGTCCAGGCGAGCCGGACCAGGCCGGAGTGCGACCACACCAGCGGCGTCGCCGCGCGGGTGCCCTCGCCCTCGGGGCAGCAGCCCTCGCCGGTCGGCGGGCGACCGTCCCAGACCTGCTCGGAGATCATGTCGCTGGGTCCGGCGGCGGCCGCCATCGCCGCGAGGTGGGTCGACGCGTCGCGGCCCGCGGCCACGGCGTACTCGCCCCGCTCGCCGGTGAGCAGCGGCCAGGCGCGCCCGAGCGTGGTGCCCGTGCCGGGCTCGGTGATCTCCCACTGCCCGCCGGACCGGGTCTCGCCGTACCCGTCGAAGGAGAAGCGGCGCCAGAACGGTCCGTTCGGCGTCGAGACGAGCAGCTCGTCGTCGACGACGCCGAGGGTGCGGCGTACGGCACGGTCGCGCGGCGCGAGCACGCCGAAGCGCACCAGGTCGAGGAAGCTGGGGTCCACGACCCGGCGCTGGTCGACGCTCCTCGGCCCGCCGTCGCCCATCGGGTAGCGGGTGCCGCGGTCGGGCCGGCCGTCCTTGGTGACGCGCAGGAAGTACGGCCCGTCCGCCAGCGGCCCGGTGCGGGTGACCGTCCAGTCCTTGACCCGCGCCTGCCACCGGTCGGCGGTGCGCAGCCAGCTCCGGGCCAGCCGCCCGGCGCCGTTCTCGCGGGCGATCGCGGCGGCGCTGACCAGGCCGTTGACCTGCGCCGCGATCGAGCCGGGCGAGTAGCCGGACTGGTTCTCCCAGCGCTCCTGCGGGGAGTACGGCGCGCGCCGCCCGGTCTCCTCGTCGCGGAACCGGACCAGGAAGCGGGCCGCCTTGCGCACCCCGCGCCAGGTGCGCGGGCCGTCGCGCCCGGTCAGGTGCGCGAGCACGATCGGGAGCGCGACCTCGTCGAGCTGCAGCTCGGACCAGACCGGCCGCCCGGCCACGTCGGAGTTCTGCGGGAACGACCCGTCCGCGCGCTGCTGGACCTCGAAGAGCCAGTCCACGACCCGGCGGGCGGCGGCCCGGTCGCCGACCGCCCAGAGCGCGGTGCCGAACTGGTAGGCGTCCCGCGACCAGACCAGGTGGTAGGCGCCGGAGGGGCTGGAGAGGTCCTTCACCTCGTCGCCCCACACCCACGGCGCGGACGGCGAGGCGACGATCGCGCCGCGGTGCCGCTTGTCCTCCGCCGCGGCGACGACGAGCGCCGAGGCGAGGTACTGCCGGCGCACGGCCGCCGCGGACGCCGGCACCTCCCTCAGCGAGTCGAGGTAGCCGGCCCAGCCCGCGTCGTAGGAGTCGGCGGTGGCCTGCCAGCCGGCCCTCCGCGTCGCCCTCGCGGCGCCCAGGGCCGAGGCGGCGGTGCGCCCGAACCCGAGGCTCAGGCTGGCGTCCTGCGCGCCGGGCAGGCCGGTGACGCCGGCGACCCGGCCGGTCTGCACGACGTTGCCCGGCTCCGCCAGCCTCCGGCGCCGGTCGTCGAGGTCGTGGTCGCGGCGCAGGTCGCGCCACCCGTCGGTGGTGCGGTGGTAGCCGTTGCTCGTCGCGTCGAAGCGCGGCTCCGCCACCAGCGCCGCGGCGACTCGTGCCCTGCGGTCCACGGACACCAGCGCGCCATCCCCGGTCGAGCGGGCCCGGTCGTCCATGCCGGTGTTGGCCAGCGCCGGGTCGTGCAGCACGTAGAGCGCGAGCGGGGTGCCGTCGAGCGACTCCAGGCGCACGTCGATCGCGACCGTGCTGCGGCGCGGGTCGGTGACCACCTGCTGGGTGACCCGGTAGGCCCCGGACCGCGCCTCGCTGACCTGGGTGAACCGCAGGCTGCCCTCCTCGGGCCGGGTGACCTCGTGGGTCATGTCGCGGGACCGGTCGGTGAACGTCGCGCCGTCGGTGACCACCAGCTCGAGCGCGCGGACGCTGGGCGTGGACAGGTCGGGGTAGAACACCTCGCTCATCCGCCCGCCCTGGAGCGTGAACCACACCCGGCTGCGGCGGGTGCGCGCGGTCCCGAAGCCGGTCTTGTCGGCCTCGGTCCAGGTGGACTTCTCCCCCGGCCCCGCGGGCGGCGGCGGCTGGCGGGACGGGTCGGCCTGGGCGGCGGGTACGCCGGCCGCGGCGACCCCCAGGGCGAGCGCGGTGGTGAGCGCGGTGGTGAGCGCCGCGGTCAGGGTGGCGGTGAGCGGGCGTGCGGACACGGCGTACCTCCCAGAGGGGCCCGAGGTGGGGTGCTGATCCCCTACCCCGTGCCGCACGTCACAATCAGCGTCGCTCCGGCTCCCGCAGCCGCTCGTGCAACTTGGCGCGCACCTCGTCCGGCGTCACCTGCGCACGCCGGCGCTGGTCACGCGCCATGATGGCGCCGGTGGCGGCCACGCCGGCCACCCCTGCGATCCCGAGCACCTTCCACAGCCGCACCGAGGAGCCCCTTCCCGTGACCGACCTGTCCTTGGACGAGGCCGTGGACCTCACCCGCACCGGCGACCTGTGGTTGTTCCGCGGCCGCTCCGCCGCGGACCACGCTATCCGGATGCTGACCAACGCGCCCGTCAACCACGTCGGCATGGCGATCGTGCTCGACGACCTGCCGCCGCTGATCTGGCACGCCGAGCTGGGCAAGGGCCTGCTCGACGTGTGGGCGGGCACCCACCACCGCGGCGCGCAGCTGCACGACCTGCGCGAGGCGGTGCAGCAGTGGACCGGCCGCTACGAGCAGCGCGCGTGGCTGCGCCAGCTCGACGGCGCGGTCACCCCCGCGATGGAGGACGCCGCGCTGCGCACGGTCGCCCGCCTCGACGGGACCCCGTTCCCGCCGACCGCCGCGCTGGCGGGCCGCTGGCTGCGCGGCCGCGCGCACCTCGTGGCGGCGGCGGAGACGACGTACTGCGCGGAGGTGGTGGCCGCGGCGTACACCGCGATGGGGCTGCTCGCCGACTGGCCGCCGACGAACTACTACGACCCCGGGCGGTTCTGGTCCGGCGACGAGCTCGACCTGCGGCAGGGCGCCAGCCTGGGCCGGGAGATCAGGGTTCGGGCGTGACGTCGGCGTGCAGGCCGGACTCGGTCAGCCGCCACACGCCGGGTGCGGCCGCGGTGAGGTAGCCCTCGTCCATCAGCGCCTTGCGCGCCTTCCGCGCCGCCGCCCGCCAGCGCAGCTCGCCCTGCGGGTTGCTCTCGTGGTCACCGGGACGGAGCAGGTCGCCGACCCGCTCCTCGAGACGCGTGAAGACGTCGTCGACGTCGAGCTCGCCGCCGGCCTCCTGGAGCGTCGCCAGCACGTGCGGGCGCAGCTCCTCGGGCGACGTCCACTTGCGGGGCGCGGTCGACCGGACGGGCGCCGCCCGGGTCGCGGGGGTGCCGGGCACCCGGGGCTGCACCTTGACCCTCGGGGTCGCCTTGGCGCGCGACGTACGAGGGGCCGGCGGCGGCTTCGGCGGCGGCACCGGTTCGGGCCGGCCGTGCACGCACTGGCTGAACGGGAGCTCACACATCTCGCAATAGTCGGAGTCGGCCACATGACGAACCTACGTCGTGGGTGATCCGGGCGGGACGGCGGGCGGCGCCACCCGCTCCGCGGGCTCGGCGGGGCGTCGGGTCAGCGGTCGCGCAGGCGCCGCGCCTCGCGCTCGATCTCCTCCTGGTGGCGACGGCGGATCTCGGCCAGGCGCTGCTGCTTCTCCTCGTCGCTGAGCGCGTGCCAGAACCGGCGGCGGCGTACGGGCTGCGGCCTCATCAGGACCTCCGAGGGCGGTGGGACACCCACCACGGTAAGGAGCAACGACGCTCACCGCATCCGACTTTCGTCGGTCCCAGGGTCGGCTCAGGGTCGACTCCGGCCGACCCTCAGGGTCGCCTCAGGTCGCGCGCTCGACCAGCTCGAAGGGCACCGTGAGCACCCCCTCGGGGGTGCGGAGGTGGTAGCGGGTGCGGCCGCGCTTGACCACCGCGCCGACCGCGCCGTGGTAGCGCCCCACGGCGATCACCCGGGCCCGCTCCCCCGGCCGCAGCACGACGACCGGCCGGCTGCCCGGGATGCCGGCGGGCATCGTCTCCGCCCGCTCGCGGAGCCGGCGCAGCTGCGCCTCGTAGCGCGCCGACATCGCGACGGTGCGGCCGTGGTGGGTCCAGGTGAGGAGGTGGGCCAGGTCGAACGCCGGGCCGCACCGCCGGCAGGCCGCCGGCCGGTCGGGGCGCCGGTGCCGGGTCACCTGGTGACCGGCCGTGCAGGTGCCGACCCAGGCACCCGTCAGCTCCGGTGCGTCCGGCCGCACGCACCGCTCGCCCGAGCAGCCGATCCGCCGCGCGGTCGCCCGCCAGACGGCGTCGTGGCCGTGCCGGACGCCCACCAGGGCGTGGGCGATCTCGTGGAGCAGGGTGTCGCGCACGTCGGCCTCGTCGTGCAGCTCGGTCAGCGGCGCGCTGAGGCCGATCTCGCGGCGCTCGGAGCGGCAGATCCCGGCGCGACGCTTGGCGCGGTCGAAGACCAGCGACCAGTCCTGGAGCCCGTGCTCGTCGAGGAGCGCACGGCCCAGGGCTGCGGCGGCGGCGAGCTGCACGGCGTACCTCCTCGGGGGTCGGCTGGACTGGATCCGGCAGGACGGAACGATAGTCGCGGGTGCCGACAGTCCGCGGGACGCCGATGAGTTCCGGGCCGGCCGGGAGTCAGTCCGGGCACACCCGCGACCCAGGAGGAGCCATGCCCACCCTGCTCAACCCCTACCTGCACTTCCCCGGCACCGCCCGGGAGGCACTGGACTTCTACCGGTCCGTCTTCGGCGGCGACCTGGACGTGATGACCTACGGCGAGATGGGCATGGACGGCGACCAGGCCGCGCAGGTCATGCACGGCCAGCTGACCGCCCCGAGCCTGACCCTGATGGCCTCCGACGGCATGCCCGGCGAGGAGCTGGTCCGCGGCAACACCAGCAACCTCAGCCTCAGCGGCGACGACGAGACCGAGCTGCGCGGCTGGTTCGACCGGCTCGCCGACGGCGGCGAGGTGCACGTGCCGCTCGAGAAGCAGGTCTGGGGCGACGTGTTCGGTCAGTGCGCCGACCGGTTCGGCGTGACCTGGCTGGTCAACATCGCCCAGCCGGGGTGACCGCCCGGGACGTCATACGAGCTGGCGGCGATTGGCGCCGACTCGTATGACGTCCGGCGGCGTCAGGCGGGACGCGCCGCCAGCTTGCGCAGCTGCGGCACCAGGTTGCGCCGGTTGGTCTCCGCGAGCCAGCCGTTGGGCAGCGAGAGCCGGACCACCTTGTGCCAGGCGCTGCCGACCTGCTGGACGAGCGGGCGCGAGCAGTAGTTGAGGCCGAACTTGTCGAAGACCTCGCGCACCCGCGGCGCGACCTCGGCGTACCGGTTGCTGGGCAGGTCGGGGAACATGTGGTGCTCGATCTGGTGCGAGAGGTTGCCGGCCAGCAGGTGCAGGAGCGGCGAGCCGGAGATGTTGGCCGAGCCGAGCATCTGGCGGACGTACCACTCGCCGCGCGACTCGTTCTCGTCGAGCTCGTCGAGCTCGAAGGCCTCGACCCCCTCGGGGAAGTGCCCGCACATGATGATCGAGTGGCTCCACAGGTTGCGGACCAGGTTGGCGGTGGCGTCCGCCTTCATCGTCGAGCGCCAGGCACGGCCCGACAGCAGCGGCCAGACGACGTAGTCCTTCGCCCCCTGGCGCAGGATCCGCTTCAGCGTCGTCATCGCCTCGGCCTTCTTCTCCGGCGACATCTTCCGCTTGTCGCGCAGGTGCTCGCCGAAGTCGAGGTCGTACATCGCGATGCCCTGCTCGAAGATGCAGGCGGTGAAGAAGTTCCAGATCGGCTGGACCAGGTAGCGCGGCTCCCACTCCTGCCCCTCGTCGACGCGCATGATGCCGTAGCCGAGGTCGTTGTCCTTGCCGATGATGTTCGTGTAGGTGTGGTGCACCTGGTTGTGCGCGCGCTGCCACTGCTCCGGCGGCGAGGCGTGGTCCCACTGCCAGGTCGTGGAGTGGATCTTGGGGTCGCGCATCCAGTCCCACTGCCCGTGCAGGACGTTGTGGCCGATCTCCATGTTGTCGAGGATCTTGGCCAGGCTGAGCGCGGCCGTGCCCAGCACCCACGCCTTCCGGTTGCGGCTCGCCAGCAGCACCACCCGGCCGCCGAGCTCGAGACCGCGCTGCACCTTGACCAGCCGACGGATGTACGCCGCGTCCCGCTCGCCGCGGTCGTCGAGCACCTGCTGGCGGATGGCGTCGAGCTCCTGGCCGAGCAGCTCGATCTCCTCGGGGGTCAGTCCGCCCGGGCCGCTCGGGGCGGAGGTCGTCGCCGGAATGTCCGCTGCGTCTGCAGGTGCGCTCGCCGGTGCGCTGGCCGGGGCGCCCATGGTGCTGGTCGTCATGGCCTTACAGTGCCCTGTCCGGCCCTCCGATGAACGGGGGGGTATGGCAAAACACGCGGCGCGCGCGGCGCTGCCGGATCACTCCCCGAGCAGCGCCCGGACGTCGTCGGCGGTGACCGCCGTCGACATCGCGCCGTCGCCGTCGACGACCTGGGCGAAGAGCGCGGCCTTGCGGGACTTCAGCTCCATCACCTTCTCCTCGATGGTGTCGGTCGCGACCAACCGGTAGACCATCACCGGCTGCTCCTGGCCGATCCGGTGGGCACGGTCGACGGCCTGCGCCTCGGCGGCGGGGTTCCACCACGGGTCGAGCACGAAGACGTACGTCGCCTCGGTGAGGTTGAGGCCGACGCCGCCCGCCTTGAGGCTGATCAGGAACGCCGGGGCCGTGCCGTCGCGGAACTCCGAGATCGCGGCGTCGCGGTCACGGGTGCGGCCGTCGAGGTAGGCGTGCGCGATGCCCTCCTCGTCCAGCCGCTTCCGCACCCGGGCGAGGAAGCTCGTGAACTGGCTGAAAACCAGGGCCCGGTGCCCCTCCGCGGCGAGCTCCTGGAGGTGCTCGACGAGGACGTCGATCTTCGCCGACCCGACCGCGTCGTGCTCGGGGTCGACCAGCGCCGGGTCGAGGCTGAGCTGGCGCAGCTTGGTGAGCGAGGAGAAGATCGCGACCCGGTTGGCGTTGAAGTCGCCGACCAGCCCGAGGATGTGCTGCCGCTCGCGCTGCAGGTGGACGTCGTACACCCGGCGGTGCCGCGGCCCGAGGGCCACGTCGAGCACCTGCTCCTGCTTGGGCGGCAGGTCGGCGGCGACCAGCTCCTTGGTGCGGCGGAGGAGGAAGGGCCGGATGCGGGTGCGGAACCGGCGCAGCGCCCCCTCGTCGCCCTGCCTCTCGACCGGGGTGGCGACCAGCTCGGCGAACTTGCGCGGCCACGGGTAGAGGCCGGGCGCGACGATCGAGAGCAGCGACCAGAGCTCCATCAGCCGGTTCTCGAACGGGGTGCCGGTGAGCGCGACCCGGAACGGCGCGTCGACGCGGCGGACGGCCTGGTAGGTCTTGCCCTGATGGTTCTTGACCTGCTGGGCCTCGTCGAGGATCAGCCCGCCCCACGGGCGCGCGGCGTACTCGTCGGCCTCGAGCCGCAGCAGGGTGTACGACGTGACCACGATGTCGGCGTCCTCGGCCAGCTCGGCGACGCTGGCGCCGCGACGGCGCTGGCCGGCGGTCACCGCCCGGACCTGCAGGCCCGGGGTGTGCTGCGCGGCCTCGCGCACCCAGCCGGGGACGACGCTGGTCGGCGCCACGACGAGGAACGGGCCCGCGCCGCGGCTGCGGGCGTGCGCGACCAGCGCGAGCGCCTGCAGCGTCTTGCCGAGGCCCATGTCGTCGGCGAGGATCCCGCCGAGCCCCGCGTCGTGGAGGAACGCCAGCCAGCGGAACCCCTCGAGCTGGTAGTCGCGCAGCTCGCTGGGCGTGCCGATCGGGTCGATGGCCGGGAGCTCGGTGAGCCCGCGCAGCGCCTGCGCGGCCTCGACCCAGCGCGCGGCCTGGGAGTCGACGAGCCCGATGTCGGCGAGCTCGCCCCACAGGCCGAGGTCGCGGGTGCCGATCCGGAGGCCGTCGCCGTCGTCACCCTCGGCCAGCTCGCGGGCGGCGCGCACCGCGTCGGCCAGCCGGGCCAGGGCCGGGTGGTCGGCGGGCAGGTAGCGGCCGCTGGGCAGGAACAGCTGGTCGCGGTCGAGGGTGAGCGCCTCGAGCACGAAGGTCAGCGGGACCTCCTCGCCGTCGACGCTGATCACGACCCGCAGGTCGAGCCAGTCGACGGGGCCCTCCCCCGCCGCCGCGCCCTCCTCGGCGACCTCGAAACGGATCTCGGGGTCGTCCTCGGCCGGGCGGTAGTCGGGCTGGACCCCGCGCTCCTCGACCTCGACGAGCGGGTCGGCGCGCAGCCGGGGCAGCACCTCGCCGACCAGCGCCAGCAGCCGGTCGCCGCGCAGCTCGGTGTGGCGACGCAGGCCGCCGTCGTCGCCGCGCAGCATCTCGTCGCCGACGGCACCGAGGTCGAGGCGCGCGAGGTGGGCGCGCTCGCGGTCGGGCCGGCGCAGCGCCCCACCGGTGGTGCCGAGCTCGTGCCGCTCCTCCTGCGCGCCGAGCTGGTAGCGCCAGCTCCAGGTCGTCTCGGCCACGCCCGGGCCGCGCCAGCCGACGCTGAGCACCAGGGCGGGCGGCCGCTCCTCGGGGATCGCGACGACGCCGTCGCGCGACCCGACCGGCAGGTGCCGGCGCAGGCGGGGCAGGAAGTCGCGGACGAACCGGTCGGCCTCGGACTCCGGGATGAGCAGCGGGTCGGGCGACTCGACCAGGCGACGCACCGCCGGCGGCACCAGCCGGTCGAGCGGGGCGAGGAGCACGGCACCGGCCTCGGCGTCGACCAGCGCGACCCCGTGGCCCTGCTTGCCGATCACGACCAGCTGCGCACCGGTCCACCACCGGTCGTCGTGCTGGACGCCGACCTCGACCCGCGCCGTACCGTCCTCGGCGCCGCGCACCTCGACCCGCAGGGTCACCGGCTCGCTCAGCACCGAGACCGTGCGCACCTCGTCGCCGCCGATGAGCTCCACCCCGGCGGACCGGGCGCGCTCGAGCATCGCCCAGACGCCGGACCCGAGGTCGTCGAGCGGCGTCTCGCCGGCGTAGAAGTGCGGCGAGCGCCGGGCCGCGGCGAGCTCGGTGAGGACGGCGAGGTGGTCGGGGTCGTAGGTGCCGGAGAACGCCGCGCGGTGCAGGTCGTCCCAGCCCACGCCGCGGCGTACCCACTGGCCGCGGACGCCCTTGGCCACGGGGCGCACCCGGACGGTGGGCCGCTCGGCGCGGTCCTGCCAGGACGGGGCGCGCCGGCTGCCGGCCCCGTCGGCGTCGGGGTGGTCGACGGTCAGCTCGAGGGCGAGCGGCTTCAGGGGCCGCGCGGACGAGTCGTCGCCGAGCTCGCCGAGGAGGCGGTCGAGCCGCTCGACCCAGGCGCTGGGCGGCCCGCCGCCGAGCCGGTCGCGGGCGGCGAGCACGAGGGCGACGGCGTGCTTGCAGTTCTCGCCGACGGGGCAGGTGCAGTCGCCGTCGACGACCACCGAGCGGCCCTTGCGGGTGACGACCGCCGCCACGTCGTACGGGAGGCCCGCGCTGCCCTCGACGTCGGCCATCAGCTCGATGCGGTCCGGGTCGTCGACGATCGAGGTGATCCGGCCGACCCGGCCCTCGGCGACGTACCCGCGGCCGCGGGTCACCGTGCCGGGGTCGAAGGAGAGGTGCAGCGCGTCCTCGTCGAGCTCGGCGAGCAGCGGGACGCGGGCGGATCCGGGATCAGCGGGCTGGTCGGACATGCGGCTCTCCTCCCCCTCGGTCGACGTGCGCTGGAAACTGCAGCGACCATCATCGCCCAGCGCACCGACGTCCCACAGTCCTGGGCCACTCCTGGGCGCGCCCGGCCGGGGACCGGTCAGCCGCGAGCCGTCGCCGTGGACGCCACGCGGCCGCTCAGCTGCCTCCTGCCGGGCACGAAGTCGGAGCCCGCGCCGCCCTCGCCGATGCGGAAGGACCGCACCGAGACCGCGAACGCGGCGGACCTGCCGAGGCAGTCGGGGTCGAAGCGGACCACCGAGCGGCGCTCGCGCATCTTCAGCGCGAAGCAGCCGCGGTCGGTGATGTCCCGGCCCGACTTGCGGAACCCGCGCACGCGGTAGGCGGCGTACTCCGAGAACGAGACGCCGGAAAGGTAGACGTCGGGCCGGCGGTCGCCGCGCAGGTCGAACCAGAGGTCGATCGCGTCGCCGGTGCGCACCGCTCGGGCGTGCCGGACGACGACGGAGGCGCGGGCGTTCGGGCCCGTCGCCGCCCGCAGCGTCATCGACCGCACGTCGTACGACGCGCCGGGGTCGGCCGGGTCGGTGACGGTGCGCTCCGGCGGCGGGGCGAGGGCGTCCGCGGCGGGCGCGTACGCCGTGAGGGAGAGGGTCACCGCGAGGGCGACGGCGGGGGCGGTGGCGAGGGTGCGGAGGTGTCGCATCGGTCCTGGGTCCTTCCGAGACGGTTCCGGGAGACCCATCTTGCACCCGGAACGGCCCCTATCCTCGGACCGTGACCGAGCGCAACGTCCTGGGCGGGGCCCTGGAGCCCTGCGGCACCGACCCGCTGACCGGGTTCTACCGCGACGGGAGCTGTGCGTGCGGGCCCGACGACGTCGGGCTGCACGCGATCTGCTCGATCGTCACCCAGGAGTTCCTCGACCACCAGCGGTCGGTGGGCAACGACCTGACGACGCCACGACCCGAGTACGCCTTCCCCGGCCTGCACCCGGGCGACCCGTGGTGCGTGGTCGCCGGGCGCTGGCTGCAGTCCTACCGCGCCGGGGCCGCCGCGCCGGTGCTGCTGGCGGCGACGAACTACCGCGCGCTCGAGCTGGTGCCGATCGAGCTGCTCCGCGAGCACGCCGTCGACGTGCCCGCGGATCCCAGCGGTCTGGACTAGGACTCCCGCTGCGTCAGCGGACCCGGCCGAAGAAGTGCGAGGAGGTCCAGATCGCGGCGCGGGTGACCCGCTTGCCGGAGCCGGGCGCGTGCCAGATCTGGTTGCCGCCGGCGAAGATCGCGACGTGGTAGACGCCGCCGCCGTTGTGGAAGAACACCAGGTCGCCGGGGCGCGCGGCGGCACGGGAGATCCGCTTGGTGCGGCCCACCTGCCCGCTGCTGGAGTGCGGCAGCTGCTCGCCGGCGGCGGTCCGGTAGACGTACTGGGTGAGGCCGGAGCAGTCGAACCGGTTCGGCCCGGAGCCGCCCCACACGTAGGGGTCCCCGGCCTGGCGACGGACGGCCGCCATGACCTTCGCTCCCCGGGACGGGGACGGGAGACGCTTGAGGGTCATCTGCTCGACCTTGCGGCCCTCGTGGTGCTTCACGCGCTCGGCGGCCTCGGCGGCCGGCGAGAGCGGGCTCACGCCGACGGCGAGACCGAGGGCGAGGACGGAGGTCAGGGTTCCGCGGAGAAGGCGGGCGCGCCACGGCGCGCCGGTGCTGGCGATGGTCACGATGGTTCCTCGGCGATCGCCTGCGGAAGTGGTCCTGTCGGATTCGGACGCCGTGCCCGGCCGAGCGCTGCTCGACTTCACCCCGAGCCCCGCACCTGACGGTGAGGGGCGTGCTACGTGGGACTCCCGTGCCCGTCTCTGCTTCCTCGTGTCGGTGGCCACCTGGCGACGTGACGGGCCTCGGCGCGTTCCAGGTCGGTATCGTGCGGGCGCCGACCGGGCCGGATGCCCGACGACGCCCGTACACGGTCACACACCCCCGCTCGGACGCCAAACCTTTTGCCAAGTGGTGGTCGTCACGACGTACGTCGTGCGCTAGGCCGCCGGGCCGCTCGACGCCTGGAGCACGACCGACGCGGCGGACCCGCGGTCCGGGGCTGCGAGGTCGCGGAGCACGGCCCGCACCTGCCGGCGGGACAGCACCGTGGGACGGGTCAGCAGCAGCCGCCGGATGGTGCCGGCGGAGCAGACGAGCACCCCCTGCGCGGCCCCGGCGACCTCTCCGTCCCGGGCGACGCAGAGCACCGCGTGCACCTGCTGGGCCGCCTTGCCGTCGAGCAGGTCCGCCACCGCGGCCGCCGTGTCGATCGGGACGTGCACGCCGCGCACGTTGCCCGCCTGGCGCAGCACGCCGTCCACGACGTTCACCCGCCCGGACCAGCTCCGGGTCGTGACGACGAAGACGCCACCGGGCCCCACCACGACGTGGTCGGCCACCCCGGCATCGAGCCGGACGTCGTGCTGGACCGTCCAGCCGCGCGGCAGGTCGGCGAGCGCTCGCGCCGTGATCCGGGTGCCCGCGGTGTCCCGGTCCCAGTGCCCGAAGGCCTCCAGGCGCTGGGCGAGGGCGCGCTGCCGTCGCCCGACCTCGTCGATCGACAATCCAGACATGGGCTCCTGCTCCGTCCTGCGTCATCCGTGACACGCGGAGCATCGGTCGGACGGCACCGGTCCTGAGGAGTCGTCCTACGCGAGTCGGCGCTTGTGTCCGGTCGGACACCCCTGGTCCGTCAGGCGAGCAGCGCCGCCAGCGCCGCGTCGGAGGCCGCCAGCGCCGACCTGTCGTACGTCGACCCGGTGGCCAGCAGCTCCTCGGCTCCGGTCAGGTCGGCGAGCTCTTCCAGCCGGCGTCGTACCGTGCTCGCGCTCCCGGCGGCCACCCCGTCGAGACCCTGCCGGACCCGGTCCGCGGTGCGGGCGTCCCGGGGCTGGTCGTGGATGGCGGCGACCGGCTCCAGGGCTCCGAAGACACCGGTCCGGCGGGAGCGGACCATGGCCCACACCTCGGGCAGCGCCAGCTCGCGCGCCTCCGCGTCGGTGTCGGCGACCAGCACGTCGAGCGAGACGGTGACGTGCGGACGGCTGTCGCGGTGCGGCCGGAAGTCGCGGCGGTACGCCGCCAGCAGGTCGGGCAGCTCCGGCTGGTCGAGCACGGGGCCACCGAGGACCACCGGACACCCGAGCTCGGCGGCGACCCGGAGACCCCGACCCGTGGCCAGCACGAAGACCGGGACCACCTCGTCGAGCGCCGGCCGGGCGGTCACCGGCGCAGTGCGGTCCAGGTAGCCCCGCAGCTCGACGAGGTCGTCGCCGAAGGTGTCCGGCTCCTCGGCCGAGCGGCGCAACGCTCGACGTACGGGCTCGGTGAAGCCGACCGAGCGCCCGACGCCGAGGTCCACGCGACCCGGATGCAGACCGGCCAGCATCAGGAACTGCTCGGCCACGACCAAGGGCTGGTGGTTGGGGAGCATCACCCCGCCCGACCCGATCCGGATGGAGGTGGTCCGCGCGCCGATCGCCGCCAGGAGCACCGCCGGGGCCCCGGACGCCACGCCGGGCACGCCGTGGTGCTCGGCCACCCAGAACCGGGAGTAGCCCAGCCGCTCGGCATCCACCGCCCGCTCGATCGTGTGCGTCAGCGCGGCCGCGTCGGGGTGGCCGGCGCGGGTGCGGGAGCGGTCGAGCAGGGAGAGCCTCACCCCGGGGCAACGTCCTGGAGGCGGGACGGCTTCCCCCGTTCTCGGGGCCGCTGGGCATGGCTGGGCTACCCGACGGCGACAGGTCGTCCCTGACTCAGCTCTTCCGTGTCGGCCTACCGTCGTCGGTGGAACCGGATGTCGCCGGAGGCCAGGGTGCGTAGGTCGTAGTCCGGGTCGTGGGCGCAGTGGTGGTGGAACGAGCAGAGCAGGACCCCGTCCTCGAGGTCCGTCCTCCCGCCCTGGCACCAGGGACGCCCCAGGTGGTGGGCCTCGCACCAGGCAGCCGGGACCGAGCAGCCATCGCCGCGGCAGCCGCCGTCCCGCACAGCCATCGCCAGTCGCTGGGCCTCGCTGAACAACCGTCGCGAGCGGCCCAGGTGCAAGGGCTGCCCCTGCCCACCCAGCACCATCGGCACGATGGAGGCGTTGCACGCCAGCCGCAACGCCTCCGAGGCGGAGACCCGGTCGCCGTCCAGCAGCCCGGCCGTCGCGAGACCGGCCGTGAGCTTGTCGTGATCGAGGGTGAACACCATCGTGGTCGCCGACCCGCCGTGCCGCGGCAGGGAGCTCGCCGGGACTGCCTCCAGCAGGGTGGCGAACGCCATCGCGAGCCGTCGCCGATAAGGCAGCCGTTCCCCAGTCGCCTCGTCGGTCACCGGCTGGAGCGGGTCCAGGTGCCGGCGTCGGGGGGCGTCGATCGCCTCCAGGTAGGTGCGCAGCCGCGCCGCCACCGAGTCCGAGACCCGGGCACGGAGCTCGGTCGTGCCGTCACCGCGCTTCCGGAACGACAACGACGTGGTCTCCTTCGCACGGCGGTCCTCGTCCTCCAGCCGACGGCGCTCCTCGCCCTCGAACGCCTCCGGATCCACGATCTCCAGCACCCTGCAACCCAGCACCCGCAGCTCACGCGGACCGAAGTCCGCGGCCTGCTCGACCAGGAGCGCCTCCGCTCGTGCCCGTACGTCGGGCGGCACGTCCGCGGGGAGGCCGTCGAGGGACCGGACGATCGCCTCGGCCTGCTCCAGGTGCACCGACCCCGAGAGCACCCCGGCCTGGACGACTCGCCAACGCTGCTCCAACGCCTCCGCCAACCGGCCGTCCGCGCGTGCGCTCTGCTGGCTGCTCCTCGTCCGGTGCGCCAACCAGCTGGCCGCCGACCGGGCGCCATCCTCGGCCGCGACGTCGTCGGAGACCCCCACCAACCGCAACGCCAAGCCCCGAAGCCGACTCGCCTCCCGCGTCAGTTCCACCATCAGCTCGGCCCGGTCGGCTGCCGGCAGGAACGCCGGATCGACGTCGGAGACCTCGTCCAGCGCGGCGCCGATCGCCCGGGTGCAACGCCGCACAGGGTGCTCGAGGACCGAACCTTCTGCCATACCCGAAATGCTAGGCGCCACCTCCGACAATTCTCGAACACCAGTTCGAGTCCTGTGGACAGTCCGACCTCACGTCCCTCCCCCGTGGGTGAGCGGCTGGTCGAGCAGCGCAGCCAGCCCCGGCACCCGGCGGCTGCACTCCAGGAACGTGTCGACCACCCGGGGGTGGAAGACGGGACGATGGCACAGCAGGGTGGCCAGGTCGTTGACCCAGTCCTGGATCAGGGCGGAAGCCTGCAGCGCCCGCACACGGACCTCCGGCGACGGCACCCTGCCTCGCCTCGACGGACTCGTCGCGTCCTGCACGGCGACCTCCGGGCCGAAGGCAGCGCTCGTCCACAGCGTCGCCAGCACCGGCCATCGCGACTCCCCCTCGTCGTGGGTCGACCACGTGCGGGCCGCGTCGAGGAGGTCATCGCCCGAGGTGCTGCTCAGGAGGGTCACCACGGCCTGCGCCACCGCGTCGGAGCAGGCCCACCGCCCGTCCGGGGCGAGGGGGCGCCAGGTGAGCGCCGTCCGCACGACGCCCTGGCCGAGCGTCACCACCCGGTCCGGCAGGAGGTCCGCCGTGGCCTCGACCACCAGCGCGGTCGTCACGGCGCCCACCAGGAGGGCGTGCTCGGGTGAGGCGTCCGCCGGCCCGAGGACGGACTCGACCGCCCGCTCCAACCGATCCAGTGCCGGCACCCGACCCGGCTCACGACCTGCTGCCCGAGCGACCGCCGCGGCGTACCCGACCCCGACGTGCCCGGCCACCACGAGCGCCCTGTCCAGGATGCTCTCGAGGGCCTCGGAACCCGCCTGCCAGATCTGCGCGGCCCGCGCCAGCACGAGCGGGGTGCGGGGTCCGTAGACCTGTCCGGGATCCCAGGACGGGGCACGAGGGAGCTCCCAGCCCGGCGGTACCACGATCGCCGGAACGAGCCCGGCGACGATGTCGTCGTACTCCTCGACCGCTTGCTTCTGCGCCTCGCGCGACAGCGGTCGTGGCGGCCCCAGGGGTGGCCGGACGAGCTCCCATGCGATCGGCAGCACCGGCGCATCGTCGGCACCCCACGCGTCGACGGCATCGGCGGCGACCGGCTCGCCGACGGTGAAGCGCGCCGTCACGAAGCCTTCGTCGTACGACGCCTCCCAGCTGTCGCCCGCGGCGAGCTCGCCGTCGAGGAGCCGCCAGGCCGCCTGGTTCAGGATCCGGCACGCGTCCCGCTGGCTGAAGCACCAGTCCTCGCCCGGGTCATCGCCGAGCGACGGCCTCCCCCAGATGTGCAGCTCGGGCCTACCCTCGCGCGCCAGGCCCTCGGTGTAGGCGAAGTCGGAGCCACCGCCGTCCGGGTCGAAGACGGCGGTGACCATCCACCACGGGTGTCGCGTCTCGTCCATGGACCCACGGTGGCACCGCTCGCCGACAACCGACACCGGTCCGAAGCCCGCCTGTGGACAACCCGTCGACTCAGCCGATCAGCGCGACCCGGGCAGCGCCACGCGCCAGCCGAGCGTCGGTGGTGACCACCGGGAGGCCGAGATGCTCGGCGAGCTCGACGTACAGGGAGTCCGCCAACCGGAGGTTCTCCCTGCGAGACCACGCGCCGGCCAGCAGCGGCGGGAGGGGATGCCGCAGGAGGGGCGCCTCGGCCAGGTCGGACAGCGCCGTCGAGACCTGGGCACTCGTCAGGAGTTCTGCGCGATGCAGGCGTCCCAGCGCCGACAGGCACTCCACGTCCAGGTGGGCCGGCGCGTGGAGCACCAGGCCGGCGAGGCGCGCTCGTACCGCTCCGGCCAGCTCCGTCCCCGCCAGGAGATCCACGAGGGCCGAGGCGTCGACGACCGCACCGGACGTCGTCCCCTCAGGCACCGAGCTCGTCCCGGGCTGCGTCCAGTGCTGCCGCCACGGCAGCGTGGGTGGCGGCCGATACCGGGCGATCGATCCGCGCGAGCCACGAGTCCGTGGCCGCCCGCGAGAGCGCATCCGAGAGTGCCTGCTGGGTCAGCGCCGAGACGTTCAGGCCTGCGTCGCGGGCTGCTGCCGCCAGCTCGTCGGGGACGTAGACGTTCAGGCGTGCCATACACACAAGGTACACACCTCACCGGTCCTCACGCGGAGACAGCGTGGCTGCGCTCGGCGAGCGAGGCGAGCCGTCCGGCGGCCGGGTCGGGCGCGAGCTCGGCCCATCGGATCCAAGCGGCGCGGCGTCCCGGGCCGACGAGGCGGCGCTGCGCCTCGGCGTACGCGTGCGGGTTGACCACGGCGGCCGCGACGTACGGCGCCTGGTCGTCGCCGCCGAGCGAGCCGTCGACCGCGTCGCGCAGGATGCGGTACGCCGCCCGGCCGATCTCGTCGCGACCGCGGGCGAGCTGGTCCAGCGTCGCGGCCAGGGCGGACGGGGCGGTGCCGCGATGGACCAGCTCCAGGCTGGGCACGTCGGTGACCAGCTCGCGGTCCTCCGACATCAGGACCGACGGGTCCACCCGCCCCTCGGACAGCGCGCGCTCGAGCGCCGTGATCCAGGCGCCCCGAGAGGGGTCAGCGGCGCACGCGGTCGCGGTC
Source organism: Nocardioides dongkuii (assembly GCF_014127485.1). Lineage (NCBI taxonomy): Bacteria > Bacillati > Actinomycetota > Actinomycetes > Propionibacteriales > Nocardioidaceae > Nocardioides > Nocardioides dongkuii. Next base: position 947,631 of record NZ_CP059903.1, on the reverse strand, counting down.
TGCTCGTCGACCGGCAGCGGGCGGCTGTCGAACATCAGCGCCGGGCTCCCCCCGCTGGGCACGAGCCGCCCGATCACCCAGCCGCTCGGGCCGGCGTACAGCGCCGCACCAAGGTCGAGCAGTTCAGTGCGTGCGCCGGTGACGGGGTCGTGTGCCACCAGGCCGCCATCGGTCCGCTCGAGCCGGTAGCCGCCCATCGTGGCGTCGACCCAGTCCCAGGCCAGGCCGCACTCCTCGGCGAGCCGCCCCCTCGCCAGGGTGTCCAGGAACTCCTCGAGGCCACCCAGCTCGTAGGTGCACAGCTGGTGGTAGGGCCAGCTCATCCCCATGATCCTGCCGGTCAGCCGCACCGGGTCGTCGCCCTCGTCGTACGCCTGCTGGAGCAGGTCGCGGTGGAACATGAGCACCACGTAGTCGAGCGCGGCGCGCGTGATCTCGCCCGACCCGGTGCCGCGGTCCTCCGCCCGGGTGCACTGGTACGCCGCCCACCGCGCCCACATCCAGGGCGTCATCTCGTCGGCGAGCCCGGCGAGCTGGGTGAGCACGACGCCGTGGGCGCTGCGCTGGAACATCGGGACGCCGCGGTGGTAGGCCAGCGCGGTCTCGGCGTCGCCGGCACGCTCCGCCGCGAACGCGCTGTCGACGAAGGTCTCGTAGTCGCGGGTCATCAGGTCGCTGATCCGCCGGCCACGGCGGAATCCGGGAGTGGGGCTCATGGGTCCAGGCAATCCCGGCGACGACCCGCCCGACAGGGGCTGTCGTGGACCTGTGGACAACCGCGGGTACCCAGGGACCATGGGAGAGAAAGTGGTCCGCGCGCTGCTGGACCAGCACGGCACGACGTACGCCGAGGACGCCGGCATCAAGCTGGCCGACGAGCCGGCGCCGCTGTGGCAGCTGCTGGTGCTGACCCTGCTGCTCTCGGCGCGGATCCGCTCGGAGGTGGCCGTGACGACCGCGCGCGAGCTGTTCGGCGCCGGCTGCAGCACTCCCCACGGCACCCGGGCGACCACCCGGCACCAGCGGGTCGCGGCGCTCGGTCGCGGCGGCTACCGGCGCTACGACGAGCGGACCGCCACGCAGCTCGGCGAGCTCGCCGCCGTCGTGACGGACAGGTACGGCGGCGACCTG